>NZ_AP024987.1:340000-680000 GCF_020885515.1 cyanobacterium endosymbiont of Braarudosphaera bigelowii | reverse complement strand
GATGATTACGATTAAAGCAGTCACTCGAAACATTTGCTGGAGAAGTTTCTGAGTCGTTGGTAATAAAAGGAATTTGAGTAGTCACGTTTGGAGGATCCGGACAAATAGTTAATAGGTAATAAGTTCTATTTTTAATATATGTATATATAAATAGAAATTCGAAAATTTTAAAAGTAAATACTCACATTAATATAGCATTTTTTTGAATTATCTACTGAAATTAAATGAAAAATAACTTTTATTAAAAAGTTATTTTTCATTTAATTATGTTTGAGAAAAATTGTGATAATTCTTTTTAAATTATTAACGCTCAAAATCAACATGATTTTTAATACTGCCATATAATTTTCAAATATGTTGAAAAGTTTCTCAGACAAGATAAATCACCTAATTTTTATACATAGCAAATTTTTTGAAAGCTCTATAGAACTAATACTATTAGACAGTACTTGTCTTATAAAAAAGTTATAACTTGACTAGGTCTCAAATAGAATCTTTTTATAGACATAACTCAATACTTTTATCTAACAACTTATATCCTTCCTCTATATTTTGAATTTTTATAATTTCTTTCCTTAATTCTGGTGCACCAGGGAATCCTTGGCAATACCAGAGAAGATGTTTTCTCCCTTGATAAATGCCTTGATTACCTTTGTGTTCCCAAAGCTCTTGTAGGTGTTCTTTGGCACATCCCAATCTTTGTTGAGGAGTTATTGTAGCAAAGGAACGACCTGTTTTAAAAAAATGATCGATTTCTCCTACGAGGAATGGATAACCTAAGGTTCCTCTAGAACACATAACTCCATCTGCATTTGTCATTTCTAAGCATTTCACTGCATCTTCAACAGAAAAAATATTTCCGTTCGCTATGATTGGAATAAGTAAGTTTTCTTTAATCTTTCTGATCCATTGCCAATAAGGAGTTCCAGTATATCCCTGATTTCTAGTTCTTGCATGAATGGTTAACATGCAAGCTCCAGCATCTTCCATCATTTTTGCGAAATCTAATATGTTAATTGTATTATCGTTCCAGCCAATTCTTGTCTTTACAGTAACAGGTATTTTTACTGCTTTCGCAATTTCAGAAATAATTTTTTTGGCTGTTTTTGGCTGCTTTAATAATGAAGATCCTCCTCCTTTCTTCGTAATCTTATTAACTGGACATCCCATATTTATATCAATTACTTGTGCACCCTGAATTTCTATTCTTTTAGCAGCTTCCACCATAAAGTGGTAACGAGAATCAAATATTTGTATTCCGATTGGCTTTTGTTCAATCTCGATATTAATAAGTTGTTGCGTTCTTCCTAAATGACATAGTTCTGTTGCATTGATCATTTCGGTATAAATCATAGATTTAGGAGAATAACGTCGAACTAACTTACGAAATACTAAATCTGTTACTCCAGCTAAAGGTGATTGTAAAACTCTGCTGTTAAGACTCAACGATCCTATCTTTAATGGAGAAGATATTTTTTTTTAAGCTCGGAAGATATATAAATCATAGTTTTTTCTATTTTCTTGTAAAAACAAGACTATATATGAACTATCATAAATTATACATATTAGAATCTTATAAATTTTATTAATAATTAGTTTCTATAACTATCATCATAATAGAAATATTGATACGTATTAGTCACTTAAAGACATTTCATAAATTTGACGACGAGAAAAATTTACTGTTGTAGCTAAATACTTGCTTGCCTGAGATCTCGTCATTCCTTTATCCAATAATTTTAGGAACTCACATTTTACCTGTTCGATATTTAAATCTAATAAGTTATTTTGAGAACAGCCAGATAAAACTAATGTAAATTCTCCCTTAATATTCTTAACTTCTTTGTAATGTAATACAGCTTCTTTTAAATTGCCTCTCCAAAATTCTTCATAATACTTAGTCAACTCCCTTCCTATAGTGATTCTATGATCGTCACCAAATATTTCTATAAAATTAATTAAAGTTTTTAACAAGCGATGGGGAGATTCATAAATAATGATTGTACGACTTTCTTTTTTTAACAAGTTAAGTCGTTCTTGTCTTGCTTGAGCTTTGATAGGTAAGAAACCCTCAAAAACAAAACGATCACTAGGTAATCCTGAAGTTATAAGAGCCGTAATAACTGCTGTAGGGCCGGGAACTGGAACTACAGGAATATTCTTAATAATACATGAGCATATTAAATCATAACCGGGATCAGAGATACCTGGCATCCCAGCATCGCTTACTAAAGCAATTATATTTCCTTGTTCTAATTTACTTACTAATTCATCTTGACGAATTACATAATTATGTTGATGATAACTAATTTTAGGAGTAGTTATTTTGAAATAATTTAGAAGTTTAGCGGTATGACGAGTATCTTCCGCTGCAATTAAATCAGCTGATTTTAGAACCCTAATTGCTCGTAATGTTATATCTTCTAAATTACCTATAGGTGTCCCTACCACATATAAAGTTCCTGAGTTTAATTTTTTTTTGTCTATCATAGTGATTATCTATAAAAATTATTTATTGAACCTATAATTTTGAGTCAAGAAATAATAATTAAAGTTATACCTTTCATATACCTAATTTAGAAATACTTATTTAAAAATAACTTAGTAGTATAGTAAATAATACTTTGTATACCCTAGGTTATTAATGTTCCATATATGACAAATTTACATTAAGTACTGTATATATGATAATGAAAATACCAAAATATACTACTTCTTATCCTAAAAAAGGGAAAGTATTTTAAATTTGATATATAAATTCTTTATAAGATTATTTTTACTACTATTTGATAGTAGAGGAATGGTTGTTTGTAGAGATTTGAAAAGAATATGAATTAGCTACTAAACTACTAACTTTAACTTCAATATCATTGGTAGATTGAAATTTTAATTGAGGTTTTATTTCTTGAAAATCCAATAAGGTTCTAATCCTTTGATAAGCTTGGTAAGCTACAGTGGGGAAAAAAGAAAATTTGCCTGGTAAGATACACATATAGTTGCTATTTGGCCTGGATTCAATCCAATAACTATAACGTCGTTTCTGCTCTTCTTCACTAACAAATTCAGTTTTCGTACATTCATAGCTATATAATTCTCTATTATACAAATTCGTATTACCAAAATAACGTTCCGCTGCCTCTAAAATCGGATCAGTATCGATCTCATAATTTGTTTCATTATTAATGTAACCAGAATTGGCTAATATCGAGTATGCTTGACTACTAGTATTTGGTTGTCGGAAAAAATGATTGAAATGAAAATGATTCTTAGTAGACATTCTAAAAAAATTTACATCAGTAAGAGGAGGAACAGCAACTACCATAGCACTTTTATTACGTTTTAATCTTGCTCTAATCTGCAAATCCCGTAAGAAAGGTTCAAATCCATTACCAACAGCAAAAATAAATAATCGCGCCTTAAATTTTTTTAATAATCCTTTTCTAGTCTCACATAATAAGCTTTTTAATCGAATAGGGCCATAATTATCAATTGACAATTTTTCAATTTTAATTCCTGCTTCAAAATCTACACCATGCCTAAGAGAACTAGATACTAGATCCCTCAAAATTTTATTGGTATTCATAGAACAATCTAAAGTTTTAATATAGTCATAAGTATTAGTGTTTATTCCATAGGACAAGTTAAATTTATTACAAAGATTGCGAATAGTAGCTGTTGATTGTTTTAAAGAAGATTCTATTCCTTCATTGCTTTCAACTTGAGCATAGGTTGGAGCAGTACATTTGTTATCAACCAACCAATTATGCTGTTCTCCATAAGCAGCTTCTAGTCTCCCTATGACTCTCTCTTTTTGGTTATTAATATGTGTTAGATCACTTTTAAGACGAGAGAGGTGAATTTCCGGAGAGTTAAGTTGAGGATGAATTAAATAAACTGGAGAATTGTTAAACCAACCGCCTGATCTAGGCATAATTGAAGGTGTAAAGAAACCAGTCTTTCTTTCTGACAAGTTGATATTACACTGAGAAACAAAATATGGGGTGTAAAAATTAATTAAATCTTCAACTCCATTTACACAGTTAATAAATGTTTGTGCATCATCTTGTCCAGAATATAGTGCTCCGGTATGATACCATCCTTCCAATTTTCCTGACGATGCAGTTCCTAGGTGAGAAGCTTTTTCTAAAAGCTTGATAGATAAATTACTGTGACGAGCTAAAAATTCTGCAGTTGCTATTCCAGCTATACCACCGCCGACAATAACAACATCAGCATATTCAATTTTTGTGGTGTTAGATGAGTTCATAGTTTTAAATCTAAAATATATTTCACTTTTCAGTTATTAATTTTTAGAAAATTCAATATTTAATCATTGATGATATTCGATAGTTTTAAACTATATTTATTGATTACATTTTTAATCTTACGTACGCTTGTTAAACATTCAAATCGGTAATATGTAGATTAATAAACATAAGATATTTACTGCAGACATTATCTTTTTAAATAAATTAAGCATACAGCTGATAAATTATGTTTGATTACTTAAAATAATACTTAATTATGATAATTGCTTTTTACAAATATGTTTTATGCGATGTATGCTGATTAAAGTTTACAGAGTTAGCGACCACCTACGGTAATCTTATCAACTTTAATGTGTGGCTGACCAACAGTGACATATATACTACCACTTGTAGAACCACAAAATCCTGGAGCATACTCTAAATCTTGTGAACACATTGAAATTTCGTTCATTATATTTTGAGCTATTCCAATTAAAGTTGCTCCTTTCAAAGGTTTTGTTAATTTTCCTTTTTCAATTAGATATCCTTCAGAAACGCAAAAATTGAACTCGCCTGTAACTCCAACACTACCACCACCCATTTGTTTACAGTAAATTCCTTTATCTATAGAAGCAAAAATATCATTTGTAGAATAATTACCAGGAGCGATATATGTATTACGCATTCGAGATGCTGGAGCATAGGCATAGCTTTGGCGTCTTCCACTACCTGTACGAGGAAAACCAGTGCGAAGATAACCAGCACGATCAGATAAAAAGTTTTTTAGAATACCATTTTCTATTAAAAGAGTTCTTTGAGAAGGCATTCCTTCATCATCCATATCAATACTTCCAAAAGCTTTATCCGATACTCCTTCGTCCCAAGCCGTTAAATTTTCATGAGCAATTTTGTGTCCCTTTTTATCTATAAAAGGAGTTGTATGAGCTTCTATTTGGGTAGTTTCCAAAAGATGTCCACAAGCCTCATGGAAAATTACTCCACCAAACTTATTAGCCATAACTATAGGATAATTACCTGATTCAACAAAATCAGCGTGTAACATTCTTCCAGCAGATTCTGCAATTTCCTCTGATGCATTTTCATAATTCCACTCCCTTAAAAAATTAATATTACTAGTATCACCAAAACGTTTATTTATTGAGCTACGATGCTCTCTGTCTGCACAAAATAAAGAGTAGCCAACAGATTGAGTAAGACGAATATCTCTAGCAAAGGTACCATCACTAGAAGCAACTAAAACTTCTTGCCAATTTCTAAAATAAGTAGAACGACGAGATTGAATATGATTGACCTTGTCAGTAATAGCCTGGTTTGCTGAAAGTAAAATTTGTTGTATTTCCTCAACTGGAATACATTTTAGTAGCCATGATTCTTTTTGCTTACTTATAGTGTAATCTCTTAATAACTCTAAATTTACTTCTGAAACATAAGCATTAGAAGAGGGTAAACTTAAGCCTAAAATAGATAACCCTTTTTCCAAGGCTACTCTGAGGCCTTTAAATGAGATATTATTAGTACTTACATAGCAATCAGCTTTCCCTTTAAAAATACGTATCCCAGCGCCAGAAGACAAAGAGGGAGAAATAGCTGTAATAATTTCCTCTTCTGCTAAGCAACTTAGATAGTTAGTCCTTTCTAAAAAAAATTCTAAAAAATCTGCTCCTGCAGCTCTTCCTAACCCTAGTAAGATACTCAACGGTTTTTGCCAAGTTTCATCAAAGTGCTCACGGTTGGGTTGATAAATTAGTTGAGGAATTTCCTTTGATGTTAATAGAGTCAATGACATAAGATAATTTATATGAACTTTAATAGCAAGCGAATTATCACTATACTCATATACAATAGTCTACTATTGATTTTTGAGATGTTGAAATAGTAAGAAGAAAAGATTTGAAAAGGATACATTGCTTTGTGCTAATGCCTCTTATTTGAAATATTTTTTAAAACAAAATAAGTGAAATATTAATATTTCAAAAACTATAAAAGAAAATTTACTTCTTTAAAATACTAAGCAATTTATACTATTGAGAAATTAAATTGTTTCTGTTCTACTGAACATCATTAATATTATTAACTACAATATTAAGTTATTAACAATATACTATATAAGGAATGATCTTTACTGCAGAATTCTAATAATTTATTAGATTAAAAAATAGCTTTAGATTAAAAATGACAGAACTTAGTCTTTGCATGATTGTTAAAAATGAGGAAGAAAGGTTATCTAAATGTCTAGATAGTATTAAAGGACTAGTCGATGAAATTATAGTTTTAGATACTGGTTCAACCGATAAGACTATAGAAGTTGCTCAAAAGTTCGGGGCAACTGTTCCTGTCTTTGAGTGGAATAACGATTTTTCAGCAGCACGAAACGAAGCATTAAAATACGTTAACAAAGATTGGGTATTAGTTCTTGATGCTGATGAAATTTTGAACAAAGAAGCTATTCCGCAAATCAAAGAATCCATTGCTCAAAAAGATAACTTAGTGATTAATTTAGTACGCTTTGAAGTGGGAGCGTCCCAATCACCTTATTCTTTAGTTTCTCGCCTGTTTCGTAAGCATTCAAGTATTTCCTTTTTTCGCCCATATCATTCCTCTATAGATGAGAGCGTAGCTAAGTTACTAAGAATAGAGAATCGTTGGAAAGTTGTAGATCTTCCTATAGTCTCTATCCATCATTATGGCTATACTCCAAGTCAAATTCTATCTTTAAGCAAACATGCTCGTGCTAAAGAAGCAATGGAAAGTTTTTTAAAAAAATATCCATATGACTCATATACTTGCAGTAAGTTAGGAGCCTTATATTCTCAAGCGGGTAGAGAAAAGCAGGCTATTAAGTTATTTAAACAAGGTTTGAAATTTAGCCCAAATAACGCTCACATATTATTTGAACTACATTATCACTTAGGTAATATATATGCTAAGACGAACAATAACGAACAAGCTATAAAACATTATAAAAAGGCAGTAGCTCAAGATGTTATGGATTATTTAAAGCTGGGTGCGTATAATAATTATGGAGTTGTATTACAGAATATAAAAAGTTTTAAAGATGCAGCTAGAGTTTATGAAACAACTTTAAAAATTGATCCTAGCTTTTTAACCGGCTACTATAATCTTGCTATAGTTTTAAGCACTATGGGCAATTTAACAAATTCTGTAATTATCTATGAAAAGCTAATTTCTCTAAATCCTAATTGTGCTGAAACCTATCAGAATCTAGGAGTAGTTTTATTTAAGTTAAGGAAAATTTCTAAAAGTTCTGAAGCATTTCATAAAGCTATAGACTTGTATGAATTACAAAATAAACAGACAGAAGCAAGTATGTTACGTGATAAGCTACAAGAAATAGGTATTTGATAAAAATGATAAATTGTATTGTATTTCTAAGAAATTATTAATGAACATTCCTAATTGGATTACTGTCAGCCGTTTAATAGGAGTTTTTTTTCTCTTTTATTTTTTAATTACACCTGTTTTCTTTAGTCGTTGGATAAGTCTAGTAACTTTTCTTACTATAGCTTCTACAGATTGGGTAGATGGATATTTAGCTAGAAAAATGAACCAAGTTACCGAGTTAGGTAAGTTTCTTGATCCTTTAGTGGACAAAGTTTTTATAATTTCAACTTTGTCAGGCTTAGTAATAGTAGAACGAATTTCTATATGGGGAGTAATCTTAATAATATTTAGAGAGATAGCAATAACTTTTTATCGAATTAATAGTATTAAAAACAAAAGAGGTCCTAAAGAAGCTAACATTTGGGGTAAATTTAAAACCTTTAGTCAAGTAATAGCTATTGCTTTTCTTATTGCACCTCTTCCCCAAGACTGGGATAATTTTAGTAATATATTATTTTGGATATCTGTAATCTTGACATTAGTGTCAGGATTAATTTATGTTATTCCTGATATTGGGCTGAAAAAGAATAAAACTAAAGATATGTAATTTTATATTTTATAAAAACGAAATTGTAGGGCAACATACTATAAATCACTTTATGATGCTTATCTTTTAGATTTATATAGAAACATTTATAATTTTATTGAAAAACGATAATATAAGCGTATAGTTTATGTTAAATGAAACTAATTCTGATAACAAGAATTTAGAGAAAGTATTGAATATGTTTTGTTCCTACAACACCATTATCAAAACTAATAAGAAAAGACAATATTACCATATTGTCTTTTCTTGATTTAATCTCTTAAATACTTATTAAGACAATCAATAAAGTTATCGATTGCTCAGTATGTAATTAAAGATTAGTCAAATGTGTTCTATAGTTATTTTTTGACTTTAAGCGGTACAGGATCATATCTTGAGACACTAAAAGGGTTGCAACGAAAAATTCTCTTGATCCCTAATAAAGTACCATATAGAGGTCCAAATCTTTCTATGGCTTCTAACATATATTCTGAACATGTTGGTTGAAATCGACAACTAGGAGGCAGAAGTGGAGAGATGTATGTTTTATAATTTCTAATTAAAATCAGTAATATTTTTGTGCTAATAGATTTAAGATCCATAGAGATAAAGTTAAGCATCAGAACTCCATATAAATTACAATTGAATAAGACTATTGGCATCAAATGGTTTTAACTAATAATGTCATCATGACCTTCCCATGAGGTAAGACACAATATGCCAACTATAAAAATTTTAGGAGTTTCTCATACTTATGAGTTAACTTCATATCCCTCTAATTCTTCTGCACCTGTTCTAATTTTTGTTCATGGTTGGTTATTAAGTCGCCAATATTGGTCCCCTCTCATTAAAAGACTTTCTAAAAAATATTCTTGTCTTATCTATGATATTAGAGGATTTGGAGATTCCCAGCCTATTAAAGGTTTTTCATCTCAAAATTTACAAATATCTTCTCCGTATGCTCTGGAAACTTATGCAAAAGATTTAATTATTCTATTAGAAAAATTAAAAATTCATAGAAGTTGGTTAATAGGTCACTCTATTGGGGGAAGTATTGCATTGTGGGGAGCTGAACTTTGTCCAGAAAAAATTCAAGGAGTGGTTTGCTTAAATGTTGGTGGTGGGATATATCTTAAAGAAGAGTTTGAACGATTTCGTCTAGTTAGAAAACAATTAGTTAAATATAAACCACCTTGGTTATCAAATGTTCCTTTAATTAACATCCTTTTCTCAAAAATGATGGTAACGGATCCTATAGCAAGTAGGTGGGGAAAACAGAAAGTAACAGACTTAATGAGAGCTGATTCAATAGCTGCATTAGGCTCTTTATTAAATTCAACAACTGAAACAGAAGTCCATATATTGCCACAAATTGTTGCACGTCTAGCACAACCGGTATATTTTTTTGCTGGAAGACAAGATACTTTAATCGAACCTCAATATGTAAGATACTTAGCTAGTTTTCATAAACTTTTTAGCTTCCAAGGTAAAAATGTTATTGATCTTCCAAACTGCGGGCATATGTCTATGGTAGATCAGCCAGAACTTTTAGGAGAGAAAATGTTAGGAATTTTTGTAACGCATAAGTTTTAATGATGGAATCAATTTATTTAATTGATTATGCACTCTTTATATTTAATTAAGTTATCTATGTTTTTTTAAATAAACTTATTTTTTTATCAAAGACTAAATATTTTAAGAACTTCTTCATATCTAAAACTAAAATTTATAGATCTCCAAAACCCTTTTTCTTTTTCACTTTTTTCGTTTTTTTCTTTTGGTTTCCTTTTTGGCCAAACAAATCTCCCATACTTGGTATTCCATTCCCCATTCCCGGTATTCCACCTTTTCCTAATTGTTGCATCATTGTACGCATTCTAGTAAAGTTTTTGATTAGTTTACTAATTTCAGTTTCAGAGTGTCCTGAACCTTTAGCAATACGATTTCTACGACTTGGAGATTTTGCTAATAAATCTGGATTTTTTCGTTCCTCCAATGTCATAGAACCGATCATAGCTTCAGTACGTTTTAGTTCACTTTCTCCTTTTTCAATGTCTTTGGTGTTAATTTTATTTAATCCTGGAACCATTTTTAAAATACTACTAAATGATCCCACGCTTTTCATTAGACGCGTTTGTTTAAGAAAATCGTTAAAGTCGAATTTTGCATCTAGAATTTTCGATTGCAGTTGTTCCATATCAGAAAGATCAATTTCTTCCTGAGCTTTTTCCACTAATGTGAGGATATCTCCCATATTTAATATCCTAGAAGCCATTCGATCAGGATAAAAAAGTTGCAAAGCATCTATTTTTTCACCAACACCAACAAACTTTATAGGTTGTCCTGAAACCTGCCTAACTGATAAGGCTGCTCCACCTCTGGTGTCTCCATCCATCTTAGTTAATATTGTGCCCGTTACTTTAATTTGCTCATGAAAAACTTGAGCAAGATTAGCCGCTTCTTGACCCGTCATAGCATCTACGACTAGTAAAGTATCATCAGGATTAATACTTTCTTTTATTTGAGCCAATTCAAGCATCATTTCTTGATCAACCTGTAGTCGTCCTGCTGTGTCGATAATAACTACATCAAGGTCCATTTCTTTTGCTCGATTAACACCTTGGATAGCGATATCAACAGGGTTTTCTTGATTACCTAATTCAAAAACTGGAATCTCAATTTGATCTCCTAGTGTTTTTAATTGATCAATGGCTGCAGGACGGTATATATCTGCAGCAACCATTAAACAACTTTGTTTTTGTTTTTTAAGATAGTGAGCAAGTTTTGCTGTCGCAGTTGTTTTACCAGTTCCTTGTAAACCTACCATTAAAATAACTGTAGGATTATTTTCTGCTCTAGCTAGAGGAGAAGCACTTTCTCCCATAACTTTTACTAATTCTTCATAAACAACTTTTATAAACTGTTGACCAGGATTAACTCCTCCAATGACTTTTATACCGATTGCAGATTTTTCAACATCTATAATAAAATTTTTGACTACCTGTAAATTAACGTCTGCTTCTAAAAGAGCACGTCGAACTTCTTTTAAAGTTTCTTGTATATTTGTATGAGTTATTGCATCTTGACCACGTAGTTTTTTCCAAGCTTCTTCTAAGCGATCACTAAGAACATCAAACATAATTTTTTATTATCGTATTATTAATATTAATGATTATTTTTCTAAATTGTACTTTATCTTTTATAAGAAAGACGGAGAAATTTTTATGTCTAACTTACAAAATTTACCTTTATTAGAAGATTTAAAAGCAGTTAGCTTAGATAATTTAACTAAATTACCAGAAAAAATAGGTATTTGTTTAATGGCTAATAAATCTGGATATGTATATTATGTAAGCAAATCTACGAATCTTAAGCAATATTTATTAAATTATGATTTATCAAATTTGTATCAAAATAATATCTACAAAATCCACTACTTGCTTTGTAATCAGACAGAATTAGAAGACATAGAAGCAGAGTATCTTATTTTCTATACACCTTTTCGGAATCAAGATAAAAATCAAATAGATACTGAAAAGATACCTAACTCTATATCCTTATCATTTCATCAAAAAATTGATAGATATTTAGAAATATGCAATTTAATAGATAAATTAGAAAAAGAAAAAGAAATTTTAAAAAAAGATATTACGAACCATGCTGATGATTACAAACAAAAAAACGGAACAAATTTAACTTATAAAAGTATTACTATTTTAACTAATCAACGTAAGATTTGGGAATATTCCAGTGTAGTAAAAGAATTGGAAACTAAAATTAAAAATTTGAAGAAAGTAGAACAAAAAAATGGGTTAGCTAAAGTTGTGAAGCTTTCTCTCTACTCTACAATTCGAGGGAAGTAATTATTCAGAAATTTTTTTAATTCTTGAAAACCATTATTATTAGTTTATTTAAGTGTTGAGGTATTGCCTATATATAATTTATTGACTATGAACACTTTATTTTTTAATAAAGAGTAATTGTATTCTACAATTTTATTAATAAGATTTTATAAGTCAATATCCTGTTAAAAGTAGTTAATATCTTTATGTAATAAAGGAAAATCAAGATTTCTTCTCTGCTCCAAGTATAAGTCGGCAATTTCTTTAGCTAAAGAACGAATGCGAGCTATATAAAGAGTTCTTTCTGCTACTGAAATTACTCCTCTAGCATCTAATAGATTAAATGAATGAGAACACTTTAAAACATAGTCTAAACTAGGAGAAACTAATTTTTTAGAAATTAATCTTTCAGCCTCTTTTTCATATAAGTTGAATAATTGAAATAGTAAATCAGAATTAGATACCTCAAAGTTATATATGCACTGTTCTATTTCACTTTGTAGAAATATATCTCCATAGTTGATACTTTCATTCCATTGAATATCAGTAATTACCTCTACCTCCTGTAAATACATTGCTAATCTTTCTAAGCCATAAGTTATTTCTATAGGAGTTGGATAACAATCTTTTCCTCCACATTGTTGAAAGTAAGTAAATTGAGTAACCTCCATCCCATCAAGCCATACTTCCCAGCCCACGCCCCATGCACCTAAAGTAGGCGATTCCCAATTATCTTCTACAAAACGAATATCATGATCTTGAGGTTTAATACCTAATGCTTTAAGAGATTCCAAATAGACTTCTTGAATATTATCTAGAGACGGCTTAATTAACACCTGGTACTGAAAATAATATTGAAAACGGTTAGGATTTTTGCCGTAACGACCATCTGTTGGACGGCGACAAGGTTCCACATATGCTACTGACCAGGGTTCTGGACCAATAGCTCTAAGAAATGTACTAGGATTCATAGTTCCTGCACCTTTTTCAATATCATAAGGCTGTAAAATTAGACAACCATAGCTACTCCAAAAATTACTCAATTTTGTAATAATTTCCTGAAAATTAATTGACACTTTCTAATCTCTTCTCTCAAAAGTTTATAGATCTTATTATATCTACCATATTCTATAAAATAAAATTTATTCTAGTTTATATAGTATGTAAAACTAGTGAATAAAATTATAGAGTTTTTATTTAAGATAGTATTTTAGTTTTTACATAATGGATGAATAGTAACGATAAAGTCTTACAATAGATTATATTGCAACGAAACTTGAGCATAGACATAAATATTAGTATTTATTTCAAATTTTTATAAGCTTAGTTAATCAATAGTAGCCTTTTATTCTGATAAAAGAATATTATTCTAAATTAGGATTGTTGCATCTTTACTATCGTATGAATAACAATAAGTCCAAGCAATATTTATTAATACGATATTTTAATTATAATATTTTTTGGCCAGGTTAAAATATATTTTCTACATCTAAAAACTTTGTTTTGACTGATCTTATGAAAGGAAATTTTTCTAAATTTATATTTTTTTTTGTTACTCTAATTCTTTATAGTTACTTTATTTTAACTGCCGATGCTTATGCTCTCACTAAAAATCAAAAATTATTATTAGAATCTTGGGATTTACTGAACACATCTTATTTAGATGACACTTTTAATCATCAAAATTGGCATTTAGTAAGACAAGATTTATTAAAGTATTCTCTCAAGACACGAGAAGATACTTATAAGGCAATTGATGAAATGCTAATCACACTTGACGAACCTTTTACTCGTTTACTGAGGCCAGAACAATACCATAACCTACAAATTGAGACTTCAGGAGAATTATTAGGAGTAGGTTTACGAATTCAAGTTAATTCTAAAACTGGCGACTTAGAAGTTGTCTCTTCTCTTAAAAACTCTCCTGCATATTTTGCTGGTATTAGATCACATGATTTGGTTCTAGAAATTGACGGTATCAGTACTAATAGCTTAACCTTAGATCAAGCTGCTGAAAAAATGCGCGGACCAATTGGTACAGAAATTACTTTAACTATATTTTCTTCTCAAGATAAAAAAATATATCAAAATAAGATTATTCGTAAGCATATATCTTTAAGTCCTTTAATAGTCAATATAGAAAAAACTTTACCTAATTTATTTATTGGTTATATTCGTTTAGATAAATTTAGTGCAAATGCTGCTGAAGAAATGAAAAAGGCCATTGAGAAGCTTAGGAAAGAAGGTGCAAAATCTTATATTTTGGATTTAAGAGATAATCCCGGAGGACTTTTACAAGGCGGAATTGATATTGCTCGTCTATGGATGAATAAAGGGACGATAGTTTATACTATCAATCGTCAAGGTATTCAGGATAGTTTTAGTTCTTTTGGAACACCATTAACAAATGCTCCATTAGTTTTATTGGTTAACAAAGGTACTGCAAGTTCTAGTGAAATCCTGGCAGGAGCTTTACAAGATAGCAAAAGAGCAATATTGTTGGGTGAAAGAACTTTTGGGAAAGGTCTAATTCAATCTTTATTTGAATTGTCTGATAATTCTAGCTTAGCTATTACTGTAGCTAGATACGAAACTCCTAATCATAGAAATATTCATAAATTAGGTATTCAACCGGATAGATTTATTTCAGAAGGGCCACTTACTTATGATGAGATTGCAACAGTAAAAGACATACAGTATCAGGAAGCAATTAAATTTTTAAAAGAAAAAAATAGATTATTAGAAGATGGATAATTTATTTATTGAAATAACTCTAAGGTATATATCCCAAAAATTTTCCTGTTAACCTATTCAAGATATCAATTTACTAAAAAACTTTAATAGATTAATAGTTTTTATGTTCAATATAATTACTAAAAATATAAAAATTGATTTAGACTAACTTATCAATATTAATTTTTCTACATTATCAGAATAATTATATGAATCAAAAACGTCCTATTGCTATTGACTTATTCGCCGGTGTGGGAGGAATGACACTTGGTTTTGAACAAGCTGGATTTGATGTTTTAGGAGCTATAGAAATTGATCCAATTCACTGTGCTGTTCATCAATATAATTTTCCATTTTGGACAACTATATGTTCTGATGTTTCTATAATAAATGCTATGACAATTAAAAATTTATCTCATATTGGAGATAGGGATATTGATGTTGTTTTTGGCGGTCCACCTTGTCAAGGTTTTTCTTCGATAGGTAAACGAGATCCAAAAGATAGTCGTAATGATTTAGTTAAACATTTTATTCGCTTAGTTCTAGAATTACAGCCTAAGTACTTTGTAATTGAAAATGTTCCTGGTATGGCTACGAAAAATAATCAAATATTCTTAGAAGAAATATTTAATAAATTCAATGCCAATAATTATCAGATCCAAACAAATTATAGAATATTGAATTCTGCTAACTACGGAGTTCCACAAATAAGAAAAAGACTTTTTCTTCTAGGAGCAAAATCAAATTTACCTCTTCCTAAATATCCTCAATTTTTGACTAATTACGAAAGAAACGTAAATTTCACTATTCCTTTTACTCCAACAGTAAGTCAAGCTATCAGTAATTTACCTGAAGTTAACTATTATCCAGAGCTAAACTACAAGGATTGGATTAAAGTTAACTACTTTGAACATAATGATTATGTTCAAAGTATTCTTAACTCCAGTGATAATTTTTCTTATCAAAGAATATATGATAAGAATCTTTTAACTTCCAGTTTAAGAACAAAGCACACAAAAAAATTGATTGAAAGATTTCAAAAAACCCCTCAAGGTCAAAAGGAACCTATTAGCAGATTTTTCAAATTGCACCCAGAAGGTTTTTGTAATACTTTAAGAGCTGGAACACCTAGTAATAGAGGATCATACACATCTCCTCGACCTATTCATCCCTTTACTCCTAGATGTATTACTGTCAGAGAAGCTGCAAGATTGCATTCTTATCCTGATTGGTTTAGATTTCATGTGACTAAGTGGCATGGATTTCGACAAGTTGGTAATTCAGTACCCCCTTTATTAGCAAGAGCTATCGCCAAAGAAATTATTAAAGCTTTAGATATATTACCTATTAAACCAGTTGTTCGATACAGGTTAAAGGATGAAGAGAGATTAAGCTTTAATAATTCACAAGCAGCAAGTTATTACAATATAGATGCTAACGTAATTGGAAAAAGAATAAAGAAAAAACAAATTACTTAACGGGAATCATATATACAACCATGTATCTTCAAATCTTTATTCTATAGATTAATATAGACATTTCTCTTAAATCAGTAAACTATACTTATAGTATAGAAATATAAGTAAACATTCTGCTATCTAGAGTATTTATTATTAACATTTAGAACCGTTTTAGTTGTTTATATATGATTGGAAAATAATTTAATCTTACACTGAATATTTTCTAATTAAGAAATACTTAAAACTGAGTTATTTGTTTGAAAAATTTCATAGTTCATAATGAAGATTATCTAATAATTGTGATATACATATTTTTCATAATACATACTAGATTTATTTGAGCTAATTAATGAACCTAATAATAGTTGAATACTTTTTTTGGGATAATAAGTTATATTCGTACTACATATCAAAATATAGATAACTTTTTTAATAATTACAGAAATGTTTACTGGTTTGATTGAAAATCTTGGTATGATGGATTCTCTTGAATCTAATCGTTTTATTCTTACCGTTTTAAAACCCTCTACTACAAGTATTTTATCCACTTTATCAATAGGAGATAGCATAGCTGTAGATGGTGTATGTTTAACGGCAGAAAACTTAACAGAAGATGGTTTTATCGCCACTGTTTCTTCTGAAACTTTACAAAGAACTAATTTATCTCAAAAAGTAAAAACTACCAATTATGTTAATTTAGAGTCTTCATTATGTGTAGGGAGCAAATTAGGTGGTCACTTTGTTACTGGTCACGTAGACGGAATAGGCTCTTTAGTAAGTTGCACTCCCACTAATAAAGCTTGGGAACTAACTTTTGCAGCTCCGTATTCAAGAGTCCAAGAATGGTCTGATTTTATTCAACCATATTTGATTACAAAAGGAAGTATAGCTGTTAATGGTATCAGTTTGACTATAGCTGAATGTGATCTATCAGGAACTTGGTTTACAATTGCAGTAATACCTCATACCTATACACATACTAATCTCTGTTATCTAAAACCTGGTGATTTAGTAAATATTGAAGGAGATATTTTAGGCAAATATGTAGAGAAATTTATCAGTAAAACTTTAATATCTAAAAAATCTAACATTAATTCAGATATCAGTTCAGATTTTTTAGTAAAGCAAGGATATTTATGATTGACTGGAAATCAATCATAAAATACAAACTACTTTTTATTAAATACAACATTCTAAAAAACAAAATGGTTAATATTCGATATTAGTAAAATTGATTCAACTTTAGCTCTAATAGTTAGTATGACAAAGACCTTAAAAAATTAATTGAGATATGAAAGTACAATTTTTTTTCTATTTATAAGTATCTAAACTATATTCATACTTTAACTTGACACTTGTATTAAGAATTGTGTAGCGTTACTAGCATAAGAACTATTTATTAGCACTGCATGGTGCCTTAAAAAATAACTATGTTTAAAAAAGCTACAAATCAGATTTTTCTTAATCGAAAGCTTTCAATACTACAAGTAACTATGAGGTAGCATAAAAAATGTTAGTCACTTCTTTAATTACCTTAGGTATTGCTTCAATGTCTGCTTTTTTGAGTCTCAATCTAAAAGAAGATATAGTTAAAGTTTCTATGGGATGTCTTGCATTATTATCATTATTTATAACTCTCGTACTTGCTCCATGGATATTAAAGTTAAGTCTTGTTGCAGTACCTTTATATTTTGATAAATTTAAAAAAATACTATAGTTAGAAACCTTCTAAAAGCGATAAGAACAATTATGATCAATATCAAATTTTAATCTCTTCAATGCATCAGTTTCTCCATAAATATTTAAAGTAACACTTGGTTCCTCACCTACAGCTTCAACAGAATGAATGGCATCATTTGTAAAACTTACGATATCCCCAGGTTGAAAAACTTTTTCATAAGTTTTTCTAATTTTATGGGGATATTCTAGAGCTGGAAAAGGTTCCCATAAAATATTTTTTTGCATTCCTTGTAATGTTGCTACAATTGCCCAAGTTCCATGATTATGAATAAATGTACTACTACCAGGAAGCATAATTTCTCTCTGAAGAGTGTATGGATAACCTGGCTCATCATATAGTGCTGATATATTAGAGGTGGATAGATTATTGCTAATCCAAGGAGTATTAACTATTAACTTTCTGGTTAAATGTCTCAATCTTAAGAGATATTTCTCTTCAATTTCCTTTCCTCTATCAACGTCACTCATTATATTATCTAGCTCTATTAAAAACTGATATAGTCGATAAGGAGAAGACGGGTTTAATAAATCCCAATCTCGAGGTGAATTAAGCGATATTAACTTACCATTATTTTTTACTAACCAGTCTTGTCCTAACATATATGATAGTTACCTATGATTAACTCTTTTATTGTGAAAAGTTAAAGAAATTTAAAATACATAGAAATTTTTTTAAATTAACTGTTTAACAATCTAACTTTATATTATTAGTAATCTAAACAACTATATATTAAGATTAAACTGTTTTGTTAAAGTTAGATGGTGTACACTTATTAATTTTTAGAAATGTATTTTACAAGTTTATTTTAAAGCTTAATATAACTTAAGTAAACAATATCATTGTTATTTACTATTAATAAAAACTAATAAACCTCTTTCTGTTTTAAATTCCTTATCTTGTATATTGAAGATTTTAAGTAAAACTATATTTTGTAGTATAGTAGTTGAATCTATTTAGCCTCCATCCAATTAACTCCAGATTTTACTTCTACCAGCAAGGGAATAGTTAAATCCACAGATTTTTCCATAATTTGTTTTATCTTATTCTTTAATTCTTCTAGTTCTTCGAGAGGTATCTCGAATACTAACTCATCATGAACTTGTAATAGTAATTTAGCTTGATAATTTTTTAACAGTTTCTCTATTTTAATCATTGCAACTTTAATAATATCGGCACTTGAACCTTGTATTGGAGCATTAGCAGCAGCTCTCAATAGTTGAGAATCTTTATAACTATACTTTAGTTCCTCTAAATTGATTTTACTAGAGTCACATCCATATAAATTGCGCAAACTATCACTATAAAAGTTAAAATAACGTCTTCTTCCTAATATTGTTGTGACGTATCCCTTTGTGATAGCTTCTATTTTTACATTTTCAAGGAACTCAAATACTTTTGTATATCGTTCATGATACTTTTTAATAAAATCTTTTCCTTTAGCTATTGTTACGCCTGCTTCTCTTGCAAACCTTTGTGAACCCATTCCATAAATAACACCAAAATTAATAGTTTTTCCTAAATTTCTTTCCTCTGTCGTAATTTCTTTTTTATCGAATAATAACTGTGCTGTAACAGTATGAATATCTTGATAGTTGCAATAAGCGTTTACTAGTAAAGGTTCTTGACTTAAATAAGCTAAAATTCTTAATTCAATTTGTGAATAGTCTGCTGAAACTAATAACCATTCTTTAGGAGGAATAAAGGCTTTTCTAATCTTACGGGATAATTCAGTTCTAATAGGAATATTTTGTAAATTTGGATTGGAGGAAGATAATCTTCCCGTTGCAGTAATAGATTGATTGAAACTAGTATGTATTCGACATGTTTTCCTATCGACTAGTATTGGTAAAGTATCAATATAAGTTGATTGTAATTTAGATAAAGTCCTGTATTCTAAAAGATGATCAATAATTGAATGATCGCCTTTTAATTTTTCTAAAGTAGCATGATCAGTTGAATATCCAGTTATTATTTTTTTAGATTTTTTAGTACTTAGCTGTAACTTTTCAAATAAAATTTTACTTAACTGCTTAGGTGATCCTAAATTAAATTTTTCTTCAGCTTCTTCATAGATTTTCTCTTCAAGAGAAAACAAATTGCTTTTAATTTCTTTAGATAAATTTTTTAAATAATCTATATCAATAAGAATACCTTGGCTTTCCATTTTTGATAAAACTATTTCCAAAGATTGTTCTACTTTTGAAAATAACTGCTCTAAAGATGGAAATTTCTTGAGCTTTTCTTTTAATGGTTTTACTAGCAAAAAAGTGCTGTAAGCATCCATTCCACAATAATCAGCAACCTGTAGAATATCTAAATCAGCAATAGTTTGTTTTTTATTAATTCCCAATTCTGAATAGTCTTTAGAAACAATATTATTTAAATATTGTTTACATAAACTACTTAATTTATGACTATTATCAGGATTAATAACATAGCTAGCTAGCATAGTATCGAAAACAACTCCATCTAGATTAATACCTTGATTCTCTAAAACAAGACGATCAAACTTTGTATTTTGAAAAACTTTAGGATAAATGTTGCTTTCAAGAATTGGCCGCAATTTTTCTAAAATTTCTTTTTTACTTAATTGTTTACCTTCTTTATGTCCTATAGGAATATAGGCAATATCGTTTACTTCTTCTCCCCAACAGCATCCAATTCCTATTAATTCAGCCTTTTGGGGATTTAAGTCTGTTGTTTCTATATCCCAAGCAATTGGACAATTGTTATTTTGATAACTCAAAAGTATATTAACTAATTTATCCAACTGAAGTGTATTGCTGATAATTTGCGGCCTAATACATATCTCTTTACTATTTTTTTTAGGGTTATTACTATGATTTAGTACTTGATCTTTATTGATTAACTGGTCTGTTTTTTTTAATAGTTTCTGAGAAAATTTTCCACCTAATTTTTCCTGTAATTGATTAATATTTTCATTAAATGTTTTCAGTTCTAATTTTTCAAAAAGATTTTGTGCTGCACTTTGATCAAAACCTTTTAATTCAAATTCATCTATGTCGAAAACTAATGGGCAATTAATAATAATTTTGGCTAAATAACGAGAGCGATCTGCTTCTTTCTTACCTTCTTTGAGTTTCTTTTGGTTTGCGCCTTTAATATATTCAATATTGTGATAGATGCCTTCTAATGTTTTATATTGGGTTAAGAGCTTAACTGCTGTTTTTTCACCAATGCCTTTGACTCCAGGAATATTATCTGATTTATCGCCACATAATGCTTTATAGTCAATAACCTGATCCGATGTTATCCCTAGTCTTTCTATAACTGTTGTGGAGGTCATTTCTGTATATTTTCTTTCCGAGGAAGATTTAATCCTATTTCCTTCTAAGTAAAGAATACTTATATTTTTTGTATCATCAATTAGTTGAAAAAGATCCTTATCACCACTGAGGACTTTAACACGATAGCCTCTATTACTTGCTTCTACAGCTAGTGTACCTAATATATCATCTGCTTCATATCCGGGCATGGTAATCGTAACTATATCTAGTATTTCTAATATTTTTTGTAAATTTTTAATATCAATAATAAAATCTTCTGGAGTTTCTGGACGATTTGCCTTATATTCAGTATCGAATTTATGGCGAAATGTTTTTTCTTTACTATCAAATGCAATACCTATATATTTAGGTTTCTCTAATTTGATAACTTGCATTAATGAGTTTAAAAATCCAAAACAAATACTAGTTGGAATTCCTGTAGAAGTTTTGAGTAGACCTTTTCTAGAATTAGAAAAAGCATAATAAGCTCTAAATGCTAAAGAATGACCATCAATTAAAATTAAAAGAGGCAAATCTTGTTGATTTGTCATAATAGAATAGTTAGGATTTATATATCGGCTATTATAATCATAGTCTTTTCACATAGCTTGTTCTTAGCCTTTTATATTATTAAAGATTGCAGCAATTTAGCATTATTTTCCATTGATTGTTTTCTTATCTCTTACTGTTTTAAACCAGTTCTGTAATTGCTTTTGACATTCCTCCTTTAAAATACCGGAAAGTACAGGTAAACGATGGTTTGAAGCATCGCTATCAGGTAAATTCAGAATTGTACGGACAGTTCCTGCCTTAGGATCATCAATTCCATAAACTAGTAAACCTATTCGAGAATGTATGATAGCTCCAGTACACATCATACAAGGCTCTAGTGTGACGTAAAGTATACATTTATCTAAATAACAAGACTGTAATTTTTGACTGGCCTGGCGAATAGCAAGAATTTCTGCATGTCCTATGGGATCATTATTTTGTTTTTTACGGTTATATCCTTCGGCAATTAAGTTCCCATGATTGTCGGTAATTATGGCTCCTACAGGAACATCTTCTATATTTCCTGCTTTTTCAGCTAAGGTTAATGCTCTTCTCATCCATTGACGGTGAATTTCATAGTTATTTTCAAAATTGTTTTTCATTTTAGGTAGAGTTTATACTTTGCCAACAAACATGTGATTATAAAAAGCTTTTGTAAAATAAATAAGTTGTACATTATATTTTTATATTTATAATCTATACCTAATACTTTATAGGTTGCTACTCTAATATATTAGTATCATTTCCAACATTTTAATATTAAGATAGTCTTTCAACAAGAACTAAGACATTTCCTTGAGTGCTATAAAGATGGTAGCCTATAGGAGTGACGAAAATAACATTAAATATTTTCATTTAGTCATTTGTAAGCTAATTCCAAAAGAGGATGAATAAACATGGTAGCTACAAAAAAGCAATTAAAAGTTGGTAAGATTACACAAATTATTGGACCTGTAATTGATGCTGAATTTCCTAGCGGTAAATTACCTCGTATCTATAATTCATTGGTAATAGAAGGAAAAAATTCTGCTGGAGAGAATTTAAAAATTGTGTGCGAAGTGCAACAATTACTAGGAGACAACCAAGTTCGAGCCGTTTCTATGTCTGGTACCGATGGCTTGGTTAGAGGAATGAATATTACCGATACAGGTACCCCTATTAGTGTTCCTGTGGGAAAAGAAACACTAGGTCGTATCTTTAATGTTTTAGGTGAACCTGTAGACCAACGAGGTGAAGTTGGAAATAAAGAAGTATTCCCTATTCATCGTCCCGCTCCAAAGTTAACTGACTTAGAAACTAAACCTCAAGTTTTTGAAACTGGAATTAAAGTAATTGATTTATTAACTCCTTATCGCCAAGGGGGCAAAATTGGTTTGTTCGGTGGAGCAGGTGTCGGCAAAACCGTTATTATGATGGAATTAATTAACAATATTGCAACTCAACATGGTGGAGTATCAGTATTTGGAGGTGTTGGAGAACGTACACGTGAAGGAAATGATCTCTACAATGAGATGATGGAATCAGGTGTTATTAATTCTGAAAACTTAAACGATTCGAAAATTGCTCTCGTTTATGGACAAATGAATGAACCACCTGGAGCTAGAATGCGTGTAGGTTTATCTGCTTTAACCATGGCAGAATACTTCCGTGATGTTAATAAGCAAGATGTATTATTGTTTATCGATAATATTTTTCGTTTCGTTCAAGCAGGTGCAGAGGTATCAGCATTATTAGGAAGAATGCCTTCTGCAGTTGGTTATCAACCTACGCTAGGAACAGATGTTGGGGATCTACAAGAAAGGATTACTTCTACAAAAGAAGGTTCCATTACTTCTATTCAAGCTGTTTATGTTCCAGCAGATGATTTAACTGACCCTGCTCCTGCAACAACTTTTGCTCACTTAGATGGAACTACTGTATTATCACGTAACCTAGCATCTAAAGGTATCTACCCAGCAGTTGATCCATTGGATTCTACTAGTACAATGTTACAACCTAATATTGTGGGTGATGAACACTACAATACTGCTCGTTCTGTACAGGCTACTTTACAAAAGTATAAAGAATTACAAGATATTATTGCTATTCTCGGCCTAGATGAGTTATCCGAAGATGATCGCCGAACTGTAGATAGAGCAAGAAAAATGGAACGTTTCTTATCTCAACCTTTCTTCGTAGCAGAAGTTTTTACCGGTTCTCCTGGTAAATATGTATCTTTAAAAGATACTATTAAGGGTTTTCAAATGATTCTTGATGGAGAATTAGACAGTCTTCCCGAACAAGCATTTTACTTGGTAGGAAATATTGATGAAGCAAAAGAAAAAGCTGCGAAACTTAATGGATAATTAGTCAACTATTTTCTAATCTTCTGTTTCCTAAATTTGTATCAGGGTGAATATTTATTCGCCCTTCTAATAACTGATAATTAATAATTAACATGGTACTAACAGTTCGTGTAATCACCCCAGATAAGACCGTTTGGGACAACACTGTTCAAGAAGTTGTTCTACCAAGTACTTCAGGACAGCTAGGCATTTTAAGTGGACATGCGCCTCTCTTAACTGCTCTTGATACTGGAGTAATGCGTATTAGGACTGATAAAGAATGGCAAAACGTAGCAATAATGGGAGGCTTTGCAGAGGTAGAACAAGATGAAGTAAAAGTCTTAGTAAACTTTGCTGAAGTAGGAGAGACCATTGATAAAGAAGAAGCAAAACGAGAGTATAATACTGCTCAAGCTAAATTAGAGGAAGTAAACAAAGGAAACGAACATTTGGAAAAGATCAAAGCTTCCAATGCATTAAAACGTGCAAAAGCACGTTTTAATGCTTCTGGAGGAATATCTTAGCTCAGACTTTCTGTCTTTGTGTATGCATATATAACCCTTTGAGAATAGGAATTAAGAAGAGCTCCATTCTTAAAGGGTCACACTTGTATAAATATATATGAAAAGTTTTATTATAAAATGCTTTTGTTAAAGATATAAAAAAAGAAAAGGTCCAGAACGTCTTGCCATGTTTCGACTTCGGGGACCTTTTCAAGTCACTCTTACTCCTTACACACCTAGACATTATATCATCTTAATAGGAAAAAGTAACATTTAATGTGATATTTTTAAAACTATCATATTATAAAAACTGACTAAAAAAATAAAAAACCTCAGAAGCCCTCTAATATCGAGGCTTTGAGGATTTTTTAAAATTAATTCTAATTTCCATAAAACGATAGCTTATCATCGTAAATTAGAAAAGTTATAAGATTCTTGCAATTATTTTGAAGGCTAGATATTTAATAATTTTATTTTTTAGTTTTAAGTTCCTTATAATCGTATAATTCCAACAAAATCAAGGTTGCATTATTTTTTTGCTTGTTCTATTTCAGACTTTAGACAATTTAAAACTTTAACTAAAATAGATGCTGTATAGTCGCGAGTTGCTTTACTTTCTAAATTGGAGGCAACTTCTTTTTTGCTTAAAGTATTAGTCGTATTGCAGTACCCTGGTATTTGTTTAATGGTAGATTCAGTTGAATTATAAGAAACATCAGAAAAGGGAATAGGCTGATTAATACTTTGAATATTTCCCGAAATATTTAATTCTTTCTTTAGATGCATAACTATACGTTGCATAACATCAATTAATTCTGCACGATTAATAGATTTACTTTCTTGCAACGCATTGTTAGTATTTCCTATATTAAAAAAATTTGAATAGGCTTGCTTTATCTTATTTATATCTTGATGAGAACTTTTAAAATTTTCAGAGGATATAGTATTGACAACATTGACTGCCATGGAAAGCAATTGTCCTCGATTAATAGGTTGATCTGGGCGAAAAGTATCATCTTTAAATCCCGACATTAAACCTATGTTAACTGCCTTAGAAATCTCATTTTCATATTTATTACCGCTAATATCTGTTAAATTATGTTGAGAATTAGTGTTAACTATGGATGCAGTCGAAAAATCAGATGATACAGAAGTACTTTGTCTTTGTGCAATTGCCGTTTGAGAACCACTAAGATAAAAATGTCCTAGTACCTTATCTTTATAAGTTCGCTTGGTAAATTGCCAACCTGAATATAAATTGATTTTCATAAACCCAGAAGTTAATCCTTGAGTGCTACCTAAAACTATCTCACTATAATTACTATTTCTAGGGCTTCCCACTAGCTGTAATTCCCCGCCACGATTAACAATACGCAATAAATAATCTAATCCTAAGTCATTACCATCAAGACGTATCGAATAACCATTGCTATCTGTAGAGCGACGACAAATGCCAGTAAAATCAAAATTAATTAATAAAGGATCAACCACGACTGGGTTCCCCTCTTTTTCTTTCCAACAACTTCTTTTCCCCGGTATTTGTTCAATCACTAACAAATCATACTTTCCTCCACCATAAGGTCTGGCAACAGCAATAATTTTGTCTTGGTCAAGAGTAGTTTCGCTGAATGTATAGGCTTCAGCAAGAAAACTTGAAAAAATACAGTTACTAAAGGCAATAGTTACGATAGCAGTCAATCGCAGTGGTAAGGTAGATATATTCATGGTGTAAGCTATAAATTTATGTCTAAAGACTGGCAAGATAGAGCTATGATGTTGCACTATCAAATTCTTTAATCTTTAGAAGAGAGACAGATTATATTAAAATGGAGTTCCTTCTTTCTTATTAGTACTTTACACAGATATCGTAAAAATTAATATTTTAATGATTATTAGTCATATATGTGTCACAAAAAAGTAGTTTTTAAAGCTCATACACAATTCATAACAAGTCTATATTTAGAAAATGTACTATCCTAAATGTGATTATTCATTAATACGTTTATCCCAATCTCAATTAAATTTACTAGAAACTTGTCCTCCTCAGTTTAAAAAAATTTATATAGATCATTTAAATTCTCCCGTAAGCCTAGAATCACAAAAAAGTTTACATTGGGGAAATCAATTTCATCAATTAATGCAGCAACATTTTATGGGATTATCAATTGATTCTGCATTAGCTCAATACTCAAATTTAAATGAAATGATAAAAATTTTATTTAAGTCTATTGTTGAGAAACATATTCTAAACTCTGAATTCTGGACAGAAGCAGAGCATTATATAACTTTCAAAAAGAATAATTATCTATTAACGGCTATATATGATTTATTAGTCGTAGAAAGTAATCAAGTACAAATTTTAGACTGGAAAACATACTTAAAGCCTAATAACAAGAAACAATTAGAAAATGATTGGCAAACTAGACTCTACCTATATCTATTAGCAGAAACATCTACTTATTTGCCAGAAAGTATTTCAATGACATATTGGTTTATAAAAAATAAATATAAGCCTCAGTATTTAAGTTTTCAATATAGTCAAAGTCAACACCAGCAAACTAGCTTAGATTTAGAAAAAATGGTAAGTTATCTTAATTATAACTTATACGATATTAATCAAAGTAGTTATAGCTTTACTCATCATAAAAACTGTAAAGATAAATGTCCGTACCATAATTCTTTATGCTTAAATAGAGCCTGATAAAGAAATTCCATAATAGAGTATATAACTTTTAGGTTTTATGATTAACATATAAAGACTTATTATGGAAAACCTAATATTAGTTTCAAAAGTTTCTTTTAAAACTACAGATATGCATATAATGAGATTTTTCTCGATTGACTATAGAAAAAAGTAAAAAATTATTAGGTAAATTACAAAACTAGAGTATAAAATCATCATAAATATTAGTGTCACTGTAAATATTGTGATAGATTTTAGTTATTGCTTAATCAGAATTGATTAACTAAGCTATTTAGATATTATTAATATAAGTATAATTAATGAATGAGAAGATATAAAAATATATCCAATCTATAAATTATATGGTTAAGTATATCATTATCTTTTTAGTAATGTTATCTAGCTAAATTTTGCTAGTTTGATCTACATAATTTTGCTTAGATCACAAGAAAACAAAGAGAATTAAGAAATCTTAGAATATTTACTTCAAGATTCTTACTATTGACGATAGAATCTGTCGTTGTTTATAAAAATCAAGTCAACTATATAGTGAGTTAAATGTTATGCCTCTATCAATTCAATGCCAAAAAAGACCTCTAAATATTAAGCCTAATGCTCTTCGTCGTGAAGGACTACTTCCTACAACTTTGTATGGACATGATGGTACTGAATCAATGCAATTAGTTGTTGATAAGAAAGAAGCTGCATTAATGCTTAGAAGTGTAAAAGTTGACGAAACGATTATTGATGTCGATATTCCTGATCTTTCCTGGAAAGGTAAAGCTGTAATCAAAGAAATACAAGCTCATCCTTGGAAAAGAAGTCTTGTACATCTTAGCTTCTGTCATATTTCTCCAAATGAGTAATTATCTCAACAAAGGATTAGAGTCCAAATTAGATTAGACTCTAATTCTCTATAAGATGTATGATCAATACTAAAATATTTACTTTATTTGTTTTATGTTTTTAATTTAAAAATAAATTAAAAACATTTGATTTTTTGAGAGTTACTAGAATTAGTATCAACCTTAGTCTACTTTAATAAAATATTCTATCAAAATCATTTATTTATAGTATTGAGAAATAATCCAATATTTCATATCTTGAAATTGCGTGCTACTCAACTTGATAGCATAATCATTACGTCACAAATTTAATGTCTATAAATTTACTTTACATAAAAATTAACGAATATTTATTACAGTTTTTTACTAATTTGAATAATAAGGGATAACTCAATGATAGTATTTCCTAAAACACTTTTTTAAGAGGAACAAAGTACCATGGTAGAAAAGCTTAAAGGAAAACTTCCTATTTTCGGTGGCAGTACAGGTGGTTTACTCTCTAGTGCTTACCTTGAAGAAAAATACGCTATTACCTGGAGTAGTGGAACAGAACAGGTTTTTGAAATGCCTACTGGTGGAGCAGCAATTATGAATGTAGGAGCAAATCTTTTACATCTTGCAACAAAAGAACAATGCTTGGCTCTAGGAAAACAGTTGCAAACAAAATTTGAGCCTATAATCGAGAGTTATAAAGTTTATCGAGTCTATCCTAATGGTGATGCTCAGCTTCTTTACCCTATTGATGGAGTTGCTTCTGAAGTAGCAAAAGAAGGACGTAGTTACGCTGGTAAAATAGATAGAAAAATTGGAACTAATCCTGAACCTGTCACTTTAAAATTTTCAGGCAAAGTCCCTTATGAAGTTTAGATAGTCTAGTGACAAGGTATTGATTTAGAAAAATCAATACCTTGTCGACTATTCAGTTTTAGTTAAATAATCTTGTATCAGGATTAAAATAAGATTAAGCTATCCTCAACTAAGTACTTGTTTTAAAGTAATACTTTGTTTCGGATAGTTTTACTATATTAAAACTATATGAAAAAGTTCTTTATTCCTAAAAAATATTAGTAAAACTATATAGCTATTTTAGACTTGAATATAAATAGCAAACTTATTAAAATGAAACGTCAAGAGAAATATTCTTGTTTAATAACAAAAATACTTTTTTAGATCTTATGCCTTCTTCTTATATATACTTTGTTTAAAGATATACGTGACTTTTATAGATAATAATCATTATGTACATTAATTAATTATTATTCAAGATAGTAAAAGATATACTTCATACATAAGATATTTTTTAAAATGTTAGTTTTTGAGGTATTAAGTCATTCTTTATTAAATGCAAATATATGTATGTTGTAAGCTTTTAATTTTTCAGTTTTTTTTGAAAAATCTTTCTTTTAAATCTTAAGTAGGATATTATGAATTTTCTTGCAACTCTACTTTAATATTGAAGTTAAGCTTAATTATTTAAGTAAGATTATTACTAAGTGTATAGAAGTGGAACTTAAACAAGTTATTATTGCTCATAAAGCAGGAGATACTCATAGCAGAACTTGGGCCCAAACCTGCGCCAAGCAATTAGAAGCTCTTAAGTGTAAGGTTTTGATGGGCCCGAGTGGTTATAAAGATAATCCTTACCCAGTATTCCTTTCCTCTGTTTCGGAAAAAATTGACCTTGCTATTATATTAGGTGGAGATGGTACAGTTTTGGCTGCTGCAAGACAATTAGCTCCAGAAGGTATTCCTATATTAGCAATAAACATAGGTGGAAATTTAGGATTCTTAACTGAACCTTTTGAATTGTTTAAGAATACAGAGCAAGTTTGGCATCGTCTCCAAAATGATCGCTATGCAATGTTACAGCGCATGATGTTAGAAGCGCGAATTTTTAAAGGTGATCGTTATGCTCCTAAAATTAGTAGTGAGCGCTTTTACTGTCTTAATGAAATGTGTGTTAAACCTGCAAGTATCGATAGAATGCCTACTGCTATTCTAGAGCTAGAGGTAGATGGAGAAATTGTAGATCAATATCAAGGAGATGGTTTATTAGTAGCTACACCAACTGGATCTACATGTTATACAGCCTCAGCTAACGGGCCAATTATTCATCCTGGAATTGATGCTATTGCAGTTACTCCTATTTGTCCTTTGAGCTTATCGAGTCGTCCCATAATTATTCCTCCTGGTTCAGTAGTAGATATATGGCCTTTAGAAGATTATGAGTTACATACTAAATTATGGACTGATGCTTCTTTAGCTACTTCAATTTGGCCAGGGCAATGGATCTCAGTTAGGATGGCAAATTTCATGGCAAAATTCATTGTACTAAGAGAAAATTATTCTTTTTATCAAACTCTCAGAGATAAATTACAGTGGGCAGGTACAAGAATCCATTTCGACAATAATCATCGGGGTAATTAGAAAATTAAAATACTTTTTATCAATTAATTAGTTATTACTGTAGTCAAAATCATCAATTTCTAAAAAAATTATTGTAAATTAGAAAATTCCGATAAGATATCTTTAGCAATCATTACCTTAAAAAATTTATATAAATTTAAAAAATAAATCCTAGTAAATTATAGCTAGAAGCAAATATTGATTTCTATTTCTCGGTTTTATTACAAATAATAATAGAATATAGTTTGCATATAAAATATCTCTTAATCTTAACTTAATTAAATCAAGTTCTTTTTTTGTTTAACAAAGTAGATTACTTTAACCATTGATAGAATGGAATCAAATCTTTTTATCTAAAAATATTAATGTTCTTAAACCAAAAGTAATTATTTTTAATTTATTTAAATTTTTTAAAAATCAAACTTTTTATTAATATAAATTAGATAGCTAGGATGTTTGTATAGACTATTTATAAAATTCTACGAAAAACAAAACTTTGATCTATAATTACTTTACTATTTTATTAAAAAAAAACAAGAATTTATATTCTATGTCTAGAGAAAAATCTTCTTTAAATAAAATTAAAATTTGGATAATTTTAGGATTAATATGGCTGGGAAGTAATATTTTTGATCGTTTGTGGCTAATTTTAGATAAGTCTATACCTGCTTGGGATCAAAGTAATCATTTAAATAAATCTCTACAGTATTTTTATAGCTTAAATTCTTTAGAATTATTGAATCCAGAATGGTGGCACAACTTCTGGAAAATATCAACAAAATACCCTCCTTTAACATATATTATTGGTGCCTTTTTTCAAAAAATATTTGGTTTAGGAAACGATCAAGCTCTCTTATCCAATTTTCTATATAGCCTAATACTAATTATATCAATTTATAGTATTGGTAAAATATTATTTAGTACTAAAGTTGGACTTTGGAGCGCAAGTTTATCAGTTATCTTTCCACGTTTATATGAAAATCGTTTGCAATTTTTGATAGATACACCTTTAGTAACTTTTACAATAGCGTCTTTTTGTTGTTTAACTATATGGAAGTATGAAAGGAATAGATCAAAAAGATGGTTATGGTCATTTGTTTTTGGAATATTCATAGGCCTTGCTTTATTAACTAAACAAAGTACTATGTTCTTTCTCGCAGTACCTTTAATTTGGTTGGTGATTAGCTATTTGTGGAAACAAGAATGGGAAAGGATAATACAGTTAATCTTTAGTTTTTTGGTTTCTAGTCTTTTATGGTTACCTTGGTATAGTACAAATTGGATTTATTTATTTAGTACTATTCGTAACTCTAATGATATTCCTGCAACTTATGAAGGTGACCCACCACTAAATACTTTAAGTGCTTGGACTTTTTATTGGCATGATTTGCCTTCAGCAACAGGATTTATTCCGCTTGTAATTCCTTTAGTAGGACTACTTTTACATTTGTTAAGACGTTTCTCAAAACCTGAATATAGTATAGGAGATAAAAAAGATATAGAATCATTTCAATGGTTAGGAATTTATTTGATCGGTTCATATTTGATTTGTTCTGCCATCTTTAATAAAGACAGCAGATATATAATGCCTTATTTACCGGTTTTGGCAACATTATTAGGTTATTGCCTAAATTTATGGAAGGGAAAATGGAAATTTGTTAAATGGATCACCCTAATTCTAGCTATTTTTTCTATGACTATAAATTTATTCCCTATTCCTGGTATGCGGATATTATCATCTATCAATTCCAAAGCTCTATTTTATCCCTATTTAGGAAAAGAAATACCTATTGATACTGTTATAAAGACTGCTAAGCAAACTACACCATATAAAATTATTAATTTAGGTGTTATCGCTAATACTGATAGTATTAATCATAATAATGTTAATTATTACGGACAATTATTAGATTCTCAAGTTTATGGAAGAGAATTAGGAAATAAGACTACGTATCTTGAAGAAGATAAAAAATCTTTTGAATGGTTTGTTACTAAGACAGGAGATAATGGATTCGCTAGAGATTATCAATTAGATTTTGCTAACAAGTTAGATATTGACCCTCAGTTTAAGGTTATTGAAACTTGGAATATGCCTGATGAATCTTTAGTAAAATTGTATCATCGTCGAGAAGGATCCATCAGAGTCAATAAACTAAATCAGTCTATTGATAAAGTTATCTTAAACAAAATAGATATTCCTAATGTAGTTTCTTCACAATCTCCTATACCAGTCAAATATGAATGGTTGGGTAATTGGAAGGATTTACAACAAGGGCTAGTTTTATTGTCTTGGCACAATAAAAATTTAGACAGCAATAAAATAGCTTGGATTCACGATCATGGAATTGGACAAGGAATGTTATGGGATAATAATCAAGAGAATAGTGGATTTAAAATTATAGAAAACACAGCAATGCTTCCTATTAGACATGTAGAAAATGGAGAATATATTCTTAAGGGAATTTACTATAATCGTGTTACTCACGAAAGCTATCCAATAAATATTCCTGACATCACTTTAACTATTAACAATAGTTCTAATCCTATTCCTTCACCTGAATTAGATCTAAGTACTCAACTGAGACAGGCTTCTATTAACTTAGCTCAAGGAATATCTGGCTTAGATATAATTTTTAGTAAAGTGAGTCGTTTTAATCAATATGATCCTATTCAAGATTATTTAAAACAGACAGAAACTTCATTGCAATACCGGTTAGAGAAAAACATTGAGGATAATTCTTTAGAGTGGAATTATGCATTAGTATTATCTCAAGCTTTACAAGAGAACTCTGAAGAAACAATAAAGTCTTTAAAACAGTTAATTAAATTAGATCAAAATAACCCTTACCACTATGCTTATCTAGCTTTTGTTTATCTCTATGACTGGCAACCTCAAAAAGCAGAAATGGCTTTAAAGCTTGCTATTGAAAAAAATCCTGATTTAAAAGAATTTCAACTACTAAAAGGGATAAGTTTACTTATGCAAGGCAATATTATAAAAGGATGGAAAAATTTAAATCTCTTATAAAACCTTAACTTGTTCCAGATTTTTTTTGTTAGAGCTTCAATCCATATTTCTTTTGATAAAATTTTAATATCACTTGGGAAATGGGGTTTATAGTCAAAAAATAGATTGATCTCATTTAATATAACCTCCAAGCGTTCAATAATTTTTTTACCTCGATAATTTATTAATAACTGAGATGAATCATTTATTATGTTTGGAGTGGGACTATTAATAGTTTTAAGAATACGTTGTATATCATAACCTGTAGAATAGATTGCTATTTTTTGACAATTAAATTCTGGATCCAAATAATCCGACAGTCCCCCGTTTAAACTTGAAAAAATTTGGCAACCACAAGCTATAGCTTCCATAGGCTGTAAACCAAAACCTTCACTCACCCTGTGTTGTGCCCAATATTCTGCAGAATCATAAAGATAAACCTTTGAATGATTAAAAAGTTTTGTAATATCTTCAACAAAAGTGGATATCAAAACTACTCTGCATTTACTTTGTAATTGAGGAACTAGTTGTTCTAATAAATATCGAGATGATTTTCTTTTTTGTACTAAAACGTCAATATCTCTCGTTAAATTTAAGTTACGAAATTCATCTGAAATTTGATTTGGTAAGTAATAAATTGGAGAATGAGGCGCTTTTTGCCCCCAATATCCCATTGTATTACGACTAACAGTTATGATGGGAATATATGAAGGGATGTTAAATCTATAGCCGCTACTATGCGCATGATACACTACATTGCATCCCTTCAATTTCTTAATTAAGTTGGGGATATCAAATCCCCAACTAATTATAAAGATAATGTTCTTAACATCTTGTTTTAAGATGTCATCTAAAAACAAGTTACCTATTTCTCTTTGTCTATAGGTAACTAATTCTGAATGGCAAATTTCCTTTGCTAAGTTTAAAATTTTTAATTCTGCAAAAAGACCACCGCAAAAAAAACTTTTATCTGTTCCAGGTACCAGGAAATATAATTTTCTCATCCTATATTGATTCTACCTAAATATACTATCGTTACTAAACATCTTAATTTCTTCCTGGTATTTTTGTAATATATAAAATTGTAGAACTTTATTTATTGATACTGAATAGTACTAAACATCCACATGAAGTTAAATAACAAGATCATTATTAAACAATTAAGTTTCACTAGTAAATATATTGATTAACGAAAATTTAATATATTTATTCAACATTTAATGTTATGGGTTATAGATATAGTAAAACTAATATTATATTAACGATATTAAGTTTTCATTATCTTTAGCATCTAAAATATATGTAATAATAAGAAAAAGTATAAGTAAATATAAATACTTAATAATGAATAGTTACTTTTCAAGGCTATTATCGATAAATAATTTTGGTTCTAGCTGTTTTGTAAACTTGCTTTTACTAATTCTTCTGCTAGGTTTAGTAGGCTTAAGTTGGATAGTTAATGGGTTGTTGGTCATATTAGGCGTTATAACAATAATTCCAGTAATTATCTTACTAATATTTAAATGGTGGTTAAAACATAATTTAGTTTATGGTAATTGTCCTGTATGCAATAGTAAACTAACAGGCTTCAAAAATATGAAATCTTATTGTCTTAATTGCGGAGAAACTTTAGAAAGTCAAAACGATGAGTTCCATCGTAATATACCAGTTAGTACTGTCGATGTTGAGATAGTTGATTCATACGATAACCAGACGGATGAATCAAGTTAAATCTAATTGCTAATGTTTTATATATAAAATATTCTGAGATTATCACAATACTTAGCTTAAATTTATGGTTTCATATTTGTCACATATAAAGATATTTACTATTAATTAGGTTGTAATTATATTTTTTTCCTCGTTTTCTTTTCCCAACTATTAAATAATCTAAAGTTCTACCAAGATTTGCATCGGTAAATTCAATCACTGCGGTAAACTAACTCTTGAAGCCTTATTGTTTTTAAGAACAGAGCACTCGGTTAAGGAGCCAAAATTAATGTCACATAAAGTTAAAATCTACGATACCTGTGTTGGTTGTACTCAGTGCGTTCGCGCCTGTCCTCTAGATGTTTTAGAGATGGTTCCATGGGATGGTTGTAAAGCAGGCGAAATTGCTGCTTCTCCTCGTACAGAAGATTGTGTAGGTTGTAAGCGTTGTGAAACAGCGTGCCCTACTGATTTCTTAAGTATTCGTGTTTACCTTGGAGCTGAGACAAGTCGGAGTATGGGTTTAGCTTACTAAATAATTGTGATCTAATACACTATTATTAAAACGATTTTAACTTATTGTTATAATCGATATTACTCGGGGGTCTAAGGATCCCTCTTTTTTATTTAGAACGTTTAAATAATCTGAATATTTTTTTATCTAAACTTGCATAAATTAGATTTGACTTTATGGAAAAAAATTGGCCGACACAAATTGAAGTAAATATTGTGTCTTACTATTTATGACGTGAATAATCATCTTGAAAACGAACAATATCATCTTCTCCTAAATATTCACCATTTTGAACTTCAATTAAAATTAATTTGATGACTCCCGGATTCTCTAAGCGATGAGATGTACACTGAGGCACATAAGTAGATTCATTGGCTCCTAAAATTTTCTCGCTATCTCCGCAAGTTACCTTAGCTGTCCCAGAAACAACTATCCAGTGTTCACTACGATGATAATGCATCTGTAAACTAAGTCTATGTCCTGGGTTGACTTCTATTCTCTTAATCTTGTAACCTGGACCTTCTTCTAAAGTTGTAAATGATCCCCAAGGACGTTTTTCTGTTAATAAATTTTCTGTATTGGTTCCAGAAAAAGGAATTACAACAGTATTATTTATCTTATTTTCTTTAATTTGAACCATAATATTATTTCCCAAGCAATATAAGAATTAGATTTTGTAAAGCATTTAACTATGGCCACAAGATAACATAAATCATTTAAGATCGCTTTAGTACATATGAAAAAATTTACAGTATTTATATAAAAAACATTCAAATTGATAACTACAACCTAAAATTATATAACTCCGATTTCAAAGCTTAGACGGTAAGATTAATATTTTTTTTATTTAACTCAGTTTCTGAACATAGTATTTACCTTCTTTGATTAATAAATAATCTTAAATAACAACACAACTCTTAAATCTTATTTCTCATTTTCAATATGAATATATATTCCGTTATAATCGAGAATTAATTTGTCTTTATCTTTGATAATTGACTTAATATTAATAAAATATTTATTAATATTAAAGACCTAAGAGTTTGGATAATACTACTATACAATTTCATTTGCAGTATAAGTATTTTTTCTGTGCACATTTATATTCTCGGTCAGAATTTTATCTGTTGTTGTGTGTAATGGGCAATATGGAGAATAATATAGCTAAAAGTTTGTCAATCCCAAAAAGGAATGTTACATTGTATTTCGATATCAGACTCGGATTAAGTATGCTAAAAAAATATTCTTTTGATTCCTCCCAAATTATGTATTGTTCACAAGAGCTACTTGATGCAGCATCTAATCGTTATCGTATAACAGTACAGGTAGCCATGAGAGCAAAACGCCGGCGTTATGAAGAATTTGATAATATTGATAACGTTCATATGAAGCCAGCAATTCGAGCTATCATCGAAATGTCAGATGAGCTAACTCAGCCAGAAATTATTAGTGATGTAAGAGATTAATTGTATTACAAGAATAAAACTAACAAATTCTTATTACCTATTAATAAGAACTTGTTAGTTTTATTTTTTATCAAGTTGCTAATTGCTAATTATTCTTGATGCTAAATAATTAGCAATTTTTATTTTGACTTACTAATAAAGTTATTTATATACTAAGATATTTTAATTATAAACTTTAGCTTATTAAAGAATTATTTTTAATACTCTATTAGTATTACTTTTTTTTTAAATATTTGGTAAAGCAATCTAACTTGATTCGTGGTTGATTATTTACCATATGTAGTTAAACAAGTTTTACCTATATATTTGAGACTTTTGGTTAAGTACTTAGCAAAATAATAGATAACTTTTTTGTTTTAATTTTGAAAAAACAGTTATCTTAGAATGTTCGAAAACTAATTATTGGATGAAAAAGCTAATAATTAAACGGCTTGGAGATTACTTCTTTCTTTAAAAAGTTAATATACTTATTAAGTGTTATCAATAGGAAGTTGGTAGATAAAAAAGCGAGGTTTCATAGCTAGGAATAAGAAAATCACTAAATTTTTATTGCCTGAAACTTATTTAAAATGTCATAAAGAAAATTAGCTACTGGAATTTGTTGACAAGCTAGACAAGGTAATTAAAAGTTTAAATATTTTTAAACTTGCTTTTATTACAATAATAAGTGTATAATACATCTCTGTGAATATCGGGGCGTAGCGCAGCTTGGTAGCGCACTACTTTGGGGTAGTAGGGGTCGTGGGTTCAAATCCCGCCGCTCCGATCCTGTATTGGTATACGGTACTTTTAAGGCAAAATTATTGTATCAATTAATTGATACAATAGTTAGAAACGATATTCGGTCTATATTAAATATTCCGAGTGTAATAGGAGTAATTTCTTTAGTTTCTACGTCTAAGAATCCAATACAGTAACAAAAACCGTCGTTTTATGTTGGGAAAAGATCATCGTGACAAGAAAAGAAGAATCTAAAAGAGATGTGAAACAAGCTAGAGGCGACACCAGAGCAAGAAACTTCGTAGTTGATACGAGGGAAGAATTGGCTAAAATTGTTTGGCCATCAAGACAGCAATTATTAAGCGAATCTGCTGCTGTTATTCTAATGGTAAGTCTTGTGGCCACCGTAATCTATCTCGTAGATAATTTCTTTACTTGGGGATCAGGGAAGGTGTTTTAATGAATTATACTTATGATCATTCACCAGATTTAGAGCAATTTTCAGATGTACAGAAACCTGTTGCTCGCTGGTATGCTGTGCAAGTAGCTTCTGGTTGTGAAAAACGAGTAAAAAGTAATTTAGAGCAGCGAGTTCAAACTTTGGATACAGCTGGAAATATATTACAAATTCAGATTCCAAAAACGCCAACAATCAAAGTTCGTAAAGACGGTAGTCGTCAACAGGGAGCAGAAAAAGTATTTCCCGGTTACATACTAGTCAGAATGATCATGGATGACGATACTTGGTTGGTTATAAAAAGTACCCCCAATGTAATTAACTTTGTTGGTTCTGAACAGCGTCGAGCTTATGGTAGAGGGCGTGGACATGTAAAGCCACTTCCCCTTAGTCCATCAGAAGTAGAACGGATTTTCAGACAAACAGAACAACCAGAACCTATCATTAAAATTGATATGGAAGTTGGTGACAAAATTGTGGTACTCTCGGGCCCATTTAAAGATTTCGAAGGAGAAGTAGTAGAAGTTAGTTCTGAAAAGAACAAACTTAGAGCATTACTTTCGATTTTTGGAAGAGATACCCCGGTTGAACTAGAATTTAATCAAGTTGAGAAGCAAAATTAGCGATGGCGAAAAAAGTTGTTGCCTTAATTAAACTTGCCCTTCCTGCGGGAAAGGCTAACCCTGCACCTCCTGTCGGTCCAGCATTAGGACAGCGTGGTGTCAATATTATGGCGTTTTGTAAAGAATATAATGCTAAGACTTCAGATAAAGCGGGAATGATTATTCCTGTTGAGATCTCTGTCTATGAAGATCGTAGTTTTACCTTTGTTCTTAAAACTCCCCCAGCCTCAGTACTTATTCTTAAAGCAGCGGGAATTGAAAAAGGTTCGAGTCAACCAGACAAAGAAAAAGTAGGTAGTATTACTTATAGTCAGCTTAAGGATATTGCCCAAACTAAAATGCCTGATCTTAATGCTAATGATATTGATGCAGCAATGAATATTGTTGAAGGAACTGCTCGTAATATGGGTGTACTCATCAAAGATTAAGCAAAAATCAAGTTAATTTTAAGGGGAGAAGAAAACTTCACTAATACCCAAAATATAAATATGCCTAAAAAACTTTCAAAACGGATTAAAGAAGCATTATCCAAGATTGACAAAAAACAAGCTTATCAACCTATTGAAGCTTTACAATTGTTAAAAGAAACTGCTACTGCTAAATTTAATGAATCAGCAGAAGTACATGTACGTTTGGGAATTGATCCTAAATATACAGATCAACAATTAAGGACAACTGTCTCCTTACCTAACGGTACGGGTCAAATAATTCGAGTAGCTGTTATCGCAAAAGGCGAAAAGGTCCAAGAAGCCAGTAATGCTGGGGCAGATATAGTGGGATCAGAAGATCTTATTGATGAAATCCAGAAAGGGATGATGGACTTCGAAGTTTTGATAGCAACTCCTGATATGATGCCTAAAGTTGCCAAGCTTGGTCGTGCACTCGGACCCCGTGGTTTAATGCCATCTCCAAAAGGGGGAACTGTTACTTCTGATTTAGGGAAAGCAATTTCTGAATTTAAATCAGGTAAATTAGAATTTCGTGCTGATCGTACTGGTATCGTTCATGTTATATTTGGCAAGGTATCCTTTTCCCCTAAAGAGTTATTAGCTAATTTAAAAGCTTTGCAGGAAACCATTGATAAACAAAGGCCTTCTGGAGCAAAGGGACGTTACTGGCGCAGTGTATATGTTTCCGCTTCTATGGGGCCATCTATCCAAATAGATATTAATGCCTTACGAGATTTGAAGTTAGAAGATAGTTAAAATCTTAAAATTGAAAATTGAACTTTGGTTAATATCAAAGACAGCAGGAGCAAATAGCATAACAATCCTGCCGAGGTAAAACCTGAAGGATCAAGCTTAATAAAAATTTTTTTTGTTATCAAGTTTGACCTCGGCCCGGCAAAATGCTAGGGCTTATTTTTTCCCAAAAATAAAGGAGGTGAGAACATAGTGGGAAGGACAAAAGAAAATAAAGCAATGGTAATTTCTAACCTGAAAGAATTACTTGATGGAACAGAACTGAGTTTTGTTATTGATTATCAAGGTCTATCTGTTGCGGAAATTACTGACTTACGAGATCGCTTGCGCCCAAGTGGAGCGATCTGTAAAGTGACAAAGAACACTTTCATGGAAAAGGCGGTAATTGATAGTGATAAATGGAAACCAATAACTAGTTTTCTAAATGGATCATCAGCCTTTATTCTAGTTAAAGAAGATTTGGGTGGTGCCATTAGGGCCTATCAAGCTTTTAAAAAAGAAACAAAAAAGACTGCTTTCCGTGGCGGTGTAATGGAAGGGAAAGCCCTTAACGAAGAACAAGTTAAAGCAATTGCTGACTTGCCTTCCAAAGAGGAGCTTATGGGACAAACAGCAGGATTAATCAATTCTGTCACTGCTAAACTTGCTATTGGAATAAATGAGATGCCGACTTCTTTAGGTAGAGGTATTAATGAAATACCGAATTCTTTAGGTCGTGTATTAGCTGCTGTTGCAGCAAAAAAAGAAAGTTAATAAATTTTAATTATTAACTCGTTTACTTATCAATCTTTTTACATTATTTAGGAGTTAAACTATGTCTACTGTAACTGATGAAATTATCGAAAAGCTTAAGTCTTTGAGCCTTTTAGAAGCATCTGAACTTGTTAAGCAGATTGAAGAAGTATTTAATGTAAGTGCTTCTGCACCTGTTGGTGGAATGATGATGGCGCCTGGTGCTGTTCCTGGTGCTGCTGCTGGTGCAGAAGCAGCAGAAGAAAAAACAGAATTCGATGTCATTCTGGAAGAATTTCCTAGTGATAAGAAAATAGCTATTCTTAAAGTAGTTCGTACTATAACTGGCTTAGGACTTAAAGAAGCAAAAGATCTTGTTGAATCAACTCCTAAATCTCTCAAAGAAGGAACTTCAAAAGATGATGCCGAAAGTATCAAGAAACAGCTTGAGGATGCTGGAGCTAAAGTAACTATTAAATAAGTTACTTTAACAAATATCTCTTAAAAACTCTCTGCTTACGTCAGGGAGTTTTTTTAGAGGCATTGAAACTAAGCTAGATAAATAAAGTTATTTAAGACATTCTAAAGAATCAATTATATCTTTTAATTCTTTTTCAAAAGCTATTTGAGATCTATTTGTCTTTCCTCCTATTAAACATGTTTTATTTATTTGCAATACCCAGACTTGAGAATGAGATACATAGCTCATAATTACGCCAAGCATTAATAAACCAAATCCCATATAAACAACAGGAACTCCTGGATCTGCTTTTATCTGTAATCCAGTACTTCCTATTAACTTATGAATTTTTAGTTGTGCTCCATTGATTGTTAACGGCATTCCAGTCCTAATTGCACTATAAAGATTGCCTTCTTGATCATAAATAATCATAGTTCCCTGTAAATCTTTAGCAATTAGTGAAATCCCTTCACTTAAATCAGATTTTAAAGGTATCCAAGTACCCCATATTTTGAACTGATCGTCATTCTCTAAAGAAACCATAGGAAGTTGAAAAATATTACCATCGTCAATTTGAATTTGGACTGATGAGATTCCCCAGTTTGTTTGATATATAGTAACTCCGTTATAATGCAATGGCTTGTTCACATAAATAGTTTCTTTTTTTAATTCTTTTCCTTCGTCATTTATTATGGATAGATTTGAATAAAACTGATCAACTGTTCCCTTCGAATTGTAGTCAATCCAAAATCGATTAACTCGAACCTTCCAGTCTCTAGAAATTTCTGAAGTAGAGAAAGGTCCCAAATTAAGATTACTATTAACTTTAAATTCAGATTTGCTAGGAACCATTCTTTGCTCTAAAAATCCTGTTAAAGAACCAATAACTGAACCACACAATATAATTAATATTCCGAAGTGTACGATAATAGGTCCGACTTTTCCAAAGATTCCTTTACGAGCATAAATAGTATTATTTTCCTGAAAAACTTTATATTTTTTTCCTTTTAAAATATTAACAATAGGAATAATTTTCTCAATCTTTAATTCTGAACTTAATGCTAATTTTTGGAGTTGATATGGCTTTTTGTAAAAATTCCATTTATTTGCAGCTTTTAGTGCAGACCATTGACGAGTAAAAGTGCATAAAATTAGACTTGTGCTGAATAGCACAAGTAAAAATAAAAACCACCAAGTGCTGTATACGTGATTTAGACCTATCTCTAGAATGAGATTCCATGTTAAAAATCCGAAAAGAGCAGGTGAATGAGGATAAGTTTTTTGATAAAATTCTAAACTTTTTTCTTGCTCTATCAGAGTTCCACTAATACTAAATAAAGCTATTACCAATAATAAAATAATCGTTAAACGTATATCTGTAATTACCCTAATCATTCGCCAAAATTTTAATTTCAGTGAGGAAACTTTGTTTAGCGTTATAGACAAATTAGATGTAATCATAAATTAAATTGTTTTTGACTTTATTTACCAAGACATATTAAATGTTTTTATTTTTATTAAAAACAGAATTATAAACTAATATATCTAATATTCTTACACAGATCTATTTTGAAAAATAGTTTAATGATACATGTGATAGTAAAGAAAATATGCCAAATACTATTAGGAGAATAGCACTGATCGGATTAATAATTGCTGACCAGCGACGAAACTCTAACATTTGCTTAAGAGTAGCAGTAAAAGTTCCTACTAGAATCAAAGGTGACACATAGCCAATTGTATATGCTAATAATACACTCGCACCTAAAGCTAAATTTTGTGTACTAGTAATCCAAGTTAACAAAGTTGCCAGAACAGGTGTACTACAAGGAGAAGCTACTAAACCAAAAGTCATGCCCAAAAGATAAGTACGGACTCTTAGGTGAAATTTGTTAATAAGCCAGTTTTCTATTCTCATAGAAGGAAAATGAAACGAAATTAACCCCAATAAGTTGAAGCCCATTAGTATAGAAACTATACTTACAAAAATTGGTAACTGTATCCCAATTTGTCCATAAATTTTACCTAATAATGCTGCAATGATTCCTAGCAATACTAATGTTGTTGCCAAGCCTAGAGAAAACAAAATAGATTGAATAAATCCTTGAAACTTTTTTTGAGATTCATGACAACCGATATAGGCAATAGTAACTGGTAACATAGACACAACGCATGGATTTAGACTAGTTAAAAGTCCTGAAAAAAGAATGATAACAAAGCCTAGAAGATTGATATGTTCCAGTTGAGCAGAAACTAATTTATCAGCGAATTGTTCAATAAAATAAAGCTTAGTTGCTAGAGAGTTTAATATGGCAACATAAAACATATTAGTTATCGTTAGATTTGAATGTGATCTAGGTTTCTATAATTTAGAATTGGGATATTCTATAGTTTTTAAAAGATAACCAACTAAATATAAAGAACCACATAAAACAACTAAATTATCATTGGATCGCTTATTAGTAGTTAATTTCAAGGCAGAGTCTAATGTCTTTTCAACTCTAATCTCTCTTAATCTGACACAACTATTAATTATGGAACTTAATAAGTTTTTAGGTTCTATATTGTCGTGTTCAGGGACAGGAACTAAATATAAAGTTTCATTATCTCTTAATAATTCTTTAAAGATCTTATCATGCTCTTTAGTATTTATAATTCCTATTATCCAGGTAATAGATTGAATAGATTTATTTAAATTATTAATATAATTACGTAGCTGCCTAGCAGCATCTGGATTATGTGCTCCATCCACTAGTAAGGATATACTTTGCCAATTAAGCCATTCTAGTCTTCCTCTCCATGATGTTTTTTGTATACCATCTTTAATACAATTAATAGGAATATTCCATCCTTTTTGCTTTAGTATTTTAATTACTTCTATTGATATGGCTGAATTGCTTAACTGTACTTCTCCTGACAAAGATAAAGGATATTCAATATCTTTGTAAATAGCTGAATTATGTTGAGTAAGGGTTGCTGATTGAACCCAGACACTAGGACAATTCAGAGTATTGATTTGCGACGTAAATATATCTTTAGCTTCATGAGGAACTTCGCCAATAACCACTGGACAATTAGGTTTAAAAATTCCAGATTTTTCTCGAGCAATATCTGTTATGGTTGGACCTAAATTTTGACAATGTTCCAAGCTAATAGAAGTGATAACTGTTGCTAAAGGTGCTTGACAAATATTAGTAGCATCCAAACGTCCGCCTAAACCGACTTCCATAACAATAATGTCTACTTTTTCTTGTTTGAAGTAGGTTAATGCCGCAGCTGTTATAACTTCAAACTGAGTAGGAAGATCTTCATCATTAAGAATTAGATCTTGAATGCTGAGAAGTATCTCTCTTAAATATAACTTTGGTATTGGTTTATTGTTTAAACAAATTCTTTCTGTCCAGTCTATTAAGTGAGGAGATGTATAACGTCCTACTTTATATCCAGCTTCCATCAGTATTGATGATAAGTAAGCACAAACTGATCCTTTCCCATTACTTCCTCCAACATGAATAATAGGCACGTCATGATGAGGGTTTGCTAACTTAGTTAACAAAGTATTAATACGTTCGAGTCCTAGATGAACTCCAAAACGTTGAAAAGGCAATAAAAGAGAGTCAATACTCATATTTTTCATAAATAATTAAAATTGATAAGATATATAGAATATCTAATTCAGTATCAATGAATATGTTTTTATGAACATAAGTTATAAGTAAATTAACAGAAGAGAAATAAATTACTTTAAATCAAAGTAGTAGAAAGCTAAATCATTAAAACCCTGTATAGAAGCATTTATAAGCTATCAAATAAATGATTTTAGAAAATATATATAAAAGTTAAACTTATTTTTCACTATTTTCTGAAAAATTGTGTATTATAGAAATGTGAGTGAGGCTATTATTATATAGTCAATTTAAAGGTGTGAGGAAAAGCTGAAAATGCTAAAACTATTATGGAAAACCCTGCTGGTAAGTCCAGCTTTAATGGGTGCAGTATTGTCAATTTCTGCTCCTGCCAACGCGGCTGAAGGATTGTCTGACATTGAAATTGCAAAAGGTCAGGATAATCTGTTAGAAAAATTAGAGAATTATAGTCAAGAAGGTCAACTCAATACTAACGACCAAGTGACTAGTGTTAGTGAGCTACGCGATGTAGCTCCTACTGATTGGGCTTATGAAGCATTGAGAAGTCTAGTAGAACGATATGGTTGTATTGTTGGTTATCCTGATCGTACCTTTAGAGGTAACCGTGCAACATCACGTTGGGAATTTGCAGCTGGTTTAAACGCTTGTTTAAACACTATGGAACGCTTAATCCAAGAAAATGTTGCTGTACTAAGAGAAGATATTGAAAAACTCAAACGCTTGATGCAAGAGTTTGAAGCTGAGTTAGCTGCACTAGGCGCTCGAGTTGATAATCTAGAAGGACGTGTATCTTTCTTAGAAGATCATCAATTTTCTACCACTACCAAATTAGTTGGTGAAGTTATTATGGCAGCAACAGCAGCCGGTGGTAGCCGTTCTTCTGAAGATAATCAGGCTGTTCTGCAAGATCGTATCAGATTAAGCTTCAACACTAGTTTTAGTGGAGAGGACTTATTAGTTACTCGTTTATCAGCTAGTACAGGTACAGGTTCTGAACGTTTTACTTTAACTGAACCTAACTTAAGGGTTATTAATCCTGCTACTGGTCAACCAATTGGTATTGCCTTTAAAGAAAATACATTAATCAATCCTACCGCCACTCAAACCTTCAACATTGGTCCTCGACGGAATGAAGAAGACAATGATGTAACTATTGATTGGGTTGGTTATTATGCACCCATTGAACCCTTAGATAACTGGAAACTAGATACTTATGTTACAGCTTGGGGGGGAAGATGGCATCATTTTGTTCCTACATTAAATCCATTTTTTGAAGATTTTGATGGGGGTAAAGGATCCTTAAGTACATTTGCTCAACGTAATCCAATTTATCGAATTGGTGGTGGAGCTGGTGCAGGTATGAGCTTTCAAGTTGGGTTCTTAGAAAGCCTCATTGGTCCTACTTCTGTTAGTTTTGGATATCTTGCTGGAACATCTAATGATCCTTGCCTCAATGGTGGAGGACAAAATGTAGATCGTAGTATCCGCGGATGTCAAAACAGCAATGCTACCAATCCTGCTACTGGTAATCCTTATACAGAAAGCGATGGTGGAAACGGTTTGTTTAACGGTAACTATGGGGGATTGGCACAGCTAAATGCAAACTTATTTGATTTAGTTAATGTTGCTTTCACATATGTTCATGCTTACCATAAACCTGATAGTCCTATTTTCGGGTCTGGTATTCCCTTTGGCCCTGGTGAAGTAGGAACCTCTTTTGCTAACTTCTCTCGTTCTGAATTAAACAATGCTTTTGCTGAAGGCTCTGTAGGTTCTCCTGGTACTCCAACACGAACTTTCAATGGAAACGGCAATAATGCTAATGATCCTTTGCAAGTTAATCCATTTGATATCGGTGGCAAAGTCACTAATAGCTATGGTGGTGAAATGACATGGCGTATTGCTGAATGGATGAATTTTAGTGCATTTGGTTCTTTCACTAATGTTCGTTTTCTTGGCCGTGGAAAGAGTGCTGAAGTTTGGACTGGTGGAGGCGGGTTTGCGTTTCCAGACTTATTCAAAGAAGGTAACTTGTTAGGTATATTTGCTGGTGTTCAGCCTTATCAAGGTGGACGTCAACGTCCTTACTTAGGACGTACAAGTGGCTTTTTCGAATTACCTAGCCGTAACCCTGTAACTGCTGAAGTTTTCTATAGATATCAGCTTACTGATAATATTTCTATTACTCCAGGTGTTATCTGGATTGCAAATCCTGACCAATTTGTTAACATTCAGGGTGCAGACGACGAAGTAGTTGGTACTCTTCGTGGAACATTCTCTTTCTAGATGTTAAATAATTCTAGTTATATTCAATTCTAGATACTAAAAAACCCTATCTTAAAAATAGGGTTTTTTAGTATCTATTTTTTAATATCTAAAATTAAGTAAAGAAAGAATAAAAAATACTTAAAAATATCTCATAAGGTATTAAAACAGTAGAGTATAAAACTTATTAATAAAAGTAAAAAACTTATGAAAATAGCACAAAATATTACAGAACTTATTGGTCAGACTCCGCTGGTACAGTTAAATCATATTCCTCAAACAGAAGGTTGTGTAGCAAAAATTGTAGTAAAGCTAGAAAGTATGAATCCAGCAGCCTCAGTAAAAGATCGTATTGGAATTAATATGATTAATATGGCTGAGAAGGAAGGACTAATTGTTCCTGGTAAAACTTTGTTAGTGGAACCTACGTCAGGCAATACAGGAATTGCTTTAGCTATGGTGGCAGCTGCTAAAGGTTATGACTTAATCTTAACAATGCCAGATACTATGAGTAAAGAACGTCGTACAATGCTTAAGGCTTATGGAGCACAATTAGAATTAACTCCAGGGGCTGAGGGAATGGGTGGTTGTATTCGTAGAGCTCAAGAAATAGCAGATAGTCTACCTAATACTTATATGCTACAACAATTCAATAATCCTGCTAACCCCCAAATACATCGCCTAACTACAGCAGAAGAAATCTGGAAAGATACCGATGGTAATATAGATATTCTTGTTGCTGGTGTAGGTACCGGAGGTACGATTACTGGAATTGCAAGTATTCTTAAAGAAAAAAAACTAGACTTTCAAACAATTGCAGTTGAACCATCTAATAGTCCAATACTCTCAGGAGGTAGTCCAGGAGGGCATAAAATTCAAGGTATTGGAGCAGGTTTTATTCCTAAAGTTTTAGATATCAAATTAATTGATGAGATAGTTACAGTTGAAGATACAGAAGCAATTGAATATGCACGACGACTTGCTAAAGAAGAAGGATTATTGTCAGGTATATCTACAGGAGCAGCTTTATGTGCTGCAGTAAAAATTGGCAAAAGACCAGAAAATAAAAATAAATTAATTGTTATGATACAACCAAGTTTTGGTGAACGTTACCTAAGTACTGTTTTATTTCACGATTTAGAAATGTCTGAGTAAAAAGAGTAATTTTTAACAATTGTAATAGTTAGCTATATTCTTCAGTAGCAATAATCGGAATGCTTATCGCTACTGAAGAATCTAATTGATAAGGTTTCTACTAATATCAACTAATAAATCTATAATTTTTCAGAAAAATCACTTCTAATTTTATCTAGAGATGAGAGCTGAATACAATTAATAACTAATTAGCTGTTAAATATTTTACTAACATACTTCCTGTAATATCTGCTTCTTCTTCTGTCATCCCAGATGTAAGTGGGGGACAAATATGACGAGGACACCAATACTCTGAGATAGGGAGATTTTGCTTTATATTGATATCTTTAAAAACAGGTTGTAAGTGGCAAGGAATTTGATAAACTTCTCCTCCCAAAAGTATCTTTTCATTGGATAAAGATTTTTTTACTTTTTCCACACTTTTATCCTTAGGTAATAGGACTATCAACTTATATTGGCTAGCACTATCCATATGTTCTGTAGAAATGAATTTAATATTAGCTGTTTGTAAGTGTTTCGTAATTATGTCATAACATTTTTGTCTTTTAGCAATCATTTTCGATAATTTAGCTAGTTGAATGAGTCCTAAAACTGCATGAACTTCTGTCATACGACTACTATTTCCAAAATCCGTATGTAATCCACCAAAATCCATTCCTCTTTTTCCCTGATTTCTTAGTGAGCGAGCGATATAATCTTCTTCTTGATCATTAAGAGTAATCATTCCTCCTTCAAAGGTTGTCATAATTTTAGTAGGAAAGAAAGAAAAAGAGGCACCATCCGCTAAATTACCAGCTTGAACTCCATTAATTTGACTTCCATGAGCATGAGCAGTATCTTCCAAAACAAACAGATCATTATCATGGCAGTAATCTACTATTGCAGGAAATTCAGGTGAAATTACTCCTCCAATATGAACCCATAATACTCCGGAAATAGAAGGAATTGTACCTTCTCTCACTGCATCTATTACCATCTGTAAAGAGGGTGAAAATGTATTTTCATCCATATCTAGATATTTTACTATTCCTCCAGCTCTTAATACGGCGGCTACAGTAGCAAAATTTGTATTTGTTGGTACTAATACAGTTGTATTTTTTATATTTTTAAGTCTTAAAATGATTTCTAAACCAGAAGATCCAGTATTAACAGCAATTGCATGTTTTACTCCTACATACTCAGCGAAGGCTTTTTCGAATGCTAGAGTATTTTCTCCGAGAATTAGCTTACCTGAACTAAGAATTCTTCCACATTCATTCTTAAATAAATCAATTTCTTCTTCTGTTAAGTCAAAATAAAAAGGCTTAATTGGTTTGTTAATCATATATTTTATAAAATTTATGTTAATTTATACTTTTAAAAAACTAATCTAATGAAAAGTTAAAAAATTGCTATTTTATACAAATAATAACAATTAAACTTTAATTATTACAAAATAAAGTTTAAAAGTATTTTTTATCATATCTATAAGTCGCAAGTAATTATTGTGGTAATCTTTGGGACTAATCTAAATTTTTTGTTTCTGCAAGATATCATACGCTGAAAATCCTTTTTCCTGATATCCAAAGTACCATAGACTAGTAATTGCTTCAGCTAATGTAACTGGCTTTTTTGGTTGAAATAATGTGATATAACCAAAAATACGACGTACATTAGATTTATCTTTATTATGGAAATCCACATATAGGGCTTGTCGAGCTTTCGTTTTAATAGTGACTATGTCTTCAAAACCCCAAGTTTTTTCGGTATGTATACTAGAAATTATTGGTAACCCTCTACCTAGATCTAGGGGAGTTTTCCACACTATCAAATCCTCTCTCGTCAGATAAGCATTAGGATAAAATAATAATGAATTATTATCTCCACTTAAAGAGGATGAAATAATTCCTGCTTCTGCTAATCCCTGTATAAAGAAATAGTCTGGATCGTTCATAGGAACATCAGAAAAAACAGGTTTTGAATTAAATGTTACTGGTCTAATTTGTTTTTCTGGAATATCCTGATAAAATTTATTGTACGTTTTGAAAATCCATTTTGCATAAGTTCTACGATTTATTTCAGTGTTTATATCAAGTGATTGACTATTTTTATTAATATTTTCTAAATCTAGTGTTCCCAAAGCTACTAAGTCATTAACGTATGAATATAACACTTCTGGAATATTCTTAAATTTTCCAACTTCATTATCGTAATTCTTTTTTACTTCTTCTGTAACAGAAATTCTTGTACTTTTATAAGTTATAAAATAATTAGTTGTTGTGTCGTGAGATAAAAATATTAATTCCACTTCTAAACCCTTTTTTCTTGCTATAAAACTTTTATCTTCTTTACTAAAAAATTTAACAATCTCCCAAGAATCTGATTTAAATTGTTGATTATAAAAATCACTTATTGTCTCTATAGAATCATCAGATAGAAAAAAAATGATACCTTTATCGTCTGTTAAAGCTTCAGGTATTTTTTCTATATATGAGTTAGGATACTGAGGTATAATTGATGGATAATAAGTAAAAAATTTGTATTTAGATAGTAACTGGGACTCTATCTTTTCGCCTAATTTAGTACTAGGAAAAAATCTTGTTTCTAAAAAGCTATTGCTATTACAAGCATTTAAAGTAAAAAATAAGACACTAATTAATAATTTTCTTGAAAAAATATACTTTTCAAAATTCATTTAAGATATTCCTTTTAACAATTAACTTACTTTGCCATTGTTTGTAGGCTCAAGAGCAGATTTTGGATAAACAATTCTCTGATGATGAAACTGTTGCCAAACTTTAACAAAAACTTCAGCAATTATAGATAATTCTTCATATCTAATGCCGCTATCTTTTAGTTGATTATCACGCCAACGAGCTTTAAAAATTTTTTGAACCATTACTAAAGCCATTTCTGGAGTTGCTTCTTTCAAAGATCTTAATGCAGCTTCGCATCCATCTGCTAGCATGACAATTCCTGTTTCACGTAATTGAGGAATAGGTCCAGCATATCTAAACCCTTCTTCAGAAATTTGGTCTTGTCCACTATTTTGTGCCTCCTGTGCTGCTTGATGATAAAAATAAGAGATTAGTAATGTACCTTGATGTTCAGGTATAAAATCACAAATTACTTTTGGTAAACCATATTTATTTGCCATAGCTAAACCTTCACTAACATGTTTCTTAATAATTCTTACACTTTGCCATGGATCATTTATCAAGTCATGTTTATTAGGAGCTCCCATTTGATTTTCGATAAAACCCATAGGATCATGTAATTTGCCAATATCATGATATAAAGTTCCAGTTCTAACTAGTTCAACATTACAGTCTAATTCTCTTGCCGCTGCTTCTGCCAAACATGCGACAAAAAGAGTATGTTGAAATGTTCCTGGTGTTTCTGTTGCTAATCTTTTTAATAATCCACAATTGGGATTAGCTAATTCTACTAATCTAATTGGTGTTACTAAATCAAATAAACGTTCCAAATACGGAGAAATTCCTAACCCCATTACACTCCAAGCAATCCCAGATAGACCATAAATCATTGATTCAGGCAAAATTACTGACCAAATTGTTCCTACTGCCGGAGCTATAATTAAATAACAAACAAAATAGAGACTTCCTTGTACTATACCAACTACTCCACCTAAACAAGCTAACTCGTCGCGGGATCTAAGCTTCCAAGCTACAGAAGCAGCTAATAGTCCTCCTGCAGTACCTGCCAGGATATAGCTCCAATTGATGTTAGTTGCTGCAAATGCTGATAAACCACTTAATAAAACTACCTGAGTTATTGCTAAAGTAGGACCGTAAAAGCTACTAGATAATAATCCTATAGCTGGAAGATTTGTGTAGCCTAAATTAAAAATTCCTAGAAGTGGAGTACTTAAACTTAATAAACAAATCAAAATATGATCTCTTCGACGTATAGAATGATTGATCCTTTGACTAATTAAACAAAATATAATAACTGTACCTATAACTATTAGTACAGAAATGAATAGTCCAATCCAATTTATTCCTCGACGACTTAGTCGAAAACTATCAAGAAGAACAAATTTCTCTTGAGTGATGTATTCTCCTAGTTCTACGATTATATCTCCTGCTTTAACTTTTACTATAACTGCTTCAACTGCTTGCGCAGCTTGTTCTGCTCTTTGTTTTGTTGCGTCTTTGTCTACTGTTAAATTATGTTGACTTTTAAGAATTCTCATTAGAAGCTGAGTTATGGCTGGTTTAGGAACAGCTGAAGTAGTGGATTCCAGTTGAATATTAATTATTTCTTTCAATAAATAATCAGGAATTCCAGGATGAAGTCCTTGGAGAAGAATTCTATTTAAGGTTGTTTGTAATATTTTTTCTGTAGTTTGCCAAGTGTAATCATCAAGATTTAGAAAAGTTGTAAACAGTTCTGATGTTAAATAAGATGTTTGATTATTTGAAACTTCAGCTTTAGTTTGACTATAAAGTTGTCGAGATTGCTCAATTTTTTCTAAAAGATTTTTGAGAGATGTTGAGGAAGTTGCATTGCTATAAGCAATTAACTGAGATATTACTTGTCTAATTTTAGGTTTCGACTTTGGGATATTTTGAAAATTACGACTAATAATTACTAATTGAATTATTTGCCAATCTCGTTCATTTACTTTTCTTAAGTATTTCTGAGTAGCAGGAGGAATAATTACAACTTCGATAGAAGAAAAGAGATTTATTTTTTTACGCAACTGTTCGATCTCAGAAATAGTTCTTTTAAGTTCTCCTTTAAGTTCTTTCGTAAGCTTTGGATCTCTCTTTAAAACAGGAATAACACCTGTACGAACTTCCTTACGTTTATCTTCAGTAGTTTTTCTATCTTCAAAAGTACCGTCTTTAGGAGCAATGACTTTTACTGGCGAAATAGTCCCTACAGACAATTGAGGCTGATTATAGAAGCGATATCCAATAACACTAGAAAGTGATATAACCGTTACCCCCCACATTAATGGCGGGTAAATTTTTTTTATTGATTCTGATTTATGTAGCTTAGTTAACCAATTTGATTCGTAAATAATTTCTGATTCAAAATTGTGTTTTTTCTTTAGTCCAAAATGTTTGAAATAATTTTCTTGTATAAGTTTTATTAAGTTCTTTTTTAGTGATTGTAGCGTTTTCATATTGTAAGAGATGAATGTAAAGCGTTTAATAAAAAATTTTAAAAGCCAGATACATCATTCAATCTAAATTTCATTACAATAATGAAGCTAAGAAGATTGATATTCTGGCTTTATTTATGAGAGATTACATCTGGCAAAGATTTATTTAAAAGATATAACCACACTAGTCCAAATATTCCTGAAATAATCATAATTAAGCTAATAACCTGTGCTGCTCTAAATGGTCCTAAAATTAAACTATCTATTCTAAGTGTTTCTATGAGAATTCTGCCAAAACTATATGCTATTAAATATACTAACGATAAAGTCCCAGTATAAAAATAGTTTGGATACTTTAATCCAAAAAAGAATAAAGTTAATAAAATTATAAAAACTAAAAAATCCCAGATAGATTCATACAAAAAAGTGGGATGAAAATATTCAAAAGAAATATATTCTGTAGGACGGTTTATTAAGGGAATATATAGTTTCCATGGTAGATTAGTTGGTGTTCCAAAAGCTTCAGAATTGAAAAAATTTCCCCATCTACCAATAGACTGCCCCAATACTGCAGATGGAACTACTAAATCAGTTAATTGCCAAAAAGAAGTTTTATTCAAACGTGCAAATATCAAGGTAGATAAAATTCCTCCGATAATAGCCCCATGAATAGCAATACCCCCTTTCCAAACAGCAATGATATCTTCTGGGTATTGACTATAAACCTGCCATTGAAATATAACATAATAAATTCTTGCACAAGGAATAGCAGCTATTACTATCCAAATTGCTAAGTCACTTATAATTTCTGATTCAACTCGACGAAATTTTGCTAACCATTTCGATAACGTAATTCCAATCAAAACTGCAGAGGCAATTAAAAAACCGTACCATCTTAAAATGAAAGGTCCTAGCTCGAATATTATAGGACCAGGAGATTGAAATTGAAGTCCTAGTAACATAAATAACTGTCATTTACCTCATGACTTTAAAACATAATTACTATATCATTTAATTTTAATAAAGCGGGTGGGGGGAATCGAACCCCCATCATTAGCTTGGAAGGCTAAGGTTTTACCACTAAACTACACCCGCAAAGATATCATTTCTTTAAACCTTATATATAATAACACAATATATATTTATTGGCAAAATAGATTACATCAGAGATGCTTTTATTCTATAAAATACACGTCGACTAATACTTAGAGCTTTAACTGATAGCTCTAAGTATTACTAAATACATTAATTTTTAGCATTTTTTAGAAAAAATAAGGATTTATTTTTACAATCTTAATATATTTACAAAATGAGCTAAGCTTTTGGCCTACCAATGTATAAGTAGACCAGGAATATGAAAATTAAATTTTTATTGTTAAAAACTACTTTCCTTGTATCCAACGAGCAGCATCTTTTGCATGATAAGTTAAGATAAGATCTGCGCCAGCTCTTTTGAAACTAGTTAAGGTCTCTAATGTTACTTGCTTTTCGTCTATCCACTTATTAGCTGCTGCAGCTTTAACCATTGAATATTCACCAGAGACATTATATGCAGCAACAGGAAGATTTGTTATTTCTTTAATCCTCCAAATGATATCCATATAAGATAATGCAGGTTTAACCATTAGCATATCTGCTCCTTCTTCAATATCTAACATAACTTCTTTTAGTGCTTCTCTAGCGTTTCCAGGATCCATTTGATAAGTCCGACGATCACCAAATTGTGGAGATGAATCTGCAGCATCTCGAAATGGCCCATAATAACCAGAAGCATACTTAGCTGCATAAGATAGAATAGGAATATTACTAAAACCTTCTTTATCTAATCCTTCTCTGATAGATGTTACAAAACCATCCATCATTCCGGAAGGTGCAATCACATCAGCTCCTGCAAGTGCTTGAGAAACAGCAGTTTTTTTTAATAATTCTAAAGTTGGATCGTTTAAAACTTCTCCTGTAAAGTTATCTTTTTGTAAATATCCACAATGTCCATGATTAGTGTATTCACACAAACAAGTGTCAACAATAACTATTAAGTCCTGGACTTCCTTCTTAATTGCTTCGACAGCCTGCTGTACTATGCCTCGTCCATCCCATGCACCTGTAGCTTCAATATTTTTATTTTCTGGAATACCAAAAAGAATAATCGATGGAATTCCTAGATCACGAACTATTTTTGCTTCATCTACAATTTTGTCTATTGATAATTGGAAAATACCAGGCATAGATTTTACTTCTTTAACAACATTATTTCCTGGAACTGCGAATAAAGGATAGATTAAGTCGTCTAATGTTAATTGTGTTTCACGAACCATGCTACGTAATTTTTGATTACGACGTAAACGACGAGGGCGATTAATAGGGAACATAAATATCAATAATTATTAATCTAGATAGTTTAAATTAAAAAACATGACATTTGTCATAAATTTTTTAATATTTAATAAGTTGTTACGTTGCAAAAAATTAAAATTATCTTTATAATCTTTAATGTAAACGAAATCTGGGGCCGCAACGGTTTCGACAAGTTAGCGAACTCTGAATTGTGATGCAGGTCGAGAGTGAGTCTCCTCTCGTAAATCAAAGGCTCAAAAAAAATAGTAACTGCGAATAACATCGTAAACTTCAAGCGCGTGGCAGTAGCTGCCTAAAAATTCTTTTATAGAACTCGCTTATCTCATACTTGACTCCGTTAAAAGTAAGAGATCAACCCTTAACGGATACTCTTAACAAGTTGTCTCTGATCGACTATTAAGAAAAGATTTATCAGAGTAACCTTTTTACTCGGGTATTGAGAGTAAGTCCTGCCTTGAGGAATAAAAAGGCTAAGCCTGTGAATGAACTTTAGGATAATAACTAATTTGGACAGCAGTTCGACTCTGCTCGGCTCCATAAATAATTCATTACCGCTTATATAGAACTATTAATATTTAAAATAAATAGTTCTATATTTTACAAATTTTCTTTGCAAAATATATATAGCATTATATAAAAATCAAAGCGATAGTCATGTATTCATAATTTGGTAAATAAAATATTTAATTTATTTTGAACCCAAGAAATAATATTAAAAATCGTTTCATCCTTAAATTAAGTAAGGCAATGATTAGATATTGTGCGATTCATTGCCTTACTTATACTTTTATCAATATGTATAGTGACGTAGAGTATGAATTAGGTGGATCACCAAAAAAAATTAATTCTTATAGTTTTTTTAGTATTCGATATTAAGGTGTTTCTCCCTAAAATTAGATATTCAATTAGAGGTCTAAAGAAAATATCATAAAAATTGATATTTTCTTTAGACCTCTAATTGAATATAAGTTACAATTATAAGAAAACTAACAGTAGTATAACTACACTACCTTCATTACTGCATCCTATGTCTCTCCTCATTCGCAATGTTGCTATCATCGCCCACGTCGATCACGGTAAAACCACCTTGGTTGATGCTCTTCTTAAACAGTCTGGTATTTTCCGTGAAGGAGAAGAGATACCTGACTGTGTGATGGATTCTAATACTTTAGAAAGAGAACGTGGCATTACTATTCTATCAAAAAACACTGCCGTCCGCTACGAGAATACTTTGATCAATATTATTGATACCCCTGGACACGCAGACTTTGGCGGGGAAGTTGAACGAGTATTAGGGATGGTTGATGGTTGTATTTTAATTGTGGACGCTAATGAAGGTCCTATGCCTCAAACTCGTTTTGTGCTTAAAAAAGCTCTAGAGAAAGGTTTGCGTCCTATTGTTGTTGTAAATAAAATTGATCGTCCTCAGGCTGAACCAGATCAAGCTGTTGATAAAGTATTTGATCTTTTCGTTGAATTGGGAGGTGATGATGATCAATGCGATTTTACAACTTTGTTTGCTTCTGGTATTTCGGGATTTGCAAAAGTAAATTTAGAAGATGATTCTGTAGATATGCAGCCTCTTTTTCAAGCAATTTTACGCTGTGTTCCTCCTCCATCAGGAGATGTGGAAAAACCTTTACAGTTGCAAGTTACTACTTTAGATTATTCAGAATATTTAGGACGTATCATAATAGGTCGTATTAATAATGGAACAATTGTTGCTGGACAACAAGCGACACTAATCAAAGAAGATGGCAGTTATGCTAAAGGAAAAATTAGTAAACTTTTAGGATTCGAAGGACTACAAAGAGTAGAACTAAAAGAAAGTACTGCAGGTAATATTGTAGCTGTAGCAGGCTTTGCTGATGCCAACATTGGAGAGACTTTAGCTTGTCCTGAAAACCCTCAACCATTACCTTTAATTAAAGTTGATGAACCTACTTTACAGATGACTTTTTCAGTTAACGATTCTCCTTTTGCAGGCCAAGAAGGAAAGTTTGTTACTTCTCGACAATTACGTGATCGCCTAATAAGAGAATTAGAAACTAACGTTGCTTTAAAAGTAGATATTGGAGATTCTCCCGATAAGTTTTTGGTTTCCGGGAGAGGGGAATTACATTTAGGTATCCTCATCGAAACTATGCGTAGAGAAGGTTATGAGTTTCAAGTTGCTCAACCCCGGGTTATCTATAGACAGATTAATGGGCAATCTCATGAACCTTTTGAATACTTAGTTCTAGATGTTCCTGAAGAGGCTGTTGGATCCTGTATGGAGCGCTTGGGGCAAAGGAGAGGAGAGATGCAAGATATGCAAGCAGGTATTAATGGACGAACACAAATCGAATTTATTATACCTGCTAGAGGATTACTAGGTTTTCGTGGAGATTTTATTCGTCTTTCACGAGGAGATGGAATTATGAATCATAGTTTTTTGGACTATCGTCCTATATCTGGTAACTTAGAAACTCGTTATAACGGTGTGATGATTTCTTTTGAAGAAGGTGTATCAACTTTTTATGCAATGAAAAATGGAGAAGATAGAGGAGTCTTCTTTATTTCACCTGGTACAAAAGTGTATAAAGGAATGGTTATTGGAGAACATAATCGTCCACCAGATATAGAAATAAATGTTTGTAAAACTAAACAGTTAACTAATCACCGTGCCTCGGGTGGCGAAGAATTGGTCCAGTTACAAACACCAGTAGATATGAACTTGGAAAGGGCTTTAGAGTATATTGGCCCTGACGAACTTGTAGAGGTGACTCCAGAATCTATTCGTTTACGAAAGGTCAAAACAAAAAAATTAGCGAAGAAGTGATTTTGTAAACTAATTTGAAGAATTAAACTTTATTAATATGGTAGTTCGATACTCATGAACCATCGTATTAATAAAGTTTCAATATATTAGGTTTAATGATATTTTCTTAAGTGTCAGTCAATAAAAATCATCTGATAATAATTTTATATTTTTTTATGAATATGTTACTCAATAGTATATTCATTAGAATGAAGCAAAAATATTAACTTTTGTCCAAAGACAGGTTGTCAAACTTCATTATTAGCTTTATAGTAAGATGTATAACCGAAAGAGTTACGTTAATTCTTCTTTTAATTAAGACACTGGTAGGAACAATAATATGCTAAAGAAATTAGGATTGCTTATTGCTGCATTTTGCCTAGTTATTTCTAGTTTTTTCGTTGCGGCTAGCCCTGCTGCAGCTAAGACTTTTGAGGTAAAAATGGGAACCGATTCTGGAATGCTAGGATTTCAGCCAAAAACAGTAACCATTAAATCAGGAGATACTGTTAAATGGATCAATAATAAATTAGCTCCCCACAATGTTGTATTTGAAAACTCTTCAGAATATTCTCATAAAGGATTACTGTTTTCTCCTGGAGAATCATTTGAAAGTACTTTCAATGAAGCTGGAGAATATACTTATTACTGTGAGCCTCATCGTGGAGCTGGTATGGTTGGTAAAATTATCGTACAGTAATTACACTGGAAATTATAATTTCACAGTTAAGTCTACGAATTTTTTTCGTAGACTTAACTGTGAAAACTTTTTAGTCTTTTAGAAATGTTGATATATATTTCTAACAATAAAGTTTTAGAATTTAGATACATATAAATTATGGTCTAATAACTTTACTAATAACTAAATTATTTTTATGTATAATTGTCTCATATCTATCACAAGTTAGTAACTTGGATATGTTATCTAAACGATCTCCATTTATTTTATCAATTTCATGTTTACTGTAATTAACTATTCCCCTTGCAATTTCCTGTCCCATTTCATTACATAATTTAACTGCTTCAAAAGATTTAAAGTTTCCTTCAACTTTTATAACGCCTGCTACTAATAATGATTTTCCTTTTTGAGAAATTGCTATGATTGATTCTTTATCAAGATAAAGTTTCCCTACAGGTAATAAACCATGAGCAATCCAGCGTTTACGAGCATTATCATTATCTAAATATGCACCAAATTTAGTTCCAATATCTTCACCATCAATAATTTTGATCAAGTTTTCTGGATATTTCCCATTAGTAATAACTGTAGTTATTCCTGCTTTAGTAGCCAATTTTGCTGCTGTTAGCTTAGTTAACATTCCTCCTGTTCCCCATTGAGAACCTGTACTATTTGCTTGAACTTGTAGCTTGGCTAATTGTATACTATCAACATTACTAATAGGTTGAGCATCAGGAAATAAACGTGGGTCTGCAGAATAAAGATAATCAACATCCGTTAGTATAAACAACCAATCTGCATTAATTAAACTTGCAACTGAAGCAGAGAGAGTATCATTATCACCAAACTTTAACTCTTCAATAGCAACCGTATCATTTTCATTAACGATGGGAATTACCCCTAATTTAAATAATGCATTGAAAGTGTTTCTAGCATTTATATAACAACTCCTTTCCATTAATTCTCGTCGAGTTAATAAAATTTGTGCTATTGGCTGATCTATTGAAGTAAAAAGTTCATCATACACATGCATTAGTCTTCCTTGTCCTACTGCAGCGATCGCCTGTTTTAAAGAAATTTTTTTAGGTGTTTTCTTTATCTTTAATCTACTACAGCCTACTCCAACAGCTCCTGATGAGACTAAAACGATATTATGGCCTGATTGTCTTAACTTAGTTAATGTTTTAACTAAAGAATTAATTGTTGATAAAACTAATTTTCTTGTCTCTGGTTGAGTGAGATTGGAAGTACCGATTTTAACAACAATTGTATGCTTATAACTCATAAATTGTGAAAAGTAAATTAGATTTTTTACTGTGCTGCATGTAATGCAGCACCAATTAAACCAACTTTTGGGTTTAATATTATATGTACAGGAATTTCAGATAAGAGAGAACTCATTCTTCCTTTAGATTTAAACGAATCTATAAAAGTCTCACTTTTCATCAAAGGTAATATTTTTGCAGCTATTCCTCCTGCAACGTATAATCCGCCATATGGCAACAACTTTAAAGCAAGGTTGCCTGCTTCTGAACCATAGGATTCGATAAAGAGTTTCATTGCTTGCTGACATAAAAAATCATGATCCTCTATTGCAGATTTAGATATAGTTGCTGAGATATTAATAGTTTTTTTAAGTTCCCAAGCCTGATAAGCTACCTTCATTGTTTCTGTTTCTTTTTCAGGGTATTTTTGACGTAAGAACTGGTATATTGTACTAATTCCTATTCCAGAAACCACTCTCTCAACTGATATTCTCGATAAGTTGTATTTTTCTTTTATATACGTTGATAATTCGAATCCTAAATTATTGTGTGGTGCAAAATCCGCATGAGAACCTTCAGAGGGGAAAGCCAAATACTTTCCATTTTCCGAAGGTATTAAAAATCCTTCCCCTAATCCTGTACCTGCTCCTAAAACAGCGATAGGAGATTTAGATCTCGGTTCAACATCCTGTAAAGTATATAGATCTTCATTTTTTAGACCTAAAATACCATAGCTAATAGCTACAAAATCATTAATTAAATCAACCTTATCTATAAAAAGTTCTTTCTCTAAACGATTACTAGTTAAAAACCAATTTAAATTAGTTAGCTTTGAGGTATTACTAATTACTGGGCCGGCAATCCCAAAACAAGCATTTTTTACTAGTATTTCTGAATTTAGTTGAAGTTTCGCCTCTTCACAAAAGTGTTTTACAATTGGTACAAGATCTGTAAATTCTTGACTAGGATATGTTTTTTCATATAAGCTTTTTTGCTGGGGTAATTTTTGACCATTTTGAACATTTTCTGAGTTAACTAAACTTAAAATCGTTTTGGTTCCGCCGATATCTCCAGCAAGTAATAGGGCCATAATGAATTTAACCTTTTTTATACTTTCCTTAGTTTAATAAGAACTGGTTATTATGTAAAATGATTGTGGTTTATAATTCAATAGTCCTACATAATAAACTAATTGTAAGTTATTAACCAGCTTATTTGTTAATTCCTCTGTTTTTCATATCAAGAGTAAGGTACTTAAAAGTAAAGTCTTACTATCTTGCTGTCTTGGAAAATAATTTAAAATGTATTAAAGAAAGTTAACAATATTATATTAATAGCAAAATAAATTTATTTCTTCTTCTCTGTTCAAGAATATAAGTAATTTTAAATATTAATTTTTAAAATTAATTCAATATGTTTTTTGTATTAGGTAATACAATGATAGTATATTATTTCTTCAATGATGCTTTTAGCTTAAGATACAAAAAAGTTTTCAAATTTTAAATATTTAGCATACGGTTGAATATTTAAAAATTAAGGTGGCATTTAAAGTATATAAAAGTTATTTTACTTAGATTATTATCAAATATAGCTATTTTTTAGATAAACATAGATTTGTATGGATATATTGAATTCAGTTTTAAATTTTATAGATTACAATTTTTATTTTTCTTTATTCGCAACAATACCAGAGCATACAGATGCCGATACTTCTCTTGTTTTAGCTAGTATATTGCTTAGTCTAGTAATAATTTATTTTGCAAGCAAATTAGGAGGTGAAATTTGTGCCCGCATCGATCTTCCTCCTGTCTTGGGAGAATTAGTTGGAGGGGTAATAATAGGAACATCTATTTTAGGATTACTGGTTTTTCCAGAAGGTATGAATACTGCAAATAATTCATTAATTATGAAGTTTTTGCAATTTACAGCTGATGTCACTCCTGGAAATATACAGTCTATTTTTGATTCTCAAGGTGAAATCATCTCAATTCTTTCAGAACTTGGCGTTATTATTCTTTTATTTGAGATTGGTTTAGAATCTAATTTAAAAGAATTAATTAGTGTTGGTCCTCAGTCAGTAATGGTTGCAGTAGCTGGTGTAGTTACTCCGTTTATGTTAGGGACCTTAGGTTTAACTTACTTATTTCATATTGATATAATCCCCTCTATTTTTGCTGGTGCAGCATTAACGGCTACCAGTATTGGAATTACAGCTAAAGTTTTGGCTGAACTGGGTAATCTTAGCTCTCCAGAAGGACAAATTATAATCGGAGCAGCTGTTTTAGATGATATTTTAGGCATCATTGTTTTAGCAGTAGTAGCAAGTTTAATGAAAACAGGACAAGTTGAAGTTCTGAATATTGTTTATTTATCTCTTACTGCAGCTGTATTTTTAATTGGAGCAATTTTTATAGGTCGTCTGTTACACCCAGTATACGTTAAGTTAGTTAATAAGATGAAAACCAGAGGTCAGCTTTTATTAATATCTTTATGCTTTGCTTTTGTACTATCTTATATAGCTCAAATAATTCACTTAGAAACTATACTTGGTTCTTTTGCTGCAGGATTAGTTTTGGCAGAAACAGAAAAACGTAAAGAACTTCAAGATTTAATAGCTCCTATCTCTGATATTTTTGTTCCTATATTTTTTGTATGTGTAGGAGCCAAAACAGATTTAAGTGTTCTAAATCCTACTGATCCCAGTAATAGAGAAGGATTAGTCTTAGCTGGATTTTTAATACTTGTAGCTGTTATAGGGAAGGTTATTTCTGGATTTACTATTATTGGTCAATCTGAACTTAATAAACTTGCTATTGGTGTAGGGATGATTCCTAGGGGTGAGGTTGGTCTAGTTTTTGTAGGCGTTGGCTCAGCTAGTGGTGTATTGTCTAAACCTATAGAAGCATCAATTATTGTGATGGTTATTTTTACAACTTTTTTAGCGCCTCTTCTTCTTAGAAGTATTTTAAAAGAACCTTTTTTCACTCCTCAAAAACAAAAGATTACTTAATCTAAGTTCAAAAGAGATCTAAAATGATATGGCGTGTGATTCTAATATTCTTAACTACACATTAAAATAAAAAATATTTATTTCACTTACTAAGAAATTTTAAAATACCAACCTCTCTGATTTACTAGAAGTTGGTTAGTTAACAAATATTTTAAGATTATAAATAATAATATTAAAATATCTTTATCAGGACTCTTAAATTAACCTTAATAACAAAAACTTTAATAATTCTCTTTTGCACAACATAATTTGCTTGAATATAATACTATTTTTGATCATTAAAGAATTTTTTATAAAATAATTGCAGATGAGAACAGTGAATAATTGTCCAATTGGAATTTTTGATAGTGGCGTAGGAGGATTAACTGTCTTTCAAGAGATTCATAAACTACTACCTCAGGAATCAATTTTATATTTTGCTGATAACGCTAGACTTCCTTATGGAAACCGTTCTTCAACTGAAATATTGCAATTTGTTAGAGAAATTCTAACTTGGATGAGTCATAGTAAAGTAAAAATAGCTATTATGGCTTGCAATACTAGTTCTGCTCTAGCCTTAGAAGCTGTTCGTAAAGAATTTAGTTTTCCAATTTTAGGAGTAGTTTTACCTGGAGCCAGAGCAGCTGCAAAATATGGGCGGAGTGTTGGAGTTATATCAACTCTTGCAACTGCTAAAAGTGATTCCTATCGCCAAGCCATTCAAGAAATCAATCCTGATATAAAAGTATGGCAAATAGGATGTCCTGAACTTGTTCCTCTAATTGAGCGTGATAAAATTCATGATTTTCATACACAAAAAACTCTTAAAAAATATATTAATCCTTTATTAGAAAAAAATATTGATACTCTTATATATGGTTGCACTCATTATAAACATTTAGAAGAAATAATTAAAAATATTATTCCTTATAAAATTGAGTTAATAGATCCCGCATATTATGTAGCTCAATCAGTAAAGAAAGAATTAGAAATAATGAGCTTACGAGGTAACAACTCTTATTTTAGTGTAAGGTTTGTAGTAACTGGTTCTCCAAAAAACTTTTCTCACCTGTCCAAAAAATGGTTAGGTTATTATCCCTTAGTTGATTTTATCTCATTAAGTAGAAATCTTCAGGAATTAATAATTAGCAATAAGATGGACCAAAAAAACTAATTTTATACTGCTTTTGGTACTTTATATATAGTATAACTTTCCATGTAAATTAAATTGCTGAAGTTTTTATTAGTAAATTATTGTAAAAGCACTTTAGTAAATAATTTTCTTAACTAAGATAAGTTTTTTCAAATATTTAATATTATTTTTATCAAAAAAAAAATACAGGGCTTCCTAGTGTGGAAAGGTTAGCTTAAAATAAATATAGCGGTATGTAAAATTTCATGACTGAATAATCAGGTTTAGCTAACCGTATGATATCAAAAAATTCTCTCTTTTCTCCCGTAGAGGACGATTTAAACCTTTTAAGAAATAATTTAAAGAGTTTAGTTGGAACACGCCATCCTATCCTTAGTGCAGCAGCAGAACATCTGTTTGATGCTGGAGGTAAGCATATTCGTCCTGCTATTGTATTGTTAGTTTCTAAGGCAACCATGTTAGAAGGTGATATTACTCCTCATCATCGTCGACTTGCAGAAATAACTGAAATGATTCATACTGCAAGTCTAGTTCATGATGACATAGTAGATGAAGCAGTATTGCGACGCAATGTTCCTACAGTAAATAGTCTTTTCGATAATCGAATTGCTGTCCTTGCAGGAGATTTTCTGTTCGCTCAATCTTCCTGGTATTTAGCTAATTTAGATAATTTACAAGTAGTAAAATTACTTTCTGAAGTTATTCGTGATTTTGCAGAAGGTGAAATTTCTCAAGGAATTAAACGTTTTGATACAAGTTTAACTTTAGATTCATACTTGGATAAAAGTTATTATAAAACAGCCTCCTTAATTGCTAATAGTGCTAAATCTGCAACTATTTTAAGTAACTCTTCTCCAGATATTACTAATAGTATTTATACTTACGGAAGATGTTTAGGACTAGCTTTCCAAATTGTTGATGATATTCTCGATTTTACTTCACCAACAAAGATATTGGGAAAACCTGCAGGCTCAGACTTGATTAATGGCAATATAACTGCTCCGGCTTTATTTGCGATGGAAGAAACACCATACTTGGCAAAACTTATTAAAAGAGAGTTTAATCAAGAACAAGATATAGAAAAGGCTTTATCGATAGTAACTGAAAGTAAAGGAATTAAACGTTCACAAGAATTAGCAGGTTATTATGCTCAATTAGCTATTGAACAGTTAGACTATCTCAAGCCATCACCATTTTCTCAATCTCTAACTGAACTTGTTAACTATGTGCTAAACAGGCTTTATTAATATTTATCTAGTTGTTACTTATGTTTAAAATATAAAAACAATTAATTTATATTTTTAAACATATTACTTGACCACATTTTTGGTGCTAGTTTATTTTCTTTTTATAGTTTAATTTTTTTTAATTCTAATCCTTGTTCAAAAATTTCATCAATAGGCATCATAACGTGGTCAACAGTCATAAACTGATGTTCTTTAGTCGCTCGAATAATTGTTTTATCATCGAGATGGTACTCGAAAATTTCTTGTTTTCCTCTGTTATGCCATTGAGCAATTGGCTGAGTATAGATAAGTCCTTGATCATTAGTAGTATAAACTCTACATCTAATATTTTCTTGTACTACTTTTCCAATAGATAATGGTCCATATTCAACAGTTAGAACTTTTGTATCATAACTAAGACAATATTCAGCAAACTTTACCATTTGTTGAAACAAATTTTCTGCAACAGCTTGAGGAACGCCATTTTCAACTGCTCCATTGATAAAATTCTGTTGATGTTTTTCCATCTCTGATGCCTTTTTCTTACCCATGGCTCGACGTAACAGATCTGCTTCCCCAAGAGAATATCCAGCTAAATTTTGCGCCATCGTCATAATTTGCTCCTGATAAACTAAAACAGCATAAGTTTCTTTTAAAATAGGCTCTAAAAGTTCATGTTCATATTTAATTGTTTCTCTGCCATGTTTACGATTAATAAATTTTGGAATCAACCCTGCATCTAGTGGTCCAGGACGATATAAAGCAAGGATAGAAGATATATCTTCTATCCTTGACGGTTTTAAATCTTTTACTATTTGCTTCATTCCTGAAGACTCTAATTGAAAAATGCCTTCTAAGTCACCTCTCTCCAATAATTTATGAGTTTTCTCAATGTCAGCAGGCAATTTTGTAATTTTTCCTTGACTCAGTATTCTTAAAGATTCCCTTTCATCAATAGGTAACTGATCTAAATCTAATTTAATATTCTGACTTTTTTCAATCAGTTCCGTGGTTCGTTGGATTGTTGTTAAATTTCTTAATCCTAAGAAATCCATTTTTAATAGGCCTAATGATTCTAAATCTTCCATGTAATACTGTGTTATTACGGCTCCATCATTATTTTTTTGCAATGGAACGATTTCATCCAAAGGTTCTGAAGAAATTACCACTCCTGCTGCATGAACTCCAAATGTCTTATTAGTACCCTCAATACGAATAGCCATATCTAGCCATCGTCTAACTATTGGATCTTGATCATATTTATCTTTAAATTCTTGAGAAGGAGTCTCATTGGAAACCATTACCTTTAATTTAGCTGGTTTACCCCTTGTAACAGGAATCATTTTAGTCATTTTATCTGATTCAGAATATGGAATGTTTAAAACCCTTGCTACATCTTTTAAAACAGCTTTAGAAGTCATACGATTAAATGTAATAATTTGGGCAACATTTTTCTCGCCATATTTTTGTGTTACATATTTAATCATTTCATCGCGTTTTTCAATACAAAAATCTGTATCAACATCGGGCATAGATTTTCTTTCAGGATTTAAAAATCTTTCAAAAAGTAGACCATGATAAATAGGATCAATATTTGTAATTTTTAAAGAATAAGCTACTAAAGAACCTGCGGCAGATCCTCTTCCTGGACCTACAGGAATTTTATTATCTCTTGCATATTTAATATAATCCCAAACTACTAAAAAATAACTTGAAAATCCCATTTTTTCAAGCATATTCAATTCATACTCTAAACGCTCTTTATATTCTATTGAAACTTCTTTTATAGACTTACACTCTAATCTTTCTAACAATCCTTGTAAGCTAAGCTCTCTTACATAACTGTTAAGGTTATACCCTACAGGAACTTGATAATTAGGGATGCGTGGCTCTCCCAAAATATGATAAGTATCAACTTTATTGGCAACTTCTAGAGTATTGTTAATTGCTTTTTCTATAAGATCATCAGAAAGATGATCACGAAAAAGTAATTTCATCTCATCAGTAGACTTTAAATATTCAGTTCCACTATATCTTAATCTTTTTTCATCAGAAATTAGTTTTCCAGTTTGAATGCACAATAAAGCATCGTGTGCTTCAACATCATAGCAAGAAATAAAGTGGGAATCATTAGTAGCTACAATTTTAATATCTAAATCCTGAGCAATTTTACTAATTACAACATTTACAACTCTATCTTCTGTAGAACCATGATCTTGGATTTCCAGGTAGAAATCATCCGCAAACAATTTTTTGTACCATTGAGCTACTTCTCTTGCACCTTGAAGATCTCCTATTAAGATTTTTTGAGGTATTTCTCCTCCTAAACAAGCACTAGTTACTATTAATCCTTCGTGATACTTTTCTAATAATTCTTTATTTATACAAGGACGTGAAAAAATTCCTTTACCTTGTATTCCTTGAAGGTGAGAAATCGTAGTAAGCTTTGATAAATTTTTATACCCTTGTGTATTTTTAGCTAAAACAACTTGATGATACTTCTTATATCGTTTTTTTTCTTTAATATCTCCGTTTATGACATACATTTCATTTCCAATAATGGGCTTAATATTTTTACTTTTACAAACTTTAATTAATTCAATCGCTCCATACATAACTCCATGATCAGTCAAAGCTATTGCAGGCATACCTAATTCAATAGCACGATCAACCAGAGAATCTAACTGAGATGCTCCATCAAGTAAACTATAATCACTATGTATATGTAAACCAACGAAAGACATAATTTAAAATTAGTTAAACAACAAAAAAAGTATTTTAGTTTTAAGGAATATTAATATAATGTACATAACTTTTATTGTATTAAAGTTTAGCTGTCTAAAAATAAAAATACTAACAAATATATAGTTAACCATTTAAAAAAAGTTACTATCACTTATAAATAGGACTACTTTCCTTAATAAGATTTATATTTATTCAGTTATGTATTTCTGATTTAGTTAATTATATTTTTTTTCAAATAAATCAAAACTCATTAAGATCATTAATTATAAAATTAATATAAATTTCATTTTTTAGCTTGAGGGCGAGAAAACTTCGAAGCTGCATGAAACTGTTTAATTGGTTCATTTTTTAAAGCTTCTTGCATAAAACTACGCCATATAGGTGCTGCATGGCCACCTCCTGTTATACCTTTCCCCATAGTCCGATTAGCATCATCACCAACCCATACAGCAGTCGCTAGTTGGGGTACATAACCGACAAACCAAACATTGCGTTCATTATCTGTAGTTCCTGTTTTTCCTGCTGCTGGTCTACCAATATTAGCTGCTCTCCCCGTACCTCTCTGAATTACTTCTTGTAAAACACTAGTTAAAGAGGATGTTGCCCAAGGATCAAGAACAAAGTATGGCTGAGGAGTATTATCTAACAAAATATTGCCCTTACTATCAGTAACCTTAAGAATAATAGTAGGGTCAGCATACCAACCGTTACTAGCAAAAGTTGCATAAGCGTTAGCCATCTCCAAAGGCGTAATGTCTCCAGCCCCTAAAGGAAGAGAAATCACAGGACGCATGGGACTAGTTATGCCCAGTAAACGACAAACATCAATTATTTTTCTTAACCCAACCTTTTGTCCAATAATTACGGCAGGAACATTACGAGATTTCATTAAAGCAGTCTTTATTGGCATAGTTCCTGAAAATTTTCCCCCATAATTTTTAGGACTATATAACTGTCCAGCCCCATCCTTATAACTAACGGGACTGTCATTAATTACTGAACTTGGTGTGAATTTCCCACTAGCAAACGCTGTATAATAAACAAATGGTTTAAAAGATGAACCTGGTTGACGACGAGATTGAGTAGCTCGATTCAATTGGCTTGTATTATAGTTTACTCCTCCAACAATTGCTTTAATAAAATGAGTGCGAGGATCAATGGCTACTAGGGCAATCTGAAGATCTCTAGCAGATATACCTTGTTTTCTTAATCTTTTATATCCTTCTTTAACTGCCTTTTCAGCTTTTTGTTGCGTAATATAGTTAATGGATGTTTGTATACGCATTCCACCTTTTAATATTATGTCTTTACTGAATTTACCTTTCAGTTCTTGCATTACCGTATCGCTGACATAAGGTAGTTTACTAGCTTGCCATGAAGTTGGTTTTCCAATTTTTAAAGATGTTTTGTAAGCTATTGTCGCTTCTTTCTCAGTAATCCATCCCAAAGCAGCCATACGATCAAGCACAACTTTTTGTCTTTTTTTTGCTTTCTTATAATCAAAAAAGGGACTGTGTGTTTCTGGAGCTTGAATTAGACCCGCCATTAAAGCTGCTTCGGGTAAACTCAACTTAGCAGCAGGTTTGTTAAAATAGCTTTGTGCTGCAGTTTGTACACCATAATTGTTATGTCCCCAGTAAATATTATTGAGGTACATTTCCATTATTTGATTTTTTGAGAATACTTGTTCTATACGAATTGCTAAAACTGCTTCGGAAAGCTTTCTACTAAAAGTCCGGTCACTGCTCAAAAAAATATTTTTAACTAGTTGCATAGTTAATGTCGAGGCACCTTCTACTACTCCGCCGCTTTTCCAGTTAACCCATATAGCTCTTCCAATACTATTAGGATTAATTCCGTGATGTAAATAAAAATGGCTATCTTCAATTGCTAAAACTGCACGTTTTAAATTAGGTGAAATTTGTTTAAATGCTACAGCTTCACGGTTTGCCTCACCATGAAGTCGAGATATTAGCTCACCATTAATATCGTAAACATAGCTAGTCTCTGATGGAGAGTAGTTACTAAGAGTACGCACATTAGGTAAGTTTCGGAAACTAATAGCCAACCCTACCAATCCCCCAGCAACAATAGAAGTTGTTAGTAGACTAAGTCCTAGAGTAGTTTTTTTGACAATACGAAAAGTCCCTCGAATAAAAGAATTATCAACAGCCGAGGATTCTTTATCATTTTGTTTTTGCCGAATAGTTCTAAACGACACAGTTCTTAATTTCCTCACACAAAGAGATTAATAAATATTTTTAATAGCCAGAAGTAATATATTTAAATCCCTCACTGTTTTTAATCTGACAGTAAAAAGGAATTATTTCATAATTATTTCATGACTTTTTTATTATGGCGGTTTTTGTCCTGAATGGGTAGCAAAGAATTAATTTATATCTCTTTTTTCATGAAAATATTTCTACCAAAATTTTATTTGATAAGTTAGCTACCCAATAATTGATTAAGCTAATGATGTACGGTTATAAAAAAATATTTTTGTTTTATTAAGTACAATTATCCAAGATTTTTATGAATCTGATAAATTTTCTAAACATCCGCTTAACTTGTTACTAACAAGTCATGCAGTAATATCTTAACTGGCATTACGAAAAATTATGGAGTACAATCTTAAAAATTAATTAATCTCTATGTAGTCTTAATAAATTTTCTCTCTTATTAGAATAGTCAAATAAAAATATACTGTTTGCATCAAAGTATGGTCTAGTATTTTCGAAAAAATTGATAACTGTACCTTTTCATAAATTTAAAGGATTTTTTTTCATCATGAAAAGAGATTACATCAACTTTCAGATATTGATATATATCTACTAATTTATAAAGTTGATTATTGCTAAATTGGTTTTATTTTACGCTAGTAATAATTCTTATTTTTGACTAAAGACTGTAATATGTGACAGTAGCGAGAAGAATACTTAAATGCTGACTAATACTTTTAATATGATAGTTAATTATCTCTAACAAAATAAATTAACTATCATATTTTATATTCTTTCTATCAAAGCAACAATTATTGTTTTTATAACAAACTAAAATGATGCGAATAACTGGTTATTTTAATGGAAAGATTATAAATGTTCAATTTTTTTTTACTAATATTTTTTAAATCATCTTAACTAATAATTTATGTCTCTAAAACAAAACAAAAAAATTGAAATAGTTTTAATAATAACTTTTTCCTTCATCACACTCATTGGAATTTTGAATCATGCTATGTGGCGTGATGAATTAAATGGTTGGTTAATTGCAAGAGACAGCTCTTCTTTCTTTGATTTTTTTGAAAGTGTTAAATATGAAGGACATCCTTTATTGTGGTATTTCTTATTATGGTTTTTAAACAAGATCACAGCAAACCCAATAATAATGCAAATTGTTCATTGGCTAATATCTGTTGCTACAATATCTATTTTTATCATTTATTCTCCTTTTAATGCATTACAAAAAATATTATTCAGTTTTGGTTATTTCCCTTTATATGAATATTCTTTAATTAGTCGTAATTATGCTTTTGGAATTCTATCGATTTTTCTATTTTGTACATACTTCCACAATAAATATAAGAACTATATTATTTTAGCCTTCATCTTGGCTTTTATGGCTAATACAAATGCTTATTGTTTATTAATATCTATAGCTTTAAGTATTACATTAATTTTTGAGTATTACTTTAAAAAACATTTAGGCTATAAAGTAGAAATTAAAAAAAATCATATTTTTTTATCATTAATAATATTAATAATAGGAGTAAGTATTTCAGTCTTTACCTTATTACCTCCTGTAGATAGTACATTACAAGGTGGTGCCAATCAATGGTTTCTTAATTTCGATATAAATCGTTTACTTCAGACCGTTAATAGAATATGGCGTAGCTATGTTATGGTGATTATTCCAAGCGATTCAAAAATATTAGACCTAATCTTTTTCTCTTTTCTATCTATTAGTTTATTCGGCTGTATTCTATTATCATTCATTAAAAAACCAGTAGCACTTTGTTTCTTTTTAATAGGAAGTTTAGAAATTATTATTTTTACTTATATCAAGTTCCTAGGATCCCAAAGACATTATGGACATTTATATATTATTCTTATAAGTTCTTTATGGATAGAAAATAATTATGACGATGAAAAATTATATAAAAAATATTTAGAAAATATTTCTTTTCGTTTTTTGCATATCTTTTCCAAGACTATAGAAATTCTTACTTCATATAGGAAATACCTCATAGGAATAATATTATGGTTACAAGTAATAGCAGGTATGGTTGCTTTTAGTAGGGATTTATCTATTCCATATTCTAGTAGTAAAATGACGGCAAATTTTATTCAACAAAATAATCTAGATAATTATCATATTTTTGGTAGTGAAGATTTTACTATTGCTCCTATAAGTGGATATCTCAATAAAAAAATCTACTATCCTGAAACAAAGAAAATGGGTAGTTATGTATTATTTAATAATTCTCGTCAAGCTACTAATGATTTAGAAATTATAGGTGAAATAGAAAAATATTTTGTTGGTAAGAATAAAAATGAAAACGTTTTACTTATCCTAAACCACAGCCTAATAGAATATTCTGTGGATTTGGATATTGTATTACTAAAAAAATTTACGAAATCTTTCATCTATAATGAAAAGTATTATATTTACTTAGTAAAGTCACATAAAAATGATTAGGCTAAATATTAAAAATGATATTTCATGGTTTTTACTTTTACTAATATTAGCTTTATTTATTTGGTTGATTAGATTAGGAGATTTACCACTTAGAGATTGGGACGAAGGATATTACGCTACAGTTGCTAGAAGTATGTTTCAGTCTGGCGATTGGCTTCATCTTAGATACTATAACCAACCTTTTTTACTAAAACCTCCTTTAATTATTTGGTTAATTAATTTTTCTTATCATTTAGGTGGTATTAATGAATTTACTACTCGTCTTCCTTGCGCTTTATTAACCGCGACTGGCGTCCCTTTGCTTTACTTAGTTGGTAGAAATATATTTTACACTCAACTCCCAGCAATTTTTAGTAGTTTAGTCTATTTAACTTTGCTACCTGTTTTACGACATGGACGCTTGGCAATGATAGATGGGATGGTTAATACTTTTTTAATTTTGTGTGTACTATGTTTATTAAAATCAAAAAAGCAACCATTGTGGATATTAGGCTTTGGTATAAGCCTGGGGATGATTGCATTAAGTAAAGGTATTTTAGCGATCGCTTTAGGAGGAATTTTGGGAATCTATATGATTTTGAACGATCATAATGAATTCTTTAAAAATAATTTACTTTGGATAAGTTTATTAATAGGCTTTTGTCCAGTTGTTATTTGGTACTATTTACAGATTGACTTCTATGGAGAAAAGTTTATTGAAGTTCATTTTTTTCAGCAAAATTTTGATCGTTTATCAACTGCTGTTGAAGGTAATAAAGGAGGAATTTGGTACTATATACTTGAGCTAATAAAGTACAGTTTCCCTTGGTTGATATTTTTTCCTGGTGGTTTAATTATTGCTTGGAATAAACATGAAAAGAATCTAAGTCAATTAATAGCAACAGGATTTTTTTTATTTTTATTTATAATTACCATTATGGGTACTAAGTTGCCTTGGTACATAATGCCAATTTATCCTTTTTTTGCTCTAAGTATCGGATATAATTTATCTCATTTATATTTATATCCTGAGAATCGCTCTACAATATTAGTATTTAGTATGTCTGTATTAACTTACTTAATATTAGGACTAGGAGTATATATATTTAAAGACCCACAAGAATTTATTTTTCAATTTATATTTTTTATATTTTTTATAACTTTTTTTTGGACTAATCAAAAATTATATAAAAAGTTATCTGGCTTTATTATCATTCTTATAATAGGATTGTATTTAAGTTTAACTTTACTAATGATTTCTAACACTTGGCTATGGGAATTAAATGAATCATTTCCTGTAAAGTCAGTAGCCAAATTAATCAGAGAGACTACACCACCTGATACTGTTATCTATACTTCATTTGCTTATAGCCGTCCTAGCTTAGATTTTTATAGTGAGCGTCAAGTAATATCTCAAAATAAAAAAGAGTTAGATATACTTGCATCAAACTCATCCTATCTTTTATTAGAGAATACAAAAGCCCTAGATTTCAAGTTAATTGATGCTAAGATGCTAGGAGAAGCTTCAGGATTTATTCTTATTTCAACCAAAAGGAAATAAGTATCAATATATTTAGATGAAATTTATGAAAATGAAAAAAATATTATTAGCCATAATAACAATAGTTTCATTAATTCCAGTATTTTTATCATTAGTAGATAGTGTTCATCAACCGCAATCTCAATCTAACTTTCAACTTTATCAAACGAATTTAATCCTTAAATCTTCTCAGATTTTTGATAGTGACCATCAAAAATTTAATAATATTAATAAATATATATCAGGACAACAGCCATATGTAAATGCTCTTGAAAAGTATAAAGAAGTACATGATATTTTATCTAATAAATTAAGTGCTGAACTAAATATTGTTGACAATAATACAATTAAAACAATAGAAAAAGAATCTTATTTAGATTCTTTAAAAATATCTAGTAATGGAAAAAAAATATTAACTGACATCAATAAACAGAAAAGAATACTTCATAAGTTAAATCTTAAAATAGGGTTATTAGAAATTACGCAAGGAAACACAAAGCGAGCATTAGATATTTGGGAAAATAATCAATTTTTACTACCTTCACCTTCTTCAGACCAAATATCTAATACTTTGATTAATTTGTGGAGTGATAGTTTTATAAAGTCAGTTGATGCAGAATCCATCATAAAAGAAAATTTAAATGGCTGGTTTCGCAATTATTCTTTAAAAAGACTTTATAAGATAGAAGATCGGCAGAAAGATTTACAAATTTTGCAAGCAAAATGTGAAAAAGATTCACGAGCAGCAATTTTAAAATTAGCTTTTCTTACTACGGTTCCAAGCTTAGGAGGTGTTATAGGTGTAGCAATTATCATCTTATCTTTTATTCAATTAATTTTAAGAAAAGATTCTGCAATTTTGAATATAGATGGCAATTATAGATGGGAAATACCCTGGACGATTGAAGTCCCTTGGAAAGTCTTAATCATAGGATTTTTCTTTTTTGGTCAAATTATCTTGCCTACTTTATTTACCTTTCTAAGCATTGATTTAATTAACTTGAGTCTTAGAGGTAAAGCTATTTATATTTTAAGCAGTTACCTCACTATGGCTATAGTGGGAATTCTGGTGCTTTATTTGTCAATAAAACCTTTCTTTCCTTTACCTCAAAAATTATTTAATTTTAAAATTTTTAGTCATTGGATTACATGGGGAGTTGGTGGATACTTAGCTGCCTTACCTTTAGTCCTTATTGTTTCATTGCTTAATGATAACTTTTGGGGTGGGCAAGGAGGAAGTAATCCTTTACTTTCCCTAGTTCTGGAAAACCAAGATTTAGTTGCTCTAGCAATTTTTTATCTAACTGCAGCAATTGCCGCACCTTTGTATGAAGAGATAATTTTTCGGGGTTTTTTATTACCTTCTCTGACTCGTTATATTTCTCCATGGGCCGCAATTGGAGTCAGTAGTTTAGTCTTTGCTGCTGCACATCTTAATATTTCTGAAATTCTACCATTAACAACTTTAGGAATCATTTTAGGTGTTGTTTACACACGTTCACGTAATCTTTTGTCATCAATATTAATGCATAGTCTCTGGAATACAGGAACTCTTTTGAGTCTTTTCTTGTTAGGTACTGGAGGTAACTAATAGTTAGTTGAAAGAATTTGGTTAAAGGTAAATTCTATTCTCTTTTAATATAGATATTAAATATTCTGGCGCGACCTTATCTCTAGATATATTAACAATGCATTAATATCTGCAGGATTAACCCCAGCAATGCGAGATGCTTGACCAATAGTTAGTGGAGATACTTTAGTCAACTTCTCTCTTGCCTCCATTGATAAAGTTTCAATATTCATATAATCAATATCTATAGGCAAACTACGGTTCGTATAGCGTTTAACTTGTTCAAGTTGATTTTGTTGACGTTTCAAATAACCAGAATATTTAATATCAATCTCTACTCCTTCTTTTTCTCCAGTAGTTAAATCAACATTTCCTAATCCATACTGTTCTAAATTCTTATAATGAAATTTTGGTCGGCGTAGTAAATCAGCTAAAGTAATTGCTCCTTTAATATTTTGTTGAGTATCATTAATAAGCCGAATACCTATTTCATCTTTTTCTTTTACTCTAACTTTTGAAAGGCGCTCTTTTTCTTCAAAAATATTTTTTTGTTTTCCTTGAAATAAATGCCATCTATAATCATCAATTAATCCAATTTTTCTTCCTAATGGTGTTAATCTTTCGTCAGCATTATCTGAGCGTAGTATCAAGCGATATTCAGATCTAGAAGTTAACATCCTATAAGGTTCTCTTATGTCTTTAGTACATAAATCATCAATTAAAGTACCAATATAGCTTTCTTCTCTAGAGAAGATTATCATTTCTTCATTGTTGATGAATTTTGCAGCATTAATTCCGGCTACAATCCCTTGTGCTGCTGCTTCTTCATAACCTGTCGTACCATTAATTTGTCCAGCACAAAAGAGGCCCTCGATTCTTTTTGTCATTAAAGTTGGACTACATTGAGTGGCTGGTAAGAAATCATACTCTACAGCATATGCAGGACGTAACATTATACATTTCTCTAAACCAGGTAAAGTTTTCAACATTGCTAATTGAATATTTTCTGGTAGACCAGTAGAGAAACCTTGTATATATAATTCTGGTGTTTCTCTTCCTTCTGGCTCTATAAAAATTTGATGACTATTTTTATCTGCAAATCTTATAATTTTATCTTCTATGGATGGACAATAACGAGGACCTTTAGATTTCATAAATCCTCCATAGATAGGAGATAAATGGAGATTATCTCTTATTAACTTATGTGTTTCAGGCATAGTTCTAGTTAGGTAGCAGTTCATTTGTTGTCTTTTTACCCAAAAATTGGGATCAAAACTAAACCACTTCAAATCTTGATCAGGAAGTTGAGGTTCTAATTTAGAGTAATCTACAGAACGTTTATCAATTCTAGCAGGGGTTCCGGTCTTCAACCTTTCTGTTTTAAATCCTAACTGTTTAAGAGTATTAGTCAATTTAACAGAAGAAAACTCACCAGCTCTACCAGCATCCATAGATTTACCACCAATCCAAATTTGTCCTCCGAGAAAAGTCCCAGTTGCCAAGATAACTGCTTTTGCAGCAAAACAACTACCAAAATATGTCTGAACTCCCATGATTTCATCATTCTGGCCTAATACTAAATCAGTGACCATACCTTCACGAATGTTGAGATTTTCTTGATTCTCAATAATTGCCTTCATAACTGCAGAATATTCACGTTTGTCAACTTGAGCGCGTAATGCCCAAACTGCGGGACCTCTAGAGGCATTAAGAACCCGTTTTTGTAAGTATGTTAAATCAGTTACCTTCCCAATTTCTCCACCCAAAGCATCCACTTCATGAGCCAATTGAGATTTTGCAGGTCCTCCTACTGCAGGATTACATGGTTGCCAAGCAATACGATCAAGATTTAAGGTTAGTATTAAAGTTTTACAGCCTAAACGAGATGCTGCTAATGCAGCTTCACATCCGGAATGTCCTGCGCCAATTACAATGACATCAAATTCATCCTGAAAATCAAAACTATTGTGGGAAATCATATAATTTTAAAAGCTATGAATATAATTGAGTACTTAACATGAAATATAAGTTTTTTTACCAGTTCTAATGATTAAAAGTTTTGATTTTTTTTAGTGAGAAAAAACTTGATTTCTATATTCGCCAAATCAATAAGTAGTTAAAAATCTAAAAATTTTAAGCATGTTATGATTAAATAATACGACATTTTTTTATAAAAAACCAAGTTATCATAGTCAATTATAAGATTTATATAAAACGAATATATTTATTTAAGTAAATATGTTTACTTACCAATTTATTTTTAAATACTAGTTAAAAAATAAATAATTGACTATTATTAATTAGATTAATAGTATAATTGCCATTAGTGCTTATCTAAGTAATAGATTAATAAGCATTAAAACATTTTTTCAGGATGAAAGTAATAGTCTTTTATTGCTATCTTGTATTTATTTTTAAATAAAATTAAAAGTTAAAAGAATCGATATAATAGTTTAGTAAAAAGTTAATATTATTAAGAGTTTTATTTTAAAATTATCATGGATTTACTATATGTGACTATTGGAATATTATTATTACTTTTAGGTATATCTAGCACAATTTATTTTCTCTCAGCTCGTCCTTATCAGTCCTCTGAATCAGTAGCCTATTCTTATGACCAATGGACAGAAGACGGTATATTGGAATTTTATTGGGGTGAACATATTCATTTAGGGTATTATGGTTCTCCACCTGAGAGGAAAGACTTTTTGAAAGCAAAATCTGATTTTGTTCATGAGATGGTCTGTTGGGGAAAACTAAATAAATTACCGACTGGATCTGACCTCCTTGATGTAGGTTGTGGTATCGGAGGGAGTAGCCGTATTTTGTCAAAAGATTATGGTTTCAATGTTACTGGTATTACTATCAGTCCAAAACAAGTAAAACGTGCTCAAGAACTTACTCCCTTAGCTCTAAATACTAAGTTTATGGTGGATGATGCCATGAATTTGTCTTTTCCTGATGCTAGTTTTGATGTGGTATGGTGCATTGAGGCAGGTCCTCATATGTCTAATAAAAAGAAGTTTGCTCAAGAATTACTTCGTGTTCTCAAGCCTAACGGTATCTTAGTTGTTGCTGACTGGAATCAGCGTGATGATCGACAGCAACCTTTAAATTCCTTAGAATCAGCTATCATGAAACAACTTCTAGATCAATGGTCTCATCCCGCTTTTGCAAGTATTGAAGGTTTTGCAGAGCTTCTAGAAATGACAGGTTCGGTGCAAGGAAAAGTAATTACCGAGGATTGGACAGAACAGACCCTTCCTTCTTGGTTAGATTCTATTTGGCAAGGAATTAAACGACCTAAAGGCTTATGGTATTTTGGTATTACAGGTTTTATTAAGTCTTTACGAGAAATTCCAACATTATTCTTAATGCGTATAGCTTTTGGAACAGGTCTTTGTAAATTTGGAATGTTTTATGCTATCAAAAAGTAATAAATAAACTATCAGAAAATATTATCATGAGTATAAAGGTAGAAGTATTTTATCAATATCTAATAAATTAATAATTTTAGTAATATTTAAATAATAATTCAGAACTTTCTACTAAGAAAGACCTCACTAACCAGTTTGTATTATGGTTAATGAGGCTTTTCTTAGTACGATAGAATACCAACTGGCTAGGATACTATGCCTTATATGATTATTTTCTTCGCCAAGAAACTGTAGGTAAAATTTGTTTTTTATCAACTCTTCCTTTATATTTTGTTGCAAAATTCAATAAAGAATCTAGGAGAGAGTCAGATAGATAGTGAGGGTTTAAGCCCAAGTCTAATAATTTAGTATTTTTTGCATTGAAATAATGTTCTTCTGCTTCAACCCTGGGATTTTCTAAATTATTAATTTCTACATTTAGCCCTATTGCGCTACCGGCTTTTTGTACCATTAAAGCTAAATCTTTAATACTGAACAATTCTGTAAATTGATTAAATACACGAAACTGTCCTATATCAGCAGGATTTTTGATAGCTAATTCAATACAACGTACTGTATCCCGAATATCGAGGAAACTTCTTGTTTGACCACCAGTGCCATATACAGTTAGAGGATGTCCAATGGCTGCTTGAATACAAAAGCGATTTAATGCTGTTCCAAAAACACCATCATAATCCAAACGGTTAATTAGAACTTCATCCATACCAGTTTCTTCTGTTAAAACACCATATACTACACCTTGATTTAAATCAGTAGCTCTCAATCCCCAAATTTTACAAGCAAACTGGATGTTATGACTATCATGAACTTTACTTAAATGGTAGAAACTACCTGGTTGTTTTGGATATGGTAATGTGTCTGTACGACCATTGTGTTCAATGGTGATATATCCTTCTTCAATATCGATGTTTGGAGTTCCGTATTCTCCCATAGTACCTAATTTAACGAGATGACAGTTAGGAAAATCCTCTTTAATACAATAAAGAATGTTTAGTGTTCCTACTACATTATTAACTTGGGTAAATACTGAGTGTTCTCTGTCTATCATAGAATATGGGGCAGAACGTTGTTCACCAAAATGAACTATCGCATCTGGCTCAAACTGGTGAAAAGAACTACTAAGAAAAGTGTAATCAGTGATGTCACCAATAAATAAATCAATAGTTTTCCCTGTCAAGTCTTTCCAACATTGAATTCGTTTTTGAATTGAATTAATAGGAGTTAAAGTATCCGCTCCTAACTTTAAATCCCAATGTCTTCGACTTAAATTGTCGAGAATTCCCACTTCATAACCTTTTTTGGAAAGATGTAGGGCGGTTGCCCAACCACAATAACCGTCACCGCCGATAACCAGAACTTTCATATTGACTCTATAAATAACTTTGCAAATTTTTGGTAAATGTATAAAAGTACCAAGATTTGGCACTTTTTAGACCATTGAATATTAAGAATTTTGTGTCTAGTAGGTCAGTTTATCACCTTCTAGTAAATCCGAAGCAAATAATCTTGAACTTTTATTTAGATTAAGTCATCAGAACACTAATTAATGAAACTCTAACTTAACAGGTACAAAATATTTAACTTATTAAACTCATAACGTTAATTATTTTAACCAGTAAATTCAATTAGTAAAGAATTTAGCTAAATCTAAAAAATATTAATGTTATTTAGATTTTTCATTATATGAAACAATACTATAACGTCAAGCAAGATAATAGTGAATAATAATAATTAAATATAAATAGTCCTAGTTTAAATTTAATAGAGCTTTTAGATCTATAGATTAACGTTATAAAAGTTTTATTAGTAAAACAAAACTCTTGATTAATAGAAGGAAAGACTAATTTTAACAATTAGAATTAATGTCTTAGGTAAGTTAAATACGCTAATGTTCTTAGGCGTTAGTAAGGTATGCGCTAATCTATTAAATAGAAGTTTTTTAAAATAAGTTATTCTATTACTAACCTAAAATAGTTGATCAAGGTATCATACAATAATAATCAAAGTGTTTACTGGAATAATATTCCATTCGAAAGATAGCTAGAGTTAAGTTTATGATTTTAAGATATTAATTATTTAATCTATGTATAGGTAAATTAAATAATCAATATCTCAAATATCGTTCTTACTAGTAATAAGAAACAAAAAATGTTTACAATTATTACAAATTTTAGGGAAAGATAATAATATACATCTTAGCTAATTATTTTAATAAAATTTATGAAAATTCTAGCAATTAGTAATGGACATGGAGAAGATATCATTGCTATTTCTATTATTAAAAAATTAATGACTTACTCTGAAGTTTCTCAGATTGTTGCACTTCCTTTGGTCGGAGAAGGTCATGCTTTTAAACAAAATCAGATTCCAATTATAGGCAAAGTTAGCGTTATGCCTTCTGGAGGATTTAATCAACAAACATCAGAACTATTACGTGATGTTAATAAAGGATTGATTAATTTAACATATCAGCAGTACCAAGTAATTTATCAATGGGGCAAAAAAGATGGAGTGATATTAGCAGTTGGGGACATTCTACCTTTATTTTTTGCCTGGCTAAGTAATACTAATTTTGTTTTTATTGGAGTTGCTAAATCAGAATACTATGTTAGAGATGAAAAAGGTTGGCTATCTTCAACTTTAAAAGTTAACCGTTGCTTTAAGTCAATATATTATCCTTGGGAGCGCTGGTTAATGAAATCTGCTAAATGTAAAGGTGTTTTTGTGAGAGATACTTTAACAGCAGTTAACCTAAATAAACTGAAAATTTCTGCTCATTTTTTGGGAAATCCTATGATGGATGATTTTTCAGATGCGAAACAAACTTATCGTAATATTCATCTAGATAAAATAAAAATTCTACTTTTACCTGGCTCGAGAACTCCTGAAACATTGCGTAACTGGACTTTAATTTTACAATCAGTTCAAACCATTTTAGAATCTTTTCCTAAAAAATCTTTTCTTTTTTTAAGTGCTATTGCTCCTAGTTTAAACTGTATTCCTTTTCGACAAGAGCTTATAAAGCATAACTGGAAAAGTCAAATATTAGATAGAAGTTATATTAATTTCAAAGATTCCCAAGCCTTACAGTTTCAGAAGGAAAACGCCACTTTAATACTTACGCAATTTGCTTATAACGAATGTTTACAATTGTCTAATTTAGGTATTGCTATGGCAGGAACTGCTACTGAACAATTTGTAGGCCTGGGAAAACCTGTTATTTCATTTCCTGGAGAAGGTCCACAATTTACTAGGCAATTTGCTGAAAAACAAACATGCTTATTGGGCCCTTCTGTTATCTTAACTGAGAAGCCAAAAGATATTAGTGAAGCCTTAAGAAAACTATTAAGTGACAAGGAATTAATAAATAATCTTAATAAAAACGGTAAAAAACGTATGGGAAAACCAGGAGCTTCTAGAAAAATAGCTGAATGTCTTGTCAATCAATGTTTTAATTCTCTTGATTAAGTAAATCAGCAATAGCTTTTTGTTGATTTTGGTGATCGAAAGGCATAGTTTGGCGAGAATCTGTAATCAACCAATCTAAGGCAGCTGCTTGCACATCAATTGCAGCCCCTGTTTTATCTACACAATATCGTCCAAATACTAGTTTGTCTGCTAATCTAACTCCTGGCCCTAAGCGAGAATATTCAAAAATAACGCTATTATCTACAGTAGCATTACTACAAATCCAACAGTTAGGACCAATCATACTAGGACCAATAATAGTTGCTCCATCTTCAATATGAGTCATTCCACCAATATAGATAGGTCCTTGAATATTAACTTTATCCCAATTTACAGAAACATTTAATCCTGTATAGATACCAGGCTTAACTTCGATACCTGGTATCTGAACGTTTTTAATTGTTCTTTGTAAAACACCACGTATAGCGTGCCAGTAATCAGGAACTTTGCCTATATCAACCCATTCAAAATCCATATTAACTGCGTAAAAAGGTGTATTTTCGCTAACTAATTTGGGGAACAATTCACTTCCTATGTCATATTTTTTATTTGGAGGAATATAATTAATAATCTCTGGTTCAAAAATATAAATTCCAGTATTGATATTTGTACTCAATGCTTCTTCAATAGAAGGCTTTTCTTGAAAAGTTTTAATTTTACCTTCTTCGTCAGTTACTACCACTCCATAACTGGAAACCACCTCTTTCGAGACTGATTTAGTAACAACTGTAGCAATTGCACCCTTTTCCTTATGCCACTTTACAGCAGCTGTTAAGTCTAAATCTATTAGTGCATCACCACATAAAACAATGAAAGTATCATCAAAAAAAGGATTAAAGTCTTGAATGCGTCTCAGTCCTCCTGCAGATCCTAAAGCTTCTCCTACTAAATCACCATCAATAATCTTTCCTTCAAACGAATAAGCTATTTGTACACCAAAACGTTGTCCATCACGGAAATAACTTTCAATTTCCTCTGCTAAATGACTAACATTTACCATGACTTGATCAAAGCCATGTTTTCGCAATAGCTCAAGCAAAAACTCCATTACAGGTTTTTGTAAAATAGGTATTAAGGGCTTAGGAATAGTTTGAGTAATAGGGCGAACTCGAGTTCCTTTACCAGCAGCTAGAATCATGGCTTTCATGAATACTTTTCCTCAATCTTTGCCATAGGTTTTTTAGACGACAATGCTTAGTTTACCATTTACTTTTCAAAAATCTCGATAAGAATTTAAAAAAAATTATTTATAAGACTTGAATATACAAATTTTGGTAAAGCTCTTCTTGAAATAATTCAACTTTAGACTGTGATGCTAAAAGTAGCAAGGCCCAAAAAATTCCAACTCTATCTTGAGTTTCTACTTTATGTTCATCACTAGGTCGAGCGACTTTATGCCATTTATTCAAGAGATCTTCAATATTGATTTTTTTTTGAGTTTGAATGTATTGCGAATATTTTTCCTGAAGAAAAATTTCTAATTGCTTAGCTAGTTCTGTCAAATTTTCTTGATGCGCAAGCTCAACAACCATTTTTTTAGCTTCCTTCTGTGAATAAGCACAAGGACTTTTTTGACGTCTTTTAAAGGGTTCGGATGTTTCTAACTCTTCTGCAAATTCCTTAATATAATTAATTAATTCCTGTAAATTTACTCGACGTTTATAATTTGGTAATGCAGCATTACGACGACGTAAGTGTTCTTCTAAATCTGGTCGTAATAACTGACTTTTAGCAGCATCTTCTTCAACTTCAATATCGTTAATTTCATCAAAATTTTCTTGTATTGTATTGTAGGAATGAAGCTTATCAAGAGTATCAGCCTTAAAACGAACTAACATAGATGCCCATAAAAAGGCCTGTCCTGATTTTGGTAGAGTAGTTTCCTGAAAAACTTTATCAGAATGTTTAGTCTTTTTTAGTTCATTTAGAAAACGATCAACTACTTCAATTACTTGAACATCCCAAGGATCAATCTCTCCCTGTTGAGCCATATTAATTAAAGTTTCTATTACATTTGCTGCTTGAGGAATCATATTTCTTCTTAACCTTAAGGTATGTCATATCAGTTCAAAATTTATATATAAGTTTTAGAAAAGCAAGGATTTTGAAAATGAGTTAATGTAATTTTTTTATACTGAAGTGTCATACTTTTTTTCTAAAATACAAAAATATGAAATCCTATTCTTATACTTGAATAGCCAGAAATGTCCAGTCAATGAAAACTAATTATAGATATTTAATCTAAAATTTATCAGCTTGATAAGTATAAAATTTTCGGAATATTCCAATAGTTTCGAACTCATAGTTAGAAATTGGAGGAGGTAATAATAATTCAGTTTCATAGATGCTGAACAGTAAGTAATTCTGACGAACAGTTTTATTTGAAATAACTTTATGAATATTCGATTTACCTATATCTACAAGTGTTTTACAGTGTTCCGAAAGGAAACTTCCTAGTACTCCTGAAGATTGTGAACAAACTTCTTGTTTTAAATATCCTGTAAGAGTTTTAGCAGCATATTTTTCATATGCATGTTTTCCAGGATTAGTTACGATCATGACAACTCCTAATCCTATAAAAACTGTTCCTCCAACTATTTTTATTATCTGTAAAACTTTCATAATTGTTTTTTATTGCAAAGATATCTCAAATTACTGTAAATCATTTTTCACTATAAATGATAGGCCTTTTTTTATATAGAGAAATAGATATGAATAATATTTTTCATCCTAAATAGATATAAAGGTAAACTCAATATACACAAAGTAAATTTAGTAATGATATGGCTCGTAAAATTCCTTCTCGTTATTCTTCACAGCAGTCAATAATTTCAAATAACTATAGTAAAATTGCTTTGTTTGGAGGCACTTTTATACTAGGCATTGGAGTAGGTATTGGAATAACTTCTAATGCAAGTTTTAACCCACAAAATGTTGTTTCCAGAGAGGTTATTGATAAAAGTGCCCCCAACCCAGAACTTTGTGTACAGTACGGAGCAAGTGCGATTGTTACTGATATGCGTATATTCTTATCTTTAAACCCTTTTAGTGTTTATGCAACTCAGCCGCAAATGCAACCTGGATGTGTATTGCGCCGCTCCAATATGACTTTGTTAGAACAAAAAAGGTTAATTTCAGGGGAACAAGTTAGAGATTGCAAAAATCGAATGAATACTTTTGGATTTGTCGGTTCCCTTGAAAGTAAACCTAGTATTAACTGCATTTATCCAAATGATGCTGCTGGAAACTTATTTTTGAATCCTCAAGGTTCTACAAGCTCTCGCTCAGAAGGAGAAAATTTTTAAATAACTATTACCATTTAACTGTAAGATAATGTCTTAGTTTTTTAGATATCTTTTTCGATAATTTCTAGATAAAGGAAGTTCAAATAATTAAGTAATTCCTGAAATTATTTACTGAAATAAGGGGTGGCTGATAAGGTTAAGAAGATAGCATAATTCAGGTTGATTAGACTGAGGTTATCCATTTAAATTTTAGAATTTTCACTTGTGTCGGAAGGAGTAATTATGGGAACGTTATTAGAACAATTAAAAGAATTTACAGTTGTTGTAGCCGATACTGGGGATATTCAAGCTATTGAAACTTTTACACCTCGTGATGCTACTACCAATCCATCTCTGATCACAGCTGCAGCTCAGATGCCGCAATACCAATCTATTGTAGATGATACTTTAATAACTGCAAGAAAAGAATTGGGTAAAAATGCAAGCGAATCTGATGTCACAATTTTAGCTTTTGATAGATTAGCAGTAGGTTTTGGTTTAAAAATTCTCGAAATTATACCAGGTCGAGTTTCTACAGAAGTTGACGCACGTTTATCATACGATATGGAGGCAACCATTAATAAAGCTCATTTTTTAATTTCTGAATACGAAAAAGCAGGAATTTCTCGTGAACGTGTTTTGATTAAAATTGCTTCTACTTGGGAAGGTATTAAAGCGGCAGAGGTTTTAGAGAAGGAAGGTATTCACTGTAACTTAACTTTACTATTTGGTTTGCATCAAGCAATCGCTTGTGCAGAAGCAGGTATTACTTTAATCTCTCCTTTTGTTGGAAGGATCCTAGATTGGTACAAAAAAAATACCGGGAAAGAATACTCTTCTATGGAAGATCCTGGTGTGGTCTCAGTCACTAAAATATATAATTACTATAAAAAGTTTGGTTATAAAACTGAGGTTATGGGGGCAAGTTTCCGAAATATTGGAGAAATTCGCGAATTAGCGGGATCTGATTTATTAACTATTTCTCCTAAACTTCTAGAAGAATTAAAATCTACCGATGATACACTACTACGTAAGCTTGATCCAAGTAAAGCTGCAAGTATGGACATTGAAAAAATTTCTATTGACAAGGCTACTTTCGATAAGATGCATAAGGAAAATCAAATGGCCTATGACAAGCTAGATGAAGGAATTAAAGGATTTACACAGGCATTGGAATCTCTCGAAGAAATGCTTAAAATGAGACTAGCTCATATTGAGAAATAGACGAGTTTTAAATAGCAATTTTATTTCCAGTCTGGATCATAGCAAAATAATGGTCTATTTTTAATGATAGGAATGGAATCAAGAATGACCATTAAGATAGAAAAGGTGTATTGCTAATTAGCAGTGCACCTTTTCTATCTTAATGTAAAAATATATAATCATTCGAAACTAGGAAATATATTATGAATAATAATTTTTTAATCTCTCAAATTCTAGATGCCAACCTAGATAGAGCTAGAGAAGGTATAAGAGTTGTAGAAGAATGGTGCCGTTTTGGTCTCAAAAAAAGTAATTTAGCTGAAATTTGTAAAGAAATGCGCCAGGAGCTTGCCTTCTGGCATACTTCTGAGATACGTTTATCAAGAGATACTGAGAACGATCCAGGTGTAGATTTATCACATCCTAAAGAAGAAGCGAAAAATAGTATCGAAGAACTTTTACAAGCTAATTTATGTCGTATACAGGAATCATTAAGGGTGCTAGAAGAATATGGAAAACTTTATCACAGCGAAATGGGAAAATCTTTTAAAAAAATTCGTTATAAAGTTTATATACTAGAGAGCTCTTTGATGCGATATTCTAATTGTGAAAAACTTCGCAAAGCATCAATATATCTTATTACTTCACCTACAGAAAACTTGTTTAATATAGTTGAATCTTCTTTAAAGGGTGGATTACGAATACTGCAATATAGAGAAAAAAATATAGATGATCATTCACATCTAAAAATGGCAAAAAAACTTTGCGAATTATGTCATAAGTACGATGCTTTATTTATTGTTAATAATAGAGTTGATATAGCATTAGCTGTAAATGCTGATGGAGTACATATAGGCCAAGAAGATATTCCAATTAAGACAGCGAGAAAAATACTTGGACCACAAATAATTATCGGATGTTCGACTACAAATTCTTTAGAAATGAAGAAAGCAGTTGAAGGAGGAGCAGACTATATAGGTGTTGGGCCCATGAATTCAACACCCAACAAACCAAGAAAAAAAACAATTAAGTCAGATTATTTAAATTATGTTGCCAATAACTGTACCATTCCTTGGTTTGCTATTGGAGGAATAGATATAAATAATATTAATGATATTATTGCCCTAGGTGTGAAACAAATAGCTGTAATTCGTTTAATTATGGAAGCAGAAAATCCTGAGGAGATAACAAAATCTCTAATACAAGATTACTTATCTTAGATACTAATAAAAATAGGTAATTAAATTTTACAATGCAGATATAAAAGGAATAGCACGTATGAATTTATAAATGTAGTTCAAGTTAATTTCATATAATATATTGAATTCAATTATTTGTTATGATCTTGTAAGTCCCTACAAATATAAAATTATTTATGGAAAATACTAAAACAATAACTTTGCAAGTCAATGGAAAACCTAAAACATTCGCACCTAAAATTAATTTACCGCAATTTTTAGAAAAAATGCAGTTTAATCCTTACTTAGTAGTTATTGAATATAATGGAGAGATTTTACATCGAGAATATTGGGAAAATACTTTTTTAAAAACAGGAGATAAGTTAGAAATTGTAACTATAGTAGGTGGAGGATAGGTAACAAGTCTATAACTTATAGATATTTATAAATAAAAAAAGATTATTATCAATTAAAGAATATAGAATCCTATCAATAAGAAGATAGGAACTTTATAATAATTCTAAAAAGCACTATATGAAAACAAGACCAAATGTTTCTAAGGCAACTATTTAATATTTTTCGATTTATTTAATAAAAAATAAAGCATATACTATAATTATAAGCACAGCTTAATTTGCACTTAAGACTTATTGGTAATAAGTTGTTAATATCTGAATTGATACAATAAAATATACTTATAAATTTTCTTTTTGGTATTTTGTACTGATCAACAATAATACAATAAAGAGAAACTTACAAAAATCTATACAATTTGAATATGCTGTGCTACAAATACAGTATCGACAGTTTTATTTATTAAAAAAAACTGAATACTACTTATCACAGATGATAAAAGATCAATATGGCTAACAGTCGTCGAGTCTCCCGTATCTCCTCATTAATTAAACGTGAAATTTCTAATATGCTCCTTTTTGATATTAAAGATGATAGAGTAGGAGCCGGTATGATCAGCATAACTAATGTATATTTGTCAGGAGATTTACAACATGTTAAGATTTTCGTCAGTATCTATGGAACAGAAAAACTACAGTTGGAAACAATGCAGGGATTAAGATCTTCAGAAGGTTATGTTAGAAAAGAGCTTGCACAACGTATAAGATTAAGACGTGCTCCAGATGTACAGTTTTTTCAAGATCATAGTATAGAGAAAGGAAATGAAATGTTACATTTACTAAATGAGCTTAGAGATACTGATACAACTGAGCAAGATGCTTCTTCACTAATATAGTAATAATTTAATAAGCTTTTGAGGTTTCCTTGTTACCTGATTGGAAGAAATTTACTTTAAGACAGAAAATCGGACAAATGATTATTGTTCGTGCTTCCGGATTTTTATTTGATCATGAGAGACGTTATCCAACCTGGGAAGCTTCTAATGATAAGTTGTTTAGTTGGTTAAATACCTTAAATATAGGTGGAGTAATCTTACTAGGAGGAAGTGCTGCAGAAATAACACTAAGGACTAGACAGTTACAAAAACTATCACGCGTTCCACTATTTATTGCTGCAGATATTGAAGAAGGGGTAGGTCAACGTTTTTCAGGTGCAACTGAATTTCCACCTCCAATGGCTTTAGGAGAAATTGCAAAATATGATTTAGAAACTGCTATTGAACTGACCTACAATATGGGGAAGATAATAGGAAAGGAAGCATTGTCTATTGGTATTAATTGGGTACTAGCACCGATAGTCGACATTAATAATAATCCCAACAATCCCGTCATTAATATTCGTTCTTTTGGAGAAACTCCCGAGATAGTTTCTCAATTAGCTAAGGCTTTTATTGAAGGTACAAAAAATTATCCCATCTTAACAACAGCCAAGCATTTCCCAGGTCATGGTAATACAGATAATGATTCTCATATTGAACTACCTATAATTAACTCTGATTCTAAAAGGTTAAATAATTTAGAATTAGTTCCATTTAGGGAGGTAATTAATGCAAAAGTTGACAGCATAATGAGTGCTCATATTTTAATTAACGCTTGGGATAAAAAAAATCCAGCTACTTTATCAAAAAAAATCTTAACTGAACAATTAAGAAAAAACTTGAATTTTGAAGGACTAATCATTACAGATGCACTAATTATGGGAGGAATATCAAAATATTTTTCTCCTGAAGAAATAGCGATTAAGGCTATTAAAGCTGGTGCCAACATATTGTTAATGCCGAACAATTTAAATAATACTATAGAAACTATTAATGATGCAGTAGAGTCTGGAGAGTTAGAGATAGAGGCAATTGATCAGTCTCTTGATAAAATTTGGAAAGCAAAAAATAAAATATATAATTACAGACATGATATTGATTCAGTTTATACTTTATCAGATCAAAATACTCAGAAAGTTGTTACTAATATTATTCATAAATCTATAAGAACAAGTTCAAAATTACCATTAAAAACAATTGTAAAAAATAAGAAACGTAACTTAATAGTAGTTGATAATTTACTTAGTATATCTTTCTTAACTCAGCAATCTCCTGGAATAACCATACCTAAATCTTTAGGTTATGATTTACAAATAGTAGAATCTATTAATTTACAAAATGTCTTAGATGATAATCGCTTGACATTATTACAAATTTTTATGCGAGGGAATCCTTTTAGAGCAAATGCAGGTTTGTGTGATAAATCTAAAGCCTCTTGTCTCAAATTATTTTCCACTTCTCTTCCTCAAGGCTTAATTGTTTACGGAAGTCCATATGTTTTAGATTGGTTTATAAAAATAAATGTAACTCAAAACTTACCTTGGATATTTTCTTACGGACAAACGATAGAAAGTCAAGAAGTTGCTTGCAGAAAATTGTTTGACTTATTTGATGAAAATTCAGCACAAACATCAAGATTTTCAGATGATATTTTTGTATAATATTTCAGATAATATTAATAAAACTTATTGTTAATATTATTAGCCATATTCGAAGCAAGCCTAGCAGCACCAAGCATACCTGCCTTATCTCCCAATGTTGCCTCTAATAATTTTAAATTTGTACGAGAAGTTGGCAGAACACGTTGCTCAATTTCCCTTAGAGTAGCTCCAAGGAAAAAAGATATACTATTGCTAATACCACCACCTATAACTATTACTTCTGGAGTTAATATATAAATTAAATTTGCCAGTCCTATCCCTAGTAATTGGCCATATTTTTCCCAAAAAGCGATTGCTTCTTGATTTCCTTCTTTTGCTAATCTACTAAGTTCAGCTGGATCCATACCTGTCATACGATGTATAGCCTGAATTGATCCAAATTGTTCTAGAGATCCTCTGTTGCCACTCTTACAAATAGGACCATTAAAGTCTAGAGTAATCAATCCTAATTCTCCTGCAGTTCCTAAATGTCCTGTAAATAATTGGCCATTAAGGATAATTGCTCCTCCAACTCCTGTTCCTAAAGTTAACATTATTAAATTCTTATAATATCTTCCTGCACCCAACCAAGCTTCACCTAAACCTGCACAATCAGCATCATTTGCAATAGTTGTAGGTAATTGAGTAGATTCTTCTAGTAATCTTGCTAAAGGAACATTCTCCCAATTAGAAAGGTTAATAGCTACTTTAGAAATTCTATTAGTATGGTCTACAGGTCCAGGTATTCCAACACCTAGAGCTATACAATTATAATCTTTGATCAATGCTTTAACTGTCTGTGTAGTAGTTTTAACTATAGCTTCAGGAGTCGCAGGCTTAGGGGTTACTATTGTTGAAGAGTTAACACACACTCCGTTTTCAAGAAATTGTCCAATCTTAATATTGGTTCCCCCAATATCAATTCCGATTAAGGAAGACTGTTTCATAAATTTAATTTAGGACCTATAGATTCTTTAAGATTAAAATAAATTCAATTCAGAATTACTAAGTGTGGAATTTACTAAATAGAATCAATTATCCTAACATTTAAAAGATATATTGTTTTCTTTAATAAATTTGAAGTAGAAAACTATACAAACTTACTCTCAAAATATATATTAATATATCATTTTAATAGATACTTATTTTCATTTTTACGTATAACAAATAGGAATGTTTTTTAGTTTTTATAATAAAAAGTATTAAAGTTTTTAATTAAGATCCGAGTTTTAAAGCTTCTATATACAAACTATAAATAATACCCATTTTGAAAAAGTTAAAGGTTTCTAACCACAATATTTTTTTCTTAGTCTTTTTTTTACTGTAAACTACTTTGCTACTGACTTCGGTAAATATTAATAAAATGATTCCAACTGTAATCTCCCAGTAAGATTCTTGCCCTGCTATGGTTGCAATAGCCTGACCAATAAAAAAACCTGCGAGAATACTAGTCAAGTTCAGAAATAAATTACGCCAAGGATTGCTAAAAGTCTGGCTTAAATTATTACATATGATTTCATACAAAGTATTAAGTCTTGTTTTCTGCATCAATCCTATGATGGTTAGTTATTTAAATGATTATCTATCTAAACGATCTAAAAGATATAAACCTACTATTATTCCAGCAAAATGACATGATATTGTATGGGTATTAGCTAAGAGTAATAAAATCTCACTAGGAGTCGGCAATTTACCAGTATCATAGACTGCCGCACCTTGAGGAATATTAGAAAGCTTGCGCCAAAGAATTCCAACAAAACCTTCTGCACCAATAATTGATAAAAAAATACCAATTAAATTAGACAATAAACCTGTCCTGATTAACTGCAAAGTTGAAGATTTTTTAGGCCTAGCTTTCGGCTCAGGATTCTTCATTAATTGAGCAATTTTTTTGTATCTAAAACAAATAAATGTACTAATCATCAGCGCTATAACACCAGAAATAGAACAAAAAATACTAAAAGAAGTTCCTTCTGATGATTTGTCCTGTGTAACTAATCCTGCTAAAGACAAAAATAAGAGAGCTGCTGCCAATACTCCCAATACTAACTGTGTCCAAAAGCCGATATTTCCTGACCATTGAAGAATAGTTGAGGCACGTTTGACACTAGGAGGAAGTGGTTGAGAAATTTCGTAATTTTGACTCATAACAGATAATAAAAACTTTAACCTTAATTAAAATTATTGTTAAATCTACTACATGATAATAGTAAATAATTGATTTTGCTGTAAAGAAAAAATATATTTAAGTAAATATTTACTAGTTAAAATATAACATATAGTTAAAGAGGCTTACTAGTTACTGTGTTAGCTATTTATTCAATACAGTCTTAAATTATACTTAAATTTTCTTAATTATTTAAAAGATTGAAAATGTAAAAAATTTCTGTATTTTATATTTATTAATTTATGATAAATGGGTAAAATTTTGAGAGGCTAAAGTTAATTTAGCAATAAGTATATTATATTTAATTGAACTCTTATAATATATTGTATAACTTTCTAGAAATTCGAATAAATTAGGTAAAAATTATAGTTATTAATAGATTATGGCTTTTGAAATATCTTTTGTTTTTTGATATTAATATTTAATGAATATCATTTTAATTTATTTATTATTAACGAATTTTATGACAAAATATATTAAATTATTCTTTAAAGATTTTTCTGATTTCCTGTGTTATTATCTCAAGTAGAGCTAAAGTAGATATCGAAATCTTTGTGAAATTTGTAACTTTGATTAAACAACAATTATTAATAAAACTTACACCATATTTATTCTTATTTCCAGCTTTACTTTTACTTGGAATTACTATCTTATTTCCTACTTTTCAGGCTTTTTACTTAAGTTTTACGCAATATAACTACGATCTGACACAACCTTCTAGTTGGATAGGTTTAGAAAACTTTTATAGACTATCACATGATTCAGTATTTTGGAGAACATTAATAAACACAGTATTATATCTTTTCGGGGTAGTTCCTTTTCTAGTTTCACTTCCTCTTTTACTAGCTATTTTAGTCAATAATAATTTAAGAGGTATTCACTTATTTCGTTTAGCATTTTATATCCCTGTTATTATTTCAACAGTTGTCGTAGGAATTACATGGAAAACACTTTATGGCTCCAATGGGTTATTCAATCAATTACTTAGTTATGTAGGTTTATTAAACGGAGTTCCTTGGTTGACCAGTACTGAGATGGCAATTTGGAGTGTTATGCTTGTTACAATTTGGAAAGGCTTAGGATACTATATGATGATTTATCTAGCTGGATTACAAGGAATTCCAAAAGAATTGTATGAAGCAGCTGCTATAGATGGCTCAGATGGTTGGCAAAAACATTTGGATATTACGATCCCTTTAATGCGCTCTTATATATTGCTAGTCACCGTCATATCTTCTATTTCTGCTATTAAAACTTTTGAGGAAGTGTATATCATGACTCAGGGAGGACCATTAAATAGTTCTAAAACAATTGTTTATTATCTCTACGAGAAAGCATTTCATGACTTAGATATTAATTATGCATGTACGATTGGGTTGGTTTTGTTTTTAATAATATTAGCTTTTTCAATTATTAATCTTAAAATATCCGTATATTATGAAAAATAAGCTTGCCAATTAATAGTTTGTTTAGTTTTTGTTTATCTGAAGTATTTCAGAGGTTTCCAATAATATAGAGATTAGAACTTACCGTAAATATAAATTAGTTTCTTCGATAATTTTATTGATTTGGACATATAAATTTGCGAGTGTTGAAGAGTTATCAAGTACATAATCTGCTTTATCTATTTTATCTTTAAATGACAATTGATTTTTAATACGTATAATACCTTCGTTTTTTGTCAAACAATTTCTGTTTATTAACCTTCTTAACTGTTCTTTTTGATCACAATATACAATCCAGACTTCTGTTATTAAAAAAGTTAATTTAGATTCAAAAAGCAACGGAAGATCGAAAATCAGAACTTTAGTATTGCTTTTTCTAATTTCTTTGGTAAATACCTGCTTAACATAAGGATGAATCTTATTTTCTAGCCATTCTTTCTGTTTAACATCATGAAATAATATATTTCCTAATTTTTGATAATCTAGTTCCCCATTTCTTAAACAAATATTTTTTCCATATCGTTTTTGAATGAGTTTAAAAATATTAGAATTAATCTTAATTGCATCTCTAGCATAAATATCTGCATCTAGAATAGGAATATTAAAGTTTTGCTTAATATAAGAAGAAACAATTGTTTTCCCAGTAGCTATTCCACCAGTCAAACCTATAATTCTTTTAAATGATTTATCCATTAAAAAATTTATTAAGACTAATGTTTTTTTTTAAATAAAAATATTTAACAATATATTACGCTAACCTTAATTATAAATACTTTTAAATATATATTTAATTAGCTTCTTAGTGTAAGAAAAAGAAAGTTATTGTTAATAATCAAAACTATCATTTTAATTTAAAGACTAAAAGCAACACCTTGACCTCAAGGTGTTGCTTTTAGTCTTTAAATTAAAATGATAGTTTTGATTATGGTTTTACCACATACCAGGTACTGGCTCTGGTGCCACTTGTTTTCTGTTGGGTTGCAAAGGAGGCAAACTTACATCAGGGCGTCCCCAGTTAATATCTGTACGTGTAACTAAAGGAACTTCTCGCAAATCTAAACGAGATACCCAACTAGGTTGAGCATATGCAAAATATGCATCTAAATCAGATCTTTTAGGGCTGACAATAACCCATTGACCATCTACTTCCTTCATGATTACATCAGAACCAGCTACGAGAGTAGGCCATTGGCGTGGCATTTGAGTACTAACACGCCAAACATCTCGTTCTCCTTTAGTAAACATTCCAACATCATAATGCATTCTGATATGAGCATCTTTGCTCTGACCAGCTGAAATGATTTGGATTTGAGCTACATCTCCAGTAACTCCACGAATACGACCAATAGCATAATCTTCAAATTTAAATTTTAACCAATCTGCACGATAAACATCGATAGGGTCTTCAATAGCGGAACCTCTCAACTGGCTCAGGAAAATCTCTTTTTGATTTGTGTCTGCCTGGGCAGGGTTGATACCGAAAAAGGACAAGCTAAGAGCTAATCCTGCTAATATGTGTGAGTGTTTAATAAACACGATAAACTCACTCCAGCTTAATTGGATAAATTGTCTCTAGATACTTTTTAGAATAGTTCAGCTTTGAAACATAACTCAAAAAACTTAACTATAACTTTATAAAGCCCATAAATTTTAAAAGTCACATTAATATTTAGTTGATAAATTTTGTTTGAATATTATTCATAAAATCTCTTATAGTATATAAATTTATTTTTTTAATTAATAAAATTAATTTTTTTAACCACTTCGATCGTGGAATTTTTTCAGATATTTTCTCATTCTCCGCTGTTGTTATTTCTTCAAGTTGAGAAACAGAGAGGATTTCTTCTTCATTAGCTAATTGTGGAATTTCTTCAGATATTTTCTCATTCTCCGCTGTTATTATTTCTTCAAGTTGAGAAACAGGGAGGATTTCTTCTTCATTAGCTAATTGTGGAATTTCTTCAGATATTTTCTCATTCTCCGCTGTTATTATTTCTTCAAGTTGAGAAACAGGGAGGATTTCTTCTTCATTAGCTAATTGTGGAATTTCTTCAGATATTTTCTCATTCTCCGCTGTTATTATTTCTTCAAGTTGAGAAACAGGGAGGATTTCTTCTTCATTAGCTAATTGTGGAATTTCTTCAGATATTTTCTCATTCTCCGCTGTTATTATTTCTTCAAGTTGAGAAACAGGGAGGATTTCTTCTTCATTAGCTAATCGTGGAATTTTTATATATTTTGGATCGATAAGAGAATAGGCTAACTGGTTAGATAATTTATCTTGAAGTAGTGCAGACAATGTATCTTTTTTATTAGGATTATAATTAATCAACTGTATTGAATCGTTGAAGACATTATTGATTTTTTTTCCATATTTATCAATTAACTCTAATCTAATCCAGTTTTTGCCTGGTTGAAAACCTTTTAGATAAATAGGTTCTAACGAATCTAGAATAAAGATCTCTTCATTAATAGTTACTTTTACACGCCAACAATTATCTTTATCTTCAACAGTATAACTTTCCATTGAATCTGAGGATGGATCAAATACATAGAAATCTAACATAATAGGTTCCTCACCATAATCACCCCGGGGACTGTTGTATGTAAGTAGAGGTAAAGAAAGATTTGGTAAATTATTATCTATTTTTGTAAATACATGAAATGTTGTTTGAGCATATGCTTCTTTGGTCTTAAAACTTTCATACCATGGACTAGAAGCTAAAACTCTTATAGTATGTGTTCCAGGATCTAAATCTTCTAAAATTATTGGTTCATTTAAATCATAAATTTTTTTATAAGATTTGTTGTCAACAAAAAGATTTAAGTGAGGACCAAGACCTAAGTTTTTATTTTTAAACAAAGGAAAATCCATTAATTTCAATTTAACCGATACAGTATTATCCGATAGAACTTCATATTGCTTAGGATCCGTAATGCTTACTTTAGGATGGTAATTTTTTAAACTTTTATTTAACAATCGAATAGTATCTGGAGGGGAAACTTCTGATAATTGATTCTTAACAGTAATAACTGAATTGGTCTTGATTTTCAGGGAAGTTTTCTCAAAAGACTCATTACAGGCTGATAAGTATAAACTAATTAAACCAATAAGAACGAAACTAAAAAATAATTTAACTAAAAATGATAACTTAAAATTAAGCATTATTTACTATTTCTTATCATTACACCATCAATGTGACTTTAACTATATCATTAAACTAAAACTCAAAAGATACTTTATATCTTCTCGTTATGTATGTTCACCTATAGGTATTAACTACTTAAATTTAGTACTAATATAATTTTTTTAGTTATAAGCTATAGAACTTTATCTATCAAAATAATAAATTACAGTGTAAGTATTTTTTATATTGGAAAGATATATTTAATTAGTAAATATATCTTTTAGTTAATTTATAACTTTTTTTGTATTCTGATATCATTAGCCACAGAAAAAAATTTTTTGGCAGTTTTTCTTGAGCTAATGAAAAATGTGTCTTACTATAAGATACTAAGTAAGTGTATTAATAATAAATAATTCAGAAGATAGTAATCATATAACCAGAAGATTTTACCAATTTATTAGCTACTCAATTTTATTAAAATAAAACTGAGTAATTTAACCTATAATTTAATCAATTGTTAATTATATTTCGATTTTAAAACTAATTTTTATAAACTGTAATGAGCTAAAAATAATGATTTAAATCTAAAGTAAAATCAAAAACAATGATACTATAAAGTATTATCTAAAATAATTTAAGAATACAAAAAATACCAAATAAAATTGTTTATATTCTGACCACATATAGATATAAGAATTAGATAATGGTAATGTTGATAGATAGCTATTATCAGTTTAAAAGTTATCATATGATAGCAATTTGATACTATATTCACTATCTGATTATTGTTATTAATAAAATATTGCTTAGCTTTTTTGGAGAGTTAAATAGTACTTCAAAATTTTTATTTATAAATTGTAAAGCCTCTAAAAGGTATGAATAAAAAATTAAATACTACTAATATTTGCCACTTATACTTTCTTTGCAACTAAATCAATGCTATTTAAGTAATAACTTTCGTATGGATCAATTTTTCTGAGGTAAGATCAAGGAATTAGTAATCATAAAAAATCAGTTATAAATAAGAAAGCTTATTTTAGTAGCTTATGATCGAAATGATTGTTAACTTTATATTTCTCTCTAGAATATAAGTAAAAATTAAACAAAACATACTATTAACCATCAATCAATGAAGGGAAAACAAAAACAAGGAATGCCCTTAGATATACCTGAAGCATCGAGGGATGCTCCTAACCATAAACTTACTATATCACAAAGAACTAATTTCACTGTAATAGGGCTAGTTAGTTTTGGAGTTTTTGGCTTTAGTATTTTTTTGATAATACGAATCTTTTTCTCAGCATCGCAGAAACCGTCTTTTTCTTCTAATTCAATAACTAAAACTACTCCTTCGCCAAATTTAATTACTAGTAAGATTGAAAATGTTCTCGGTCATTTATCTTATACTGAAGCCTCTTTAAGTGAGTTAAATTCAGTCACTAACGATGGGCGTATTAAATTAAGAAAAAAAGCAGCTAAAAGTTTCTTGCGAATGCAACAAGATGCGAAAAGGAACGGTTTTACTTTAATTCCAATATCTGGATTTAGAACTTTTAGTCAGCAAGAATATTTATTTTTTGAAGTAAAGCGTCAGCAAAATGAGGAGACAAGAAAAAGAGCTGAAGTTAGCGCTCCTCCTCAATATAGCGAACACCATACAGGATATGCAATTGATATTGGAGACAGTGACTTTCCTTCAACACATTTAAATGTGGAATTTGAAGATACTCCTCTTTTTCAGTGGCTAAGAAAAAATGCAGCTAAATATAATTTTGAGCTATCTTTTCCACCGAATAATATTCAAAATATTAGTTATGAGCCTTGGCATTGGCGTTATATTGGTGATGCTCATAGTTTGGAAACTTTCTTTAAAGCTCGAAATTTACAAAAAGAATCTCTACAGTAAAAATATAGAAAATGAATTGTTTTACAGTTAAAGTCAACTACCCAATTTTTCTGCTTTAGACAAACTATTTAGAGTTATTTGATTATTGCTGTGTTAGAAAAATTAAAAAAGAGTTAAAAGTTATGAAAATACCAAATCTAATTTTCTTAGCTATTTTTAGCTTCTAATAAGTTTAGTAATTAAACCTAAAATTTTGTTATTTATACTTCTTTGAAAAGATTCTTTTAGTTTATTTACATATTAAGAAAAAGCTATTAGATAGAGGAAAAGTAATTATTTAGAACACATGAATTATTCTTTTATTAGCATTGTTCAGATACTTATCTCTTAATACAGTTATTCTAATAACGCCGCATCCTTCTAAATATAATAGTATCGTTGATTCTTAGCTAACATAAAGTAGAAATTGAGTATAAGTTATAGGTTAATAATTCTTAAATCACTAGTAATCTTTGCATATTTCTTACTATCTATTTTTGTATTTTGATAGTCAAGTTGAATGTATATCTCTAACAGAATATATTTCAATAACAAAAGAGTTAAATCGATATAAGAGTACCTACAATAAATTTATAAAATTATTGAAATTACTCTGGAATAAAAGGCTAAGATAGTAAGTATTATTTTAACTCCTAATTTTATTAGATTTAATTCAAGGGCAATTAATACTAATCTTTTTAAAAAATACAAAAGTATTTAAAAAAATCAATAATCATTAATATTAAAATGTTACTATTGACTCTAAAAAAAGAAAATTTTGACTATTTATTTTATTATTAGTTAGCTTAATGTAATAGGATAAAAAGTTATTAAAGTAGATTCTATGACAACTATTCGCGAATATCGTAATTTACAAGCTTTATCGGAAATATGGGCAATTACAGCTACAAAATTTGCTGATATCATTGCACTTTATGATCCTCATAGCAAACCAGAAGTTAAACTCACTTTTTCTCAACTATATGAACAGTTAAAAATTTTTGCGTCTGGGCTTCAATCATTAGGAATTTTAGAAAATGAAAAGATTTGTTTAATTGCTGATAATAGTCCTCGCTGGTTCATAGCTGATCAAGGTTTAATGCTTGCAGGGGCATCAAATTCAGTGAGATCTTCTCAATCAGATCCAAATGAGTTAATTCATATCCTTCAAGATAGTGATAGTAGTATACTTATCGTAGAAAATATAAAAACTTTAGAAAAGTTATATTCTTTTTCAAATCAACTTAATTTACGTTTGATTATTTTATTAAGTGATGAGAAGGATGATGTAACAATTCCTGTAAAGGTTTTAAATTTTACTGAGCTCATGGAACTTGGTAAAAACTTTGACCTAAGACCTACTCTTAAAAAAGATACGGATCTAGCTACTTTAATTTACACATCAGGAACAACAGGAAAACCAAAAGGTGCTATGTTATCTCATGGCAATATACTTCATCAAGTTAGAAATTTAGATACTATAATTAAGCCTGAACCGGGTGATCGTATTCTCAGTATATTGCCATCTTGGCATTCTTATGAACGCAGTGCAGAATATTTTTTACTTTCTCAAGGATGCACCTTAATATATACAAATATTCGTAATTTTAAAAGTGATTTAAAGAAATTTAAACCACACCATATGGTTGGTGTTCCTCGTCTTTGGGAATCTTTATATGAAGCTATACAAAAACAGTTTAGAGAACAAAGTGCTATACAAAAAAGAATAATAAAATATTTTTTTGAAACTTCTCTAAAATTTATTTCATATAGACGTATTTTTAATTGCCTTAGTCTAGAAGATTTAAAACCTTCTTTTCAAAAAAGAACGATAGCCTGTATGAAATTTATTGCTCTTTACCCTATACACAAAATAGCCAATAAGTTAGTTTATCGTAAAATTCAAGACAATCTAGGAGGTAATTTTAAAACACTTATTAGTGGAGGAGGATCTCTCGCAAAACATTTAGATGATTTTTATGAGATTATTGATATTCCTATACTAGTAGGATATGGTCTCACAGAGACTTCCCCTGTTACAAATGCACGTACTCATAAGCATAATTTAAGAGGAACGACAGGGCAACCAATTCCTGGAACAGAAATTAGTATTGTAGATCCTGATACTAGGCAAGCCTTACCCAAAGGAAAGTGTGGATTGGTACTCATCAGAGGACCACAAGTTATGCAAGGATACTATAAAAAAGCGGAGGAAACGGATAAAGTTAAAGATCCTCAGGGATGGTTTGATAGTGGAGATTTAGGCTGGTTGACTCCTATGAATGATCTTGTAATCACTGGCAGAATTAAAGATACTATTGTTTTAAGTAATGGAGAAAATATTGAACCTCAACCAATTGAAGATGCTTGTTTAAGAAGTGTATACATCGATCAAATTATGTTGGTCGGGCAAGATCAAAAAATGTTAGGAGCTTTAATAGTTCCCAACTTAGACATGCTAAGGTTTTGGGTAGAAAGTCAGAACTTGCATTTGAATATACCATCACAAAACGATTCAGAAATTCTTCTACATAATCATGATCTTTATTCACAAACAGTTCAAGATTTATATCGCAAAGAATTGAAAAAAGAAGTGCAAAATCGCCCAGGTTATCGTTCCGATGATCTGATAAAAATTTTTGATTTTATCTTAGAACCGTTTTCTATTGAAAATAGTATGATGACTCAAACATTAAAGATGAAACGCCTTGTTATTATGAAACATTATCAGGTTATTATTGATAAAATGTTTAATTCTTAATAATTTGTTTCTAAATATAGAACATTAAAAATAAAAACTAATAAAACTTATGGACGAAATAAACACTAGCTTACTACTTAAAAGACCAGTTAATCTTAAAGTAATAGTAACTGCTCGTTGGAAAGAAGAAATGCAACAGCAATTACAATCACAGATTAATCAGCTTGACAATCAAATACAACAGATAGAAATGCAAGAAAAAAGAGCAATTTCTGAACTTAAAAAGCAAAATGCTTCTTCTTCTAGTTCTCAAGTTACTCAACAAATTGATAATATAAACCTTCAAGCTAATCATAAGAAAAGTGAGATATTAGAACAAAAAAATCAATTTTTGCAGCAAATTCAACAAGTTCAAGTTGTTGAATTAGACCAAGAAGTAGTTCAAGGACAAATAGAAAATTTTTTTCAAGCTAAAAAAGGAGATAACTTAATTCAAAAACTCAATATAGAAATTGTTATCCGTGATGGTGTAATTGAGGAAATAAGAGGGGATATTTAAAGAAACGTTAAATGAGTAGTAAGTAGTAAGATTACTTATTACTTACTACTTTATATAGTTAGTATCTTCTGAAAAGTGTTATTGAAATATTACTTTTTATTATAAACAGAACATTAACTGTTTTATAGATTTTCTTAAGACGTTTAAACTTTTCAGAGAACTACATATAAGATCAATAGACAATAATGGTTTTTTAATCATTTGAATGGCTAAGTGAAAATATTTTAGGTTACCATCAATATCAAAAACATTGCGTAAATCTGGCATATCCTGCTGACAACTGTCACTAATAATTCTGATAATAATAACTGAAATATTCCATTTTCGACCCCAGTTTAATAAAGCTAGCCCCTCCATATCAATTACATCAGCTTTATATATTTTACCTAAAGTTTGTTTTTCTTTTGCCGAAGATATAACATAATGATTCGTTATTCCTCTACCTAGAATACACTTATCTTTTAACTTTTTAAGTACTAACTGACTTAAAAAAATATCACATTGCTTATATTCATTTAGTTGAGATTGTAGTGAAGTACATTCTTTATATACCACTATGTCTCCGATTGAATTCTTAGGAGATAGACTTCCGCCCAAACCTATCATCATGACAGTTTGGGGTAATTCTTTGAGAAAATAGGAATTTTGTTCCCATTCTTCTAAGAATTTGGTAATAGCCTTAACTCCTGCAGGAACGGACTTAAGTTTTACCTTACTAGAACTTTTACTAATCCCTTTAAGAACTGCTTGATATTCTGCCCCTTGTGGCACTAGGAGCAGATCAAACCAGCAATCTAAAAAATTATTTTCTTTATACATAAGCTTCAAGCTAAATATTATTCATTCTTACGAATTTTTTATTTAAAAAATTGGAGAAATGTTATTATGTAACAGGTTAAGGGTACTTATTGAAAATTAGTCCTAGTTGGATACTTATGAAGATAACTTAAAGAATCCTCTAAAAACAAGAAATCTTTATCAGGGCTTCTCTCATTTACCTTTGAAACCTAAACTTATAATTTCCAACTAAAAATTTCTAACTTATCATTAAAGCCCCTTAGTTATGACAGATTCTATTATCCTTCAAGTTGATCACATCGTTAAACAGTTTCTCAATCATACAACGGCAGCTATTGATCAAGTTAGCTTTAAGTTGAAGCAAGGAGAAATTCTGGGATTGCTTGGCCCTTCAGGATGCGGAAAAACTACTCTTTTGCGTGTAATTGCAGGATTTGAGCAACCTTCTGTTGGAACTATAGAATTAGCTGGGAATATAATAGCTAGTCCCTATGAATCAATACCTCCTGAATATAGAAATACAGGTATGGTTTTTCAAGATTATGCACTATTTCCTCATTTAAATATTGCTAGCAATATTGCTTTTGGCTTAAAAAAGAAAAACTTAAGTAGAAATAAAGTAAAGCAACGTGTTGGTGAGTCTTTAGCCTTAGTTGGATTAGAAGGGCTTGAAAAGCGATATCCACATCAACTCTCCGGCGGACAGCAACAAAGGATAGCTTTAGCTAGAGCTCTAGCTCCTAAGCCTGCATTAATCTTATTAGACGAACCATTAAGCAACCTTGATGTACAAGTCCGTTTGCAATTAAGACATGAGATTCGTCATGTCTTAAAAGGAACAGGTATTACAGCAATTTTTGTTACTCATGATCAAGAAGAGGCTTTAGCAATATCTGATAAAATAGGGGTTATGTCCTATGGAAAAATTGAACAGTTTGGAACTCCTGAAGAAGTTTATACACATCCTTCATCACGCTTTGTTGCAGAGTTTGTTACTCAAGCTAATTTTATTCCTGCCAAACGAAAAGGAAGGCTTTGGACAACAGAAATAGGTCAATGGGAGGCTCCTTCAACTTTTGAAAACATTCCTGAAGGAGATTTAATGGTTAGACAAGAAGATATTACTTTACAGCCAGATGATACAGGTGAAATTGTAATTTGTGATCGCCAATTTTTAGGGAGAGAATATTGTTATTGTCTTAAGACTCCTTCTGGCTGCCAAATTAATGCAAGAACGACGTTACAAACTCAATTACCTATTGGTACAAGAGTTCAACTAATTATTGTTCCTCAATCTCCTCAAGTATTTCCAGCAGTTCCTTTTAAAATGCATAAAAGAAAAGAATTTTCTTTATTGTCCATATGAATTACAGGAATTAATTATGCATCTTATTTTATATACAAAACCAGGTTGTCATCTATGCGAAGGATTACAAAAAAAGTTAAAACAGATGCAAGACTTAAAATTTGAATTAGAGATAAGAGATATCACTACCTCTGAAGAATGGTTCGAAATATTTCAACTTGAGATTCCTGTTTTATATCAAAAATTACCTCAAGGAGAAAGAATTATTCCTCGCTTCTCCCCTCGTATATCTGTAGTACAGTTAGAAAAAAATCTAAAAAAATACTTATCTTTTTAGATCTTAAATCATATTTTTCTACGTTTTAACTTAACTAGTAAAAAATTAGATTAAGAAAAACTGTAAAGTCTGTACCACAATCAAGAAACTTTTGTTAAGATGGCGTACGTTTATTTAATATAGAAGAGGATCTTTGAGTCAATCACTTGATATTCTTACCTTAGATACTTTGGCGCAAGAACTTGCTGCAATACAGCAAACAGGTTCTAAGAGAATTGCTTTATTAGGTTCTCGCCATGTACCTATTACTCATCAGCAATTAATTGAAATGATGAGTTACGCTCTAGTATTGGGCGGAAATCGTTTAATGACATCAGGAGCTACGGGAACTAATGCAGCTGCTATTAAAGGAGCAATGAGAGCAGATCCAAGTCTTCTTACTGTAATTTTGCCCCAAAGTTTAAATAAGCAGCCTAGGGAATCAAAAAAACAGTTAGAAAGAGTAATTCATTTAGTAGAAAATCCTGATAATGACAGTTTGTCTTTAGGAGAAGCCAGTGCTTTATGTAATCGAGAAATAATATCTCGATGTCAGCAACTTATTTGCTTTGCTTTTCATGATAGTCATACCCTACTACAAACCTGTGAAGAAGCAGAGGAACAGAGAAAACTAGTAACACTCTTCTATTTTGATTAATTAAAATAGACTATAGTAGGGGCATAGTATCTTATGCCCTAAATTATATTTAGAGACTAAAGTTAAGTAATTTTTTTAATTCAGTCTATTTTAAAAGTAAGTAATTATACTAGGATAATGATTTAATTATCTTATATATAGTATTTTTAGTAATTTAATAAGAACTATTGCCAATAATTTACTATAAGTGTGAACAATTATTAACTTGTTTTTATTTTATAGAAGATTTGCTTTCGCGGATTCCTTTAATAGCTTCTGCATAATCTGCGGATTTAAATATGGCAGATCCAGCTACAATAGCATTGGCGCCTGCTTCTATAACTTTCCAAGTATTTTCTGATTTTAATCCACCATCTACTTGAATCCAAGGAGTTAATCTCTTTTCCTCACACATTTGACGTAATTGATGAACTTTGTCTACCATTGAAGGAATGAATTTTTGTCCTCCAAAACCAGGATTAACACTCATTATCAAGATCAAATCACATATTTCTAAAACATGTTCAATAGATGCTAGAGAAGTTGCAGGGTTAAGAACAACTCCAGCTTTTTTACCTAATTCTTTGATTTGTCCAAGAGTTCGATGTAAATGAAGAGATGCATTATTTTCCGCATGTATAGAGATTATGTCGGCTCCCGCTTTTGCAAAATCAGTAATATATTTTTCAGGCTCTACAATCATTAAGTGAACATCTAATGGTTTTTTAGTATAGGGACGAATTGCTTCAACCACTAGCGGGCCAATAGTTATATTTGGTACAAAGCGGCCATCCATAACATCGATATGTATCCAGTCTGCTCCTGCCTTGTCAACCAATTCAATTTCTTCTCGTAAACAACTAAAGTTAGCTGAGAGAATGGAGGGAGAAATAACAATAGGTTTATTAGATTGATTCATAATGATAGTAGTTTTGCGTAAGCTATTATGGCAACAACATTAAATAATCTATTTGATTGTTATTAAATAATGTTCATACAATATAGTTTACCTTAATTATTCATATTACTTTATACAAATATTTGCGATTTAATCTTGCTAGACTAGTTGCATAAATACAGATAAGATGTTGTTTAGATTATTATTGGCCTATAATAAGTAATTTTCTATTACAAATAATTTATGTTTATTGTTTGCTTTCTTTAGATGATATGGTATTCAAACTCATAAAAATTTTTTGAATTAACCAGTTAACAAAAACACTAATAAATAAAATACTAATGGCTGGTTGAAATAATATTGTCCATAATTTGTACCATAATTTTAAGCCTAAGGGCAGATTGAAGTAATGACCAATTAAAGCTATTAAAAACCAGAAAAATCCTAAAAAAATTAAAAAAATATTTGCTACTAATAAATAATTTAACCACTTTATAAAATTTAATTTCATATTTTTTAACTGAATAATTGTAGATCTCAGACAAGATTATTATATTAAATAAAATTAAAATTGTTTATATATAGTTAAACTCCTTATTGTAAGAGTGGTAAAAACAATGTTACGAAATAATAGACTAGAGGAGCTGTAAAAACATAACTGTCTGTCCTATCTAAAATTCCACCATGACCAGGAATCAACTTACCTGAATCTTTTACACCTGCATCTCTCTTCATCATAGACTCAGTTAAATCTCCTAGAAGACTTACAATTCCAATTAGAACTCCTAAAACCATACCAGTTAAATAACAATAAGGCCATCCTAAATACCAAGAACCAATTTCTGCAACTATGATACTTCCTATTAGTCCAGCTATTGCGCCTTCAACAGTTTTTTTAGGACTTATATTGGATAAACGAGTTTTACCAAATGATTTACCCATAATATATGCTCCAATATCAGCAGCCCAAATACAGCTAAAGGCTAGACAAGTAATATTCAATGCAGGAGAAAAAAATTGAGATTTTGTCCATAGATTAGGTAAATATTTTTGAACAAATAAATCATTATTTGCAATATTAATATTTGTAATAGTGCTGTCAAAACCGACTCTTAATCTTAACCAATAACTAGGTAAGTATCCTCCATAGAATAAGCCTAGGATAGAAGTAGATATATCGGCTATACTAGCTAATTTAGATTGAAAGAGAAGATAAAAACAAATCAATGTACCTGCTAAAGTAAACAAAGCATCTGTAAAATGTGGAGCAATAGCTGCTGCGATCAATAGTATCTGAGATACTATTAGAGTTGTTTTAGTAGCAGGAACAATTCCTTTAGCTTTGACTAACTGAAAATATTCTAATTGTCCTAAAAAAACTATCACACATAGTCCAATGGTAAAAAGCCATTTGCCGATAATCAATATTCCTAAAGCAAAAAAGATACCAATAATAGTTGTTATAGTTCTAGTCCAGGGCATAGGCTAATATTTAAATAGGGTGGGAGGAGAGAACAAAGAAAGTTCATATTTTTAGCTTTTTCCTCATTTTGTTGTATAAAATGTATGGAATTTCTATAAGCTTAATTTCTTAATTAAGAATATAAAATGTCATGTTTTTTTTATTACCAAAAATAACGATACAAGTATAGCTGCTTTATATCATGAATAATAATATTTATGACATTGATTAAAACGTCTTAATTCTATTTAATACTAAAAAATAGCTATTCAAATAAACTAATTTAGACTTTAATTATAGTTTACAAATCTATAATTTATATAATGACATTTTATTTTAGGTGAAATTAAAAATTAGCAGTAAAAGTATTAAATAATATTTTTTCAAACATAATATTCTTACTTATTTAGTTGTTCGTCGAGTATTCTTATCGCAAAATTTTCTAGTTACTATTGGTATATTGAGTTTATTGCTTTGTAAGTGTAAACCTAAAATATTTTCGGAATCTAAGATAATAACTTCTTATCTTATGATTAGATACTATCTTACAGCTTAATTCTACTATGTAGAATTGAGCTGTAAGATAGTATCTAATCATAAGATATTTTTAAATATATAAGATTACTCATTAGATTTGGCTCTATATTGCTTCATAAGCTTAATAAATTTTGTAAACAGGTAATCAGCATCGTGGGGTCCGGGACTTGCTTCTGGATGGTATTGAACAGAGAAAAAAGGTAATTTTTTATGATATATCCCAGCGATAGTATCGTCATTTAAGTTAAAGTGACTAATTTCTATATCTTTGTTTAATGATTCTCTGGATACAGCAAATCCATGATTTTGGCTTGTAATCTCTACTTTCTCATTTAATCCGCAAGGTTGATTCAGTCCACGATGACCAAACCTTAATTTAAACGTATTGCCTCCTAAAGCTAAACTTAGAATCTGGTGTCCCATACAAATACCAAAAATAGGTATTTCAGCTTTAATAAGTAATTTTACAAGATCTATACCTTCAGTAACTGAGGCTGGATCACCGGGACCGTTAGAAAGAAAAATACCGTCAGGATTATAGCTCAAAATATCATTAAACGATGTGTCAAGAGGAACAACAATGACTTTGCATCCATGGCTAACTAGACGCTTTAAGATATTTCGTTTGACTCCAAAGTCAACTACTATAACAGTTAGCAAATCTTCAATAGACTTACTTTTATCGGCTATAAACTCCCATTTCTTATCTGTAGGAATTGACCAATGGTAAATTGTACTAGTACTAATTTTCTCAACTAAATTTAGCCCCTCCATTGAAGGAGCAGATTGCAACTTGGATATTAAAACTTCTTTATCTAATACTTCTGTAGAAATAATTCCATTCATTGCTCCCATGGATCTTATTTTACGAGTCAACTGCCTAGTATCAATGCCATAAATGCTTACAATTCCATGGCGAACCAAATAATCTGGTAAAGATTCTATTGAACGCCAATTACTTGGACAATATGTAATGTCTTTAGCAATCACACCAAAAACATAAGGTTTGTCGGACTCCAGATCATCATAGTTTATTCCTGTATTACCTAATTCAGGAAATGTAAAATTTACAATTTGACCATAATAGCTTGGATCTGTTAAGACTTCTTGATATCCTGTCATTCCTGTATTAAATACAACTTCTCCCATAACTGTACCTTTTGCGCCAAATGATAAACCTTCAAAAAATGTGCCATCGGCTAGTACTAATAAAGCGGGCTCTCCTTTCATTATGTCCATAATAATTAAGTTTTTAATATTTAAAAAGGATGAAACTTAGCAATTGACGATAAACTAGATTAAAGAATTAGTACAATCCTAGTATTTTGCCTATTTGTCGAGACATGTTCATCCCTAGGTTACTAGGAGGCGATCTTAACAAATATTATAAAAATATTAGTATAGAGTCAAACTGACAAAGATAGGCACAATACCATGAGTCCTAAAAAATTAATCGATGATGATAAACAAGAAATTCTTAAACTTTATCGCCAAACCGCAGAAACTACTTCTACCTTAGCTCATCGTTACGGTGTAAGCAGCTCTACTATTAGCCGTTTTTTAAAAAATACTTTATCAGATATAGAGTATGAAGAACTAATTCAACAAAAACGGTTAGCAAGAACTAGTAAAATTCAAAATAATACGGGAGAAACAAAGAAAAGTAATTACAAAATTACAAAATTATTTCCCGAATCTGAAAAAGATGATGGAAATACTTGTATAACTGAATCTTTATCGGAGAATATACCTAATGATCTGTCGGCTAAGCCTAAACCAATAACTGTAAAACATATTCCAAATCTACTGTTATCTTTAGAAAAAACTGAGGTTGTAGAAGAAGAATCTGATGAACTAGAAAATCTAGATGTTGTAACTTTAGAGGAAATGTTAGGAGAAGATCTTGAATGTAATTATGAAGATTGGGATGAAGAAGATGAAGATAGTAGCGAAGATGATAAAAACTATGACGAATCTTTATCTACTAACGGCAATATTCGTGTTTTACCTCTTTCTGACGCAATACTCCCAAAAACTTGTTATCTTGTCATAGACCGTTCTGCAGAATTAATTGCACGACCATTGAAAGAATTTGCTCATTTAGGACAAATTCCAGTTAGTGAGATACAACAAAGAACTTTACCAGTATTTGATAATCATCGTTTTGCTCGTAGATTTTCTAATCGTTCTCAAAGAGTCATTAAGATTCCTGATAGTCGTCTCCTATATAAAACTTGTTCTTACTTACAAGCCAAAGGAATAACCCGTATTTTTGTAGATGGTCAAATTTACTCTTTAGATATAGAAAAATAGCTATTTTCACTTATTTAATTAAAGAATAAAGTTTATTTTAAATAATTGTTCTTTTAATGGATATTATCTACAAAAAAGTAGCGTGCCCTTAAATTATCATATTATGATATGTAGATTTTTTTCTATATACTATTCTTTATTTATTAGTAATTCAGTGAAAATAATATAAATTCATTATCTTTATTTTACTAAGAAAAAGAATGGGTTTATTTTAAATTATTAATAATTTATATTTATAAAAAGTTAGTAAATAAATATAATCAACTATATATCCACAAAATAGTAATTCGACTTTTTAATGTCCAACATGAAAAGTAAAAAATATTTTCTAAGAAATAGTTTGATAAGCTTTTTAAAATATTAAAACTATAGCTAAGTATATTTGCTTCTAGATAAAATGCAATTACCAAACTACATAATATCTAGCTTCTGAAAAAAATATCTAATCTATAATGTACAGACTTATCTTTATTTTCTAGTAAATTTTCAATTATGCTAATCAAAGAATAAAAATGTACTTAAAAAATATTAATTTGTATACTTTTCGAAATTATTATAAACAGTCAGTTAGCTTGCAGTCTCAAAAAACAATTTTATTAGGGAATAACGCTCAAGGAAAATCTAATCTATTGGAAGCAATAGAATTGTTAGCTACCTTAAAAAGTCATCGTACAAGACGAGATCAAGATTTAATATCAGAGGGTGAGAAAAGTAGCCAAATAATAGCCAATATTGAGAGAATTTATGGACAGTCTGAATTAAGTATTACATTTCGATCAAGTGGCAAACGTACTTTAATGTTGAACCATGAAAGATTACATCGCCATCTTGACTTTTTAGGTCATATTAATGCAGTAGAATTTTCTTGCTTAGATTTAGATTTAGTAAGAGGATCACCAGAAATTCGTCGTACTTGGCTAGATACACTTTTGATTCAATTAGAACCTATTTATGCTCATATTATTAATCAATATCATAAAATTTTGAAGCAAAGAAATTCTTTTCTTAAAATAATTAGGGGGCAATTCAACGATCAAAAAGATTCTGATGATTTACTAGGTGCAGTATCTCAACTGCAATTGTGGGATGAACAACTTTCAGAAACAGGAACAAGAATTACTAGAAGACGAAACCGCGTAATACAAAGATTGGTTCCTTTGGCGCAAAGATGGCACAAAAGCATTAGTGGAAAAGCAGAATTACTAGAGATCAATTATCTGTCTAATATCAATATTAAAAATGAGGATCATCAGACTATACAGCAAAGATTTCTAGAAAAAATAGAACAATGCAGTGCTGTTGAAAGAAATCATGCTACCACAGTTGTTGGTCCTCATCGAGATGATGTTGAATTTAATATAAATAAAAAACAAGCAAAATTTTATAGTTCTCAAGGACAGCAAAGAACTTTAGTTTTAGCTATTAAACTAGCAGAACTTCAGTTAATTGAAGATGTTATTGGAGAACCTCCATTGTTACTACTTGATGATGTCTTGGCCGAATTAGATCATAATCGACAAAGACAATTACTAGAAGTTATTCAAGGAAGATTTCAAACACTTATTACAACTACTCATTTGCCTAATTTTGATACAGAATGGTTGAAATCTTCGCAAATTATAAAAGTTGAGGGAGGTAAAGTTTTCCAATTTTGAACCAATAAAATAATGTCATATGATTAACAAAAATGTAAAACAATATTTAGGAAAATTTTTTACTTTTGTTTATGAGTAGAGTAAAGGGAGGTTTCTACAGATACCGGAGATAAATTAGGTTTTGGTTCAACAATTTCTGGGACAGGTATAAAGGACAACAATAAGGATATAAAACTTAAGCTAGTAACTGCTATGGTGATGGGAATTGCTAATTCTGTAAAGGATTCATCAGAGTGGTGATAACGATTAGATATTGGTTTTAGTTCTAAATTAAAATTAGGCAAAGTGTGATTATCAGCAAAAAATTGATCAATTGCCTCTACTAAATCAAATAACTGAACTGTTGTTAGTACAATCATGACAACATCTTTATTTTCAACAGATGGACTCCAGGTTAAAGAATGAAGATCTCCTTCAGAAAGCTTCTCAATATTAACCATATTTTTTTCTGTTAGAGAAGGTAAAGGATGAGGAATTCCACTTAAATAAGCTTGAACATATTCGCTAGTAACCTTAACAAGATTTTCGAAAAAGATATGCCCACCTTCTAATTTTTGAGGAATACCTAGAAATTTACACTCAGCATTTACTAATGTGGATAATATTTGGTGAGTTTCATGGGAAGAGATTTTATTATTCAGGCCCTCTAATACTAAAGTGCAATTAGGCAAACTATAACACCGTCTAATATTCATATGACTTCTCCATCAAATAAGCTAACCCATAAACGTTGCATTCCAGAAGTTCCTGTGCAAAATAATAGTTTTTTAAGCAGCATTAAGGCTAATTCATTTAATTTTTGCTCTGAACCTAAATATAAAGAAACTTTGGTACGACTAGGATTCATACGACTATGAAAATGAGCACGAAATTGATCTAAGTATTCAGCTAAAAGAAAATGACAAGTTACTGGCAAATTATTTTCACTCATTTGTTGTTCGGCTAACAATAATTGTCGAATTTCTGAAGTTAAAGGTTTAACATGATGATTTGTAATTATGATTAATGCTTTTGCTTGCTCAATAGATAAAACACTACGATTATAAGCACGTCTCCAAGGATTAGTAGAACGTAAGCGCCAGAGTACAATACGATTTTTAATAATTTTTTGTAGATTGAAAAGCTTTATTGTTGTCAACATTTGTTCTGATGTCCCTAAGTCTAGCGCTTCAAGAGCAAGTAAGATGAGATCTATATGCTTTTGAATATGAGTAGAACAATGATGTCCAGAAATTATAAAATCTGGCAGGGCATCTAATATAATTGGTTTCAATTCAACAGAAGAATCTATATCAGACATTATTTTGTATAAAGACTAGAAAAAATAGAGAAGCATTCTTACCTTATCATCTAATAAAAATATTAGGGGTCAAGAAAGAGGCTTGTTTATATGATTATTAAATAATATACTTTTTCTAATTTTTAGATAAACTTTTTATCAAATAAAAATTTAATTGACTATATATTAATAGATAGTTATTTAAAAAATATTAACAAAATGTATACAAGCGTTAATAATTTTTAGAAGAATTAACAGACAAAAATCAATACTATTCTTCCTTTTTATATGATATGTGATTTTCTTTAAAAAATAGACTTTAGTTTATTATTTTAAATTAGTTTTTATTTACAACTTCTTAGATTTGCTTCATAACATAGTAAGTATATATTCCAAATATTTTGATTTCTACATCTGCCTATCTTCTCGTTGTTCATGGTAGCCATAACTTACAATATAAAACTTCTCTGAAAAGATTATCTTATCTAATATCCTGGCAACTAAATTGTCTCCATACCAAAGTTCTATATAAGACTTCAATAAGCTATTATCCCACTATCCCTCAGATAGTTATTGTTGAAACAGCAACTTTAGAATTATCACAAATTTCTCTAGCTAAAAAAATTCAGCAATTTGCTTCAAAAATAAAAAGTTACGGAATTAAGAATCTGAAAATTATTCCAATGTTTTTATTTCCTGGAATTCATGTTAAACAAGATATTCCACTAGAAGTTAGTATAGCTCAAAGAAAAATAGGTAATTTTATGAACTTAGAATTATGTTCTCACTTGGGTAACTATAAAGGCTTAGTAAATATTTTATCCGATCAGTTTTTAATATGTTCTCAAATGAATGCTAGAATTATTATTTCTCATGGTAGCAATTTTCAAGATGGTAACAATACCATCGAAGGTATTGCCAATAGATTGAATGCGACAACAGCTTATTGGGGAATAAAACCCAATTTATCTGATCAAATTAACATATTACTAAAGCAAAATAAAGTAAAAATTACCATTATTCCCTATTTTCTTTTTAGAGGAAAAATTACAAACATTATTACTCAACAAATTCAAAAGATACAAAGCGATTTGCCTGGAATTCAGATTAATTTAGGATATCCAATAGGAGAAACTTTTGAACTTGTTAAGTTAATTGTAGATGAAATAGTAAAGTAATGAAAAAAATATCAAAAATGCATATAAATAAGGTTTATTTAGTAGGTTCAGGTCCAGGTGATCCTAATTTAATGACCATCAAAGGTAAAAATTTATTAGAGCATGCTGATGTAGTAGTTTATGATGCTCTGATCAGCTCTGAAATTCTTAGTATGATAAATAATGATGCTATTAAAATTAATGTAGGAAAACGTAGAGGTAATCATTCTAAGCTACAAATAGAAACTACTAAAATTTTGATAGAACAGGCAAAAAGATATTCTGTAGTAGTAAGACTAAAAGGTGGAGACCCATTTGTCTTTGGCAGAGGAGGAGAAGAAATGGAAGATCTTATCAATTCTGGAATTTCAGTAGAAATTGTTCCTGGTATTACTTCAGGAATCGCAGCTCCTGCATATGCAGGAATTCCAATTACTCATCGAAGATATAGTTCTTCTGTAACATTTGTAACTGGGCATGAAGCAGTAGGTAAATATCGTTCCGGAGTTAATTGGTCGGCAGTTGCTAATGGTGCAGAAACTATTGTTATTTATATGGGAATCCATAACTTAGCAAATATTGTAACCCAGCTATTATTAGAAGGATTAATATCTAAAACACCAATTGCTCTAATACGTTGGGGAACTTTGTTGGAACAAGAACAATTAGTGAGTACATTAGGATTAGTGATCGAACAAGTCAAACAAAAAGGTTTTCAAGCTCCAGCAATAGCTATTGTTGGAAATGTTATTAAATTACAAAAAACATTAAATTCTTCAATATGAATAATAATATACAAGTCCGTTCCAAAAGTAACCTGTAGTAACCATCTAAGTATATGTAGACATTGTTTAGAAATGATAGATGTGTATTACGAATAAAATTAAATAAATTAGCTTATCCATTTAACAAATAGATAGTATATGTAAAATAACTAACAATAAATAACATTGGTGATTTACATAAAGTATTCAATTTTTGTACTAATGAACATTAGTAATCAATAATTTAGCTATTTAACGAATAACTTATTTCTCTTTAATTAAATATTTTTCAGTTAAAGGCTACATTTGAAACATTAACTATGGTTGTATTAAATACATATATGCCACACATTTATTAACCCTTATTATAAGGAGTTTATGATTGACTATTTGGCTTCCTATTACATAGGAAAAATACTACTCAAATAATTAATTTAGATCGTAATATTGGAATGCAATTCTTATATATCGAGATCTGTCAAATTCAATTTAGATCCATAGTTTTCAATAAACTGTCGTCTAGGTGCAACTCGATCACCCATCAAAATTGTAAAAATACGATCTGCTTCAACAACATCCTCAATTTCTACTTTTTTCATACTACGTGTCTCAGGATTCATAGTTGTATTCCATAGCTGTACAGGCATCATTTCGCCTAAACCTTTAAATCGCTGAATAGTATACTTAGCATTCGTAGGTAAGGTTGTGAGATGGTCTTGTAATTGTTGTTCATTATAACAGTAAGAATGATTACGCCCTCTTTCTATCTTATACAAAGGAGGACAAGCAATATATACATAACCTTTTTCTATTAATAATCGCTGATAACGATAGAAAAAAGTTAATAACAAAGTACGAATATGTGCTCCATCAACGTCTGCATCCGTCATAATTACAATTCTGTGGTAGCGTAATTGTGATGAATCAAATTCCTCCCCTTTAATCCCTAAGCCTAAAGCAGTGATCAAAGATTGGATTTCATTATTTTTATATATCTTTGCATCATCAGTCTTCTCAATATTAATAATTTTTCCTCTAAGAGGCAAGATTGCTTGAAAACGTCTATCCCTTCCTTGTTTAGCAGAACCTCCTGCTGAATCTCCCTCTACCAAGAAAATCTCTGCTTCTGCAGGATCTCTTGTACTACAATCTGCTAATTTCCCAGGTAAAGGAGAAGATTCCAAAACAGACTTGCGACGTACAAGATCTCTAGCTCTTCTTGCTGCTTCTGCTGCTTTAAGAGATTGAACAGCTTTCTCTATGATATTATCAGCCACATGAGGATGAAACTCTAAATATTCTCCTAAGACTTCTCCTACCAATAAATCTACAATACCTCTAACTTCTGTATTACCAAGTTTTGTTTTTGTTTGTCCCTCAAATTCTGGTTCTGGAACCTTAACAGAAACAATACCTGTTAAGCCTTCTCGAACATTTTCACCACCCAAATTAGATTCATTTTCTTTTATTTTATTTCGTTTCCTAGCAATATTATTCATTGTTCTGGTTAGAACTGTTTTAAGCCCTTCTAAGTGTGTACCACCATCAACAGTTCTGATGTTATTTGCAAAACCTAATAAACTATCACTATATGCATCTACGCACCAGAGTAACGCAGCTTCAACTTGAACACCTTTTTTCTCTCCACAGATATAGATGATGTCCTTGTGTAAGGGTTCCTTATCTCTACACATATAAGCAACATATTCCTTAATTCCTCCCTCATAAAAATAAGTTTCAATATGAGGTTCTTTTTTTCGGTAGTCAGTAAATGTAATTTTTACTTGAGAGTTAAGATATGCCAACTCTCTTAATCTTCCTGATAAAGTAATATAGTCAAAATTCATATCAGATGTAAAAATTTGTTTGTCAGGAAGGAAAGAAACTGATGTACCATTTGAATGTTCAAAATTAGGTTTTTTTTCTAGTTCACTAACAGCAGCCCCACATTCATAGCGCTGCGTATATATATTATTATCTCGCCAAACATTAATAATTAGCCATTCTGATAAAGCATTAACAACAGAAATTCCAACTCCATGAAGTCCCCCCGAAACTTTATATCCACCACCTCCAAATTTACCTCCTGCATGGAGAACTGTCATTACTGTTTCCAAGGCAGATTTACCTGTGGCAGGATGAATATCAGTTGGTATTCCTCGCCCGTTATCCGTAACAGTAACAGAACCATCAAAATTTATATCAACTTCAATATGAGTACAGTAGCCAGCTAAAGCCTCATCAATCGAATTATCTACAACTTCATAAACAAGGTGGTGAAGTCCTTTTGGTCCAGTAGTCCCAATATACATACCTGGACGCTTCCTTACTGGTTCTAATCCTTCGAGAACTTGAATTTGTTCTGCACCATAATTACTTTTTATTGTCATGAAATTTCCTTAATAATGGGTTAGATATTGAAGTATTTTGCAGCTCCTCAATAACAGTGAAATATTCAGAAATTTTAACATATAGCAATCTCAAGCTGCTTAAAAGTATAGTCAATACCTATATGTTAGTGTATTGAAGAGAAACTATATATCACTAAAAAAATATGAAATTCTAAAAATTAATTCTTAAATACTTTTAAGTAGTTTTATCGAGTTTTCTATTATTGTTCTGATAAAAATTTACCGTTACAGAATATCGTAACCAAACAAATTAGCATTTACTTCTTTTAGAGCGATATCAGCCAGTCCATATTCTGACCAACGTTGATTGACAAGATTAGCAGTATTAGTATCGGATTCTAAAGGTTCTCCCCATTCATGATTAGTTTCGGGATAAATTTTGGTAGTAGCATCGATTCCCATTCTTCCACCTAGTCCAATCTTTTCACTAGCAAAATCTAATGTATCAAAAGGAGTATCTGCTAAGATGAAAACATCTCTTGATGGATCAGTCTTAGAACTAATAGCCCACATTACTTGTCGTGGATCACGAATATTTATACTATCATCGACCACAACTACAAATTTAGTATAAGTAAACTGAGGCAAGGCACTCCAGAAAGCCAGAGCAGCACGGCGAGCATGGCCGGGATAAGCTTTTTTGATAGAAATAATAGCGACCTTGTAACTTAAAGCTTCCATAGGAAGGAAGAAATCTTTAATTTCCGTAATTTGTTGTCTTAGAATAGGTGTATAAATTCTATTCAAAGCTATAGCTATCATAGCTTCTTCTTTAGGAGGACGGCCACTAAAAGTCGTCAAATAGATTGGCTTTTTACGATGTGTCATACAGTGAAAATGTATTAAGGGGGAATCTTCTTCTCCTCCGTAATAGCCCATATGATCTCCAAAAGGACCATCAACCATTACTTCACCAGGGTTGATTGTGCCTTCTAGAATAAATTCAGCTTCAGCTGGAACTTCTAAATTTAAAGTTTTACATTTTGTAAGAGAAACTCCTGAACCTCCATATAATCCAGCAAATAACCATTCTGAAAGATCTACTGGAATTGGAGTCGCAGCTGCCATAATAATCAAAGGATCAACCCCTAAGGCTATAGCAATTTCTAATTTTTTTCCTGCTTCTTTTGCTTTCCTAAGATGTCTAGCTCCTCCTCTCACTGATAACCAATGTACTGTCATTGTATTTTTCGATTGTAACTGCAAACGATAAACACCGACATTGGAAGTACCAGTTTCACAGTCTTTTGTTATAACTAGTCCTAAAGTAATTATTTTTCCTGCATCTTTTGGGTAGGGACGTATCAGAGGAAGAATTGAAAGGTCAACCTTTTCATCTGTAAGAACAAATTGCTGGCAGGGAGGAAAAAAACTATTACTAGATTTTGCTTTAATAACATCAAAAAGTACTTTTCCAAAGTCGATTGCCTGAGAAATATTTTTCGGCGGTTTAGGTTGCTGTAACATTGCCAACTTCTTTCCTAGAATTTCTAATTCCTCAGGCTTTTCTACTTTTAATGCCCAACATACACGTTCTACAGTTCCTAATAAATTAACAACCAAGGGAAAATTAGATTCCTTAACATTCTCAAAGAATAAGGCTGGCCCTCCTACTTGTAAAAGTCTATTAGAAATTTCTGCAATTTCTAAGTTAGGGTCTACTAGGCTTTTAATACGTTTTAGTTGTCCTCTTTGTTCAACTTCTTTTATAAATTCTCTTAAATTCCTGCTCATATTAAAAATTGATTAATCCAAAAAAATAGCACTAAGTAAAAGTATAAAGTAAACAGCTAAAAACTAAGATAAATCATTTGATAATTTTTTAGAATGGACAGTTAGCCTTTGAACTAATTGACAAACTATGGAAGAAGAGAGAAATTTAGATATTTTAGAAAAGTAAAAGTAATTATTTCTCTAAACATATCAATTCAATACTGTGAAAATAAAAAACAATATACTAATAGAATATTAAATTAATGATAATAATTTAATGTTCCTTAAAATTAGAACTGCTGCTATATTCTATAGTTAGATAACTATCTAAAGTATTCTATAGATTTACTTATAATTCTAAAAGAACTAATAAAAAAATATTTCTGTAACGTATATAAAGAAATAACTATTCTTTTTTGATAACTTTGACAATACTTTGTACTATCTATTTATAATACAAAATAAATACTTATATGACTACGTAATGATTGATATCATATTTATTATTACACTTTGTTTAGGATCAATTATTTGGGTAGAAATCGTTCGAGATCTCTACCATATTCTTGCTCATAATTGGCAAACATTATATCGTTTCCATAATTGGCATCATCGAGTATTTGATTCAAATTTTAATTCTGTTAACAAAGAAATTTATCGTAAAGCTCACTGGTATAATGATGTACCAGAATCTTTGGTTATGATAGTTTTTGGGACCATTCCTGTAACAATATTATGGTTCCTTAATATTTCCTATTGGTGGTTTGCAGAATTAGGATCCTTTTATTCTTTATTCTTTCTGCTAGGAGCAGTTGCTCGCGGGTTAGGAATTTCCAATATTGATAAATTAACTGATTTCACTCATAATCCAGGAGAATTCTCTTCTTTGCCCTCTCAATGGTTTGTAAACCGTCCTTATCATTGGAGACATCACTTTGACAATCAGAAAGCTTATTACAGTGGTACGCTAACTTTAATTGACAAGATCATGGGAACAGCTTTGTCTCTAAAAGGCAAAACCATTGGAGTAACTGGTTCATCAGGGACTCTAGGTATTGCAATACTTAAAATATTACACCTTAATCAGGCTAAAATAGTTGCTTTTAGTTCTCAGGATAAGTCTATTGTCTTAGATATTAATGGTAACAGTTTACCTGTTAAAACATTAGTTTGGGAAACTGGACAAGAATATAAATTAATAGATGAATTATCTAAAATTGATATATTAATAATTAATCACGGAATAAATGTCAATAACAAAAAAAATATAGAATCGATCAGACAATCTTATGAAATTAATACGTTTTCAGGTTGTCGCTTAATGGACTTATTTATTAAAACCATCAAAACTAATCGTGACAAAGCCTGTAAAGAAATTTGGGTTAATACATCAGAATCAGAGGTAATTCCTGCATTTAGTCCACTATATGAACTGAGCAAAAGAGCTTTGGGAAATTTAGTTACACTTCGTCGTTTAGATGCTCCTTGCATTGTTAGAAAATTGATATTAGGTCCTTTTAAAAGTAAGCTCAATCCCATCGGCATTCTTTCAGCAGATTGGGTAGCAAAAAAAATCATTAGGGATGCTAAGAAAGATTACCGAAATATTATTGTTACGATAAATCCTGCCACTTATTTAGTATTTCCTTTAAAAGAACTTTTCCAAAGCTTTTATTTTAAAATTTTTACAAGTAAAAGTTTTAATTAAATAGTATATGAATCATCTTGTTTGAATCACTATTCTCACTTAAAATTTATAAATTGATTAGCTAAAATTTTATATAGAATTTTAGATGAACTAGAGTTGTTTTTAATATAAAAGCAACTCTAATTCATCTAGAAAAATATAATGATTTTAATTTTATTGCATCATTTTAGGAATGTAAAAAAATCAATAAATTGATATATCTTTCGGAGTCATTTAATGAAAAATTAACTAAATTAAAAATTTTCTAACTTTTTATTCTTGACTTATTTAATGCTCAAATTGTTTTTTTTCCGTTACAATAATATATGTTATCAAACTTCAAGATCCATTTAATGTTCTTATTTTGATTATTTATTTACTAATAGTTTAGTACCATAAAATAAAAATAATACTTTATGATTTATGACATTTTTATGCCAGCTTTAAGTTCCACTATGACTGAAGGGAAGATTATTTCATGGGAAAAATCTCCTGGAGATAAAGTCACGAAGGGAGAAACTGTTCTAATTGTAGAATCAGATAAAGCAGATATGGATGTGGAATCTTTCTATGATGGTTATCTTGCGACTATTTTAGTAAAGGCTGGAGAGGAAGCTCCTGTAGGAGAGGTACTTGCTTTAATAGCAGAAACTGCAGAAGAGGTTAGCGATACTCAGAACAAAGTTCTACCTATTTCTGAAAAATCTAAGAAACTTACTCCTTCTCTAAAAAAGGAAGAAGAAAAAATAGAAGAAAACTTTACTAAAAATTATCAAAGTGAATTTAATACTATTGATGTTTCTATTTCTAGTATAAAAAAGCCTGAAGGTCGCATTATAGCATCTCCAAGAGCCAAAAAAATAGCGAAGGAATTAGGTATAGATCTGAGCAAAATTAAAGGTAGTGGACCTTATGGAAGGATTGTAACAGAGGATGTTCAAAACAAAATAGAAGATAAATTAATAACTGATCCTAAAACTAATATATCTCAAGGAATTACTCCATTTAGCACTATACAGAAAGCAATAGTGAAAAATATGTCAGCTACTCTACAAGTTCCAGTATTTAGAGTAAGTTATGATATCAATACGGAGAAATTAGATGAACTATATAAGAATATCAAATCTAAAGGCGTTACGATGACTGTTATGTTGGCAAAAGCTATTGCTTTAACATTACGAAACCATTTGTTAGTAAATTCTAAATATGGTAACTCAGGTATTCAATATTGTGAATCTATTAATATTGCAATAGCTGTAGCGATGCCTGATGGCGGTCTAATTACTCCAGTTTTAAATAATGTAGATAAAACAGATATTTACTCTCTCTCTCGTATCTGGAAAGATTTATTGTATAGAGCACGTAAGAAAGAATTAAAATCAAACGAATATAGTAATGGAACATTTACTTTGTCAAATTTAGGTATGTTTGGAGTAGATACATTTGATGCAATTTTACCTCCAGAACAAGGCTCTATCTTAGCGATTGGAGCTTCTAAGCCTCATGTAGTAGCAATCTCAGATAAATTATTTGGAATTCAGAATAAGATGACAGTCAATATAACATGTGACCATCGTATAATTTATGGTTCTCATGCAGCTGCTTTTTTACAGGATCTCGCAAAAGTAATAGAAACTGATATTCAATCTTTGACTATGTAATTAAAAATTAGCAATATTAATTTTTATAAAGGTAATTGAGAATATCTCACATCATATTTCAACTAAACAACCATGAAATTAAGATTAATATTATTAATTTCGTAAGAAGATCTATGCTTAGATTAGTCTGTTTCTATTATTTCGTTTTTTTCTTTCAATAACTGATGAGCTGCTTCTAGCAGCTCATCAGTTATATCTTTGATATCGTTTTTATCTTTAAGATAGGTTTTTAGAGCTTCAATCGGATCCAAACTTTTCCCAAACCCTAATTCTGGCAAACGTATTCTAGATATCTCACTAAGTATTTCAGGGCAAATTGTATAACTATGAGAGTGCTTTAATATTTCATGAATAGAAGAAATATCAATTAATTCTAATTGTTCAGAACGAACTTGATAGTTTAATCTAACAATAGCTTCTTTAATTGGTTTTTTTCTAATAGTATCAATTAAAGTTTTTTGTGGATTTGTACTCTGAGAAACATTAGCTTTTATTGTAATAAAGGGACGTGCAGGTAAAGGAAAAAAATTCCAACTTGTTTGTCCCTTTTTAATTATTAATAAAACATATCCCTTTTGCTCTTTTTCCTCACTAAAATCTACTCTTTCAATACTGCCTGGATAAATAATAGGAGGATTATTTTTAGGGTTAAGATTTTGATGTTTATGAACATGACCTAATGCTACATAGTTAAATTCAGAACGCATTAATAAAGAAATAGGAATAGTAAATCCACGTCCTACCGCCAAAAATTTTTCAGTCCCAAATCTTGCTCGATCAACCATCAAATGTGCTAGTAAAATTGTTGGATCATTAGAATTTAATTTTCTAATTTCTGATTCCAGAGCTGGTTCTAATGTTTCAATTAATAGATTATCAATTTGTTCTAGAGACAGACCTTCAGTTTTAGATTTTGTTAGAAGAGAAGATCTAGTTAACCAAGGTAAGGTAATAACTTGTACATAACCATTTTTTGTTAGTATTTTATGAGTTTTTAGAGTATCTGCAACTATAAAATTAGGTACTTTTAAAGTTCTATAAATAGATAAGCTCACCCCCCCATTTATGTGAGAATGTTGATCATGGTTTCCTACTAGTAAAACGGTAGGAATGTTTAGATTAGACAAACGTCGGAACTGAGTAGCAAAAGCTTCTTGAATATATGGAGGTGGTGTTGAATTTGGAAAAGCATCACCTCCAAAAAGAACAATATCAACTTCTTCCTCAATTGCACTATCAATACATAAACTTAAACATTTCACAAAGTCTTCCAGACGGGTATTAAAGCCAGTCTTCGGATTTGTTCTTCCATGAGAAAGTCCACTACCGAGATGAATATCAGAAAAATGAAGAACTTTTATCATATAAGAATAATATACATAGTTTATTTTATAATTAACAAATTAATTTTTATTATGTTTAGCAAAAACCCTTAATGTTATTTTTTAATCATTGTTTTCATTAAAAAATAACATTTACATTTGAAATCCTATATTTTGTTGTGTCTAATTTAGACTATCTTTAATATAAGAATTGGTTTTTCAAACTTTTGATTTAAGTTTTAAAACATTGAGATCTCTACTAGATAAAATATAAATTTTCTTTCGAATAATTTAATCTAGAATAGTTAAGATTTCTACTCCTGTCTCTGTTACGGCAATAGTATGCTCAAACTGAGCTGATAACTTTCCATCCTTAGTGACTGCTGTCCAACCATCTTTTAATATAACTGCTTCCCACGTTCCTTCATTAATCATCGGTTCAATAGTGAATACCATCCCAGAACGTAGTCTTTTGCCTTTACCTTTTATTCCATAGTGAGGAATTTGGGGAGCTGTATGAAAAATATTACTAATACCATGACCAACAAAATCTCTTACAACCGAAAAACCATGTGGTTCTGCACACTCTTGAATTGCAGCTCCAATATCTCCAATTTTTGAACCAGGTTTTACAGTTTGAATAGCATTTATTAAAGATGTTTCTGCTGTTTCTACTAATTTTTTTGCTATTTGTGAAGATTTTCCCACGAAAAATGTTTTTGATGTATCACCATGATAGCCGTCTAAAATCGGCGTAACATCAACATTAATGATATCTCCCTCTTTTAAAATTTGTTGTGCATTAGGAATACCATGACAAATAACATGATTGACACTAGTACAAATTGATTTTGGAAAACCATGATATCCGAGAGGTGCACTTATTGCTCTATGGGATTGAGTCCATCTCTCTGCCTCATTATTAATCTCTAAAGTACTTATACCAGGCTTAATCATAGGTTCTAAGTGATCTAATAATTTAGCTGCTAGACGTCCAGCCCGACGCATTTTATCAATTTCTCGTTTTGATAATAGAGTAATAGTCTCTCCCATATTTTTAATTTGAAAATTAATTATAATTATTTGAGTCTTATAATACCAAGTTTCTGCAACAAATAAGTTTTAAATTACAAGATAAAAAATAATTTATCAAATAAGTTAAAAGAGATAGTTGTAAAAATTTATTATATTAATAGTAAAATTTCGATGAATGACAATATTATTCACAATTTATATATATCAAAATTTTACTATTGATATATATTTTCTAAATTTCTATACTTTGTATCTTAAATACGAAATGTAAATAACTCTCATTACTCAATATTAAAATATTACAAAGTAACTATAAGATTTTTTATTAAAGCTAGTAAACAGATAGTAATTAAAAATATATCAATACTGAATTTATAACAAAAAATGATATTTTCTAAATCTAGAGGCTATGACATACTTAGTATGTTGCTTATCGATACTTAGTTGTTATATTACTAGTTTAAACTAATAATATTTCTTAAAAACTCTATATTAAATTATACAGACTTTTCAACAAAGTATATATTTATACTAGATAGTCATAGTATTATTTTAAGTTAAATATGAGTGAATCAAAGCGTCGTATAAAAAAAATGAATAATTTCGGGAAGAATGAAGAAAGGATTTTTCCTCAGTTTCCTGTTTCTAAAAATCAGGCTAATTTACTGCACAAATGGACAACAAATGCAGCTTGGATAGGTATTGGAATTACTATATTTATATGGTTTGGGGTTCATTTTATTGGACCTACTTTTGGATGGTGGACTATTAAAATAAATTAAGGATATTAACTAATTTAGTTATATTTTGTGTACAAGGTATAACTAAATTAGTTAATAATATCTTTATGCTTTGTATTCTTTATGGTTATACTAAATGTCTATATTTTAACTATTGTTTAACTTATGAATAATAGGTAAGAAAATCGACTTCTATCCATTAGTTTATATATAAAAATAACTATATCTAAATATTTACAGAAAATACATTGATACAATAATCTTTGTATCAATGTATTTTCTTTTTCACGTAACATTAAGGTATTGCTATTAGTTTTTATAGTGAACAGTCGTTACTAGTAAATAATATTGATTATGTTATGACTCTTTGAGAGAAAAGCTCAATAGTTAATATTATGTTTTCATTTAGGATGAATTTTTTTTCTCAAGACTTAGTACCTAAAACAGTTATAAACATTAAAAACATCGACCCAGGCCTACTTAAATAAGGAAAATAATATTAATTTGTTTGACAAAAGGGACAAGATACCTGATGCTTATTATCCAGACATTATAGGCTTAATAAAACAAGTTATAGCAAAGGGATGACTTACCAGCGCGTATTACTTAAACTCAGCGGTGAAGCCCTGATGGGAAATCTGGGCTATGGCATTGACCCTAAAGTCGTCGCCGATATTGCTCAAGAAATTAAAGATGTTATCAGCCACGACATTCAGTTAGCGATTGTTGTAGGTGGAGGTAACATTTTTCGTGGGGTTAAAGCTGCTTCAGCAGGAATGGATCGAGCAACTGCAGATTATGTAGGAATGATCGCTACAGTTATGAATGCAATGACATTACAGGATGCTCTCGAGCAAATGGGTGTTCCAACGAGAGTGTTAACGGCAATTGCTATGCAAGAAGTGGCTGAACCATATATTCGTCGCCGTGCAATTCGGCATCTAGAAAAGGGGCGAGTTGTTGTCTTTGGGGCCGGTTCAGGTAATCCTTTTTTTACTACTGATACAACTGCCGCTTTAAGAGCAGCAGAAATTGATGCAGAAGTAGTATTCAAAGCTACTAAAGTTGATGGAGTGTATGATTCTGATCCTCAACTTAATCCTAACGCTCGTCGCTATATAAGCCTCAATTATAATCATGTATTAACTCATGATTTACGAGTGATGGATAGTACTGCCATATCACTTTGTAAAGAGAATAATATACCAATAATTGTTTTTAATCTTTCTATTTCAGGAAATATTGTTCGGGCAATTAAAGGTGAAACTGTTGGAACCGTTGTGGGAGGCTTCTGTGATGTTAAATGATCTTAAAGCTAGTATGAAAAAGACTGTTGAATCTACTCAAAAGTCCTTTAATACCTTACGAACAGGACGTGCTAATGCAGCGATACTTGATAGAGTAACGGTTGATTATTATGGAACGGAAGCTCAATTAAAATCTCTTGCAAATATTAATACTCCTGACTCAACTACTCTTATGATTCAACCTTTTGACAGAGGGAGTATAGGACAAATTGAAAAAGCTATCAACATGTCTGATGTGGGATTAACACCGAATAATGATGGCCAAGTTATACGTCTTAATATTCCCCCTCTAACAAAAGAAAGAAGAAAGGACTTGACGAAAATAGCTAATAAAATGGCAGAAGAAGGGAAAGTCGCTGTCAGGAACATTCGTCGAGATGCTAATGAAGCTGTACGTAAGCAAGTAAAAGATGGATATATTTCTGAGGATGAATCCCGTGACTTACAAGAAAATATCCAAAAAATTACTGATGAATTTACTAAAAAAATTGATGAATTATTAACCGTCAAAAATAAAGATATTATGACAGTTTAGAGAATCCATCAATTAAAAAGTTTGAAGGTATGTGATAAACATACCTTCAAACTTAAATTATATTCAATGTATATTAAAACCTCATAAGCATACTAGTATTTTTTGTATATTTAGTGAAACAACCAAAACCATACAATATATGCTAAAGCTTTGACACCATCTTTCCAGTTAATTTTTTTTCCTTCTTCATAAGTTCTTCCATAGTAAGAAATACCAGTCTCGTATATGCGCCATTTACGGGCTTTGGTAACTTTAACTGTAAACTCTACTTCAAAACCGAAGTCATTACAAATAAGTTCCATTCCATTTATAACTTTACGATGAAACATTTTATAACAAACTTCAATATCAGTAAGAGTAGTATTACATAATAAATTAATTAAATTAGAAATTACCTTATTCCCTAAAAGATGGTGAAAATATAATACTCGATGAGGTTCTCCATAAAATCTACTTCCATAAACTATATCTGCATGATTTCCCTCAATCAGTTTCCACATTCGCTTCCAATCTTGTGGATCATATTCTAAATCGGCATCTTGTATGACAAGAACTTCTCCAGTGGAATTTTCAAATCCTGTTCTTAATGCAGCTCCTTTACCTTGATTAAGATGATGAAAAATTATATTAACTGTTATAGAAGCCGTTTCTACTTTTGCTTCTGTAGATGGTTCCTGTAAATTATTTTCAATTCTATCTACAGCTACAAGAGAACCATTGTTTAATGTTGCTTTGACAGAATTTTTATTAGCAGATCCAAAGGTTTTTAATAACCATTCTCGAGTACCATCAGTAGATCCATCGTCTACTAGGATGATTTCTTTATCTACTTCTGGGAGAGCCATAGCTATTTTTGTTAGAATAATAGCTATAGTATGGATTTCATTGTAAACGGGGATAATAATAGACAGCTTCATATGACACTTTTAAGATAGCTGAAATTACAAAAGAACATAATCTTAGCTTTTTATATAAAATATTTTTGTTTTAATATGAGAATTTTTTCATTCATGGTGAAGACTTATTGAAGTTAATTTAGTTCCTCTGTTTGAATTTTGAACTTTACAAAATATCCTATAGAACGTCTAAATGTAACCATTTAAATATATAAATAGCTGTTAGTTCTAATTCATTTTTCTATCTCAATATCTCTATTTGTAAAAAAAATTAAGCTTTGATCTTTCCGTCTCTAATATCAAGATAATAATTTTGATGAGAAAGTTTAATAAAAAATTAATATGAACTTAATAGAGAATCAGACGAGAATTAGACAAAGCAGTTAAAAATTAGTGATCAATCATTAGACACTGTGAAAATCTTTTTATTATTAGCATCTTTATCAATTACTCAAGTATTAGGCGATATTTTCTTAAGTCGAGGCATGAAAGACTTCGTTGGCTTTGATTCTTCTAATCCAACAATTATTCTATATTTAATTACTTATGTCTTAACCAATTATTGGATTTTATCAGGTTTAGGAATATTGATAATTTCTTTAAGTCTTTACTTGACAGCAATATCAAAATTAGATCTCAGTTATGTTCTACCTATTCATGCCTCTAGTTATGTTCTAAATGGTATTTTTGCTTGGGCCTTCTTGGGAGAAGATGTTACAAGTATGAGATGGTTAAGTACTTTTGTCATTTCTTGTGGTGCACTATGTGTAGGACTAAGTGATAGTAAAACGGCTAATTCAGTTCAACACAATAATCTTAAATCCAGAAATTTACCCTTATTTTTTCTACCATTTAGTTTGACCATATCAAAAACTTGGTTAGCAATCATGATTAGTTCTGTATCTGATGCTAGTGGAGATTTGTTACTAGCAGTTGGTATGAAAAAAATAGGAGAAATAGAGAAAGTAACTTTATCAGAAGTTAAAAAAATGATTATTAAAATAATAACAAGTCCTTTAATTATTAGTGGTATCGCATGTCAAGGCATTGCATTTTTTAGTTTTATTTCTGTTCTAAGTTGGACAGACATTAGTTTTGCTCGTCCAGCAACTGCACTAACTTATATCATAAGTATGCTAGGAGCTAAACTGATATTAAAAGAAGATATTCAGAGACAAAAACTATGGGGAATAATCTTAATAGGATTAGGAGTTTTTATACACCGTTAACTTAAACCTGAAGAAAATATTTAAAATATATCTCTAAATATAAGTTTAAGTATTAATATTGTTTAAATTTTTCTTCTGCTAAGAATATATTTACTGCTTAGATTGATTATGTTTTAGATTTTAGTTAAGTAATTAGGGATTCTATAAAGACATCTTATTAGGAAACTGTAACTAAAAAAACATATTGAAAAAATAATATTTTTTTTAATAAAGCAATTTCTTTAAGTTACTAAATTAGACAAAAAATAGTAGAGAAAAAAGATTATTATATGGAAAAATAATAGTTCTTATTTCTTATTTGATGATCTAAAAATTATTTTCCGCTATAATCAGCCTCAGTCACAGTTTTCTATCAACTAACAATGAATAAAGAAGACCTCGTTAACACTATTGCTGCAAAGACTCGTCTTACTAAGAAAGAAACGAGTCAAATCCTGGATGCACTAACGAATACAATTATGGAAACAGTTGCTTCTGGGAACAAGGTAGTTTTGGTAGGATTTGGAACATTTGAGCCAAGAGACAGAAAGGAGCGAAAAGGTATGAATCCTCAAACAGGACAACCAATTACCATTCCTGCAACTACAGTTCCAGCATTTTCTGCTGGAAAGGTTTTTAAAGAAAAAGTTGTAGAATCTATGTAGCTCAATGTCTTACACAGACTTTGTATAATATTTCATTACAAAGCTGTTTTAAGATTAAATACCTATATCTATTGGTATAGGTATTTGATTGAATCTAGACTAAGATTAAATACAAAAATCTAATCTAAAATATGATCTGACGCTTAATCACTTAGCTAGAGCTAATGGTAAAATGTCTAATCTATAAACAACATAGTATATTTTTATACAAAGCACATATATAAATTAATGGTAACTGACTTTATTGAGATAACAATTAAAATACCAAAAAACATAAAGACCTTCCAAAAAAATATAGAAATAGAATTATTAAAATATGGAAAACCTTTACGTTGGGCAATTACAAAAGTAAATATTCAAAAGAAAACTGCTCAACTAGAAGCTGTTATTATTAAAGACTGTTTGTAGTTACATATGAAATTGTTCTAAATTTTGTAATTTAATTATACTCAAAATATTAATTATTATCTTATAACAAATTTGTGATTAGTCGTCCTTATAGTGCTGTTTTAATTGTTCCTACAGGTATTGGAGCATCTATTGGTGGTTATGCTGGAGATGCCTTGCCTTTAGCTAGGGCTATGGCAAAAGTATGTGATTATTTAATTACTCACCCCAATGTTTTAAACGGAGCACAATTATACTGGCCTTCTAGCAATATTCTTTATGTTGAAGGCTATGGTTTAGATAATTTTGCTTGTGGTAATTGGGGATTGAATCCAGTACTTTCAAATAAAGTCGGATTAATTCTTGATCAAGGAATTGAATCAGAACTAATGTCTAGACATATACAAGCTGCGAATGCAGCAAGGGGGACTCTTGGATTAAGATTAACTGACTATATGATTACAGATGCTCCACTGGGTGTAGAAACCCGCATCGCTAACTCAGGAACAAGCTGGGGGACAATTAATAATCCAGGTAGTTTACTAAGAGCTGCTGAAAAATTGATTGATAAGAATGGGGCTGAAGCGATCGCTATAGTATCTCGTTTTCCTGACACAATAGATGAAACATTAATTAGTAATTATCGTTCCGGCAATGGTGTTGATCCTATAGCAGGCGCTGAATCAATCATTTCACACTTAATAGTTAGTCAATTTTGTATACCAGCTGCTCATGCTCCTGCTTTACATCCTTTGCCATTAGATGATACTGTTTCTCCTCGTTCAGCAGCAGAAGAATTAGGCTATACGTTTTTATCTTCTGTCTTAGTTGGATTAAGTCGTGCTCCACAATTTATTACTAAACAACGTTTTCATAGTATTTGGGCTGATGATATCGATGCTTTAGTAGTACCAGCAACTGCTTGTGGGGGCTCATCTATTTTTAGTTTTAGTCAAAGAGATTCACTTATAATAGCAGTGACAGAAAATAAGACAACTATTGATGTTCCATCTGAATCATTAGGTCTAAAAACTATTACAGTAAGTTCATATTTAGAAGCACTAGGTGTTTTGATAGCTCATAAAACTGGTATCGATATAAACACTCTTAGTCCTAATTTGTCTCCTTTATCTTTACTGACTGAAAACTAATTAATTTTTGTCACAGTTTATATATCTGCTAATTCAATTTTTAAAATTTTATAGAAATTAGTCAAAATTTTTTACAACATGATCTTTTAGTTAACTTTTTATTATTTTATGGAAATCAGATTTCGAGAATTTAATCCTTTTGACCTATGGATATGGTTAGAATTTGAAACAGTTCCGTCTTCTTCAGAGAAAAAATATATCGAAGAAGTGTTTAATTCTTGGTTCTATTTAGGTAAATTAGGTGCATTTAACGCCGAAAATTTACAAGTACAAGACGCTGGAGTTGACATTAGTTATATCAATTATAATATAGATATTCTTGATAACAGCATGATGGCTCTCATGCACAATATGGGAGATTTTGAATATCAAAATTTATGGGGACGTTGTTGGCTTGATTTAGGTACTAGTGATTTGTTTGCATTAGACATTTTGATAAATTCTTTAAATCAATTAGATAAAGAATTAGTTAAAATTAAACAGTTGATTATTGGAGGAGAAAATGAAGATTGGTGTATTGTAGAACAGGAAGAATCTATATTTTTTGATGAAGATTTAGCCTAGAATATTAAAAGTTATTATTAGAATAATTTAATTGGGATACCTTTATTCTATAGTTTCTATTTCCATATATAAAATACTGAACTAAATACTAATTTTAGACAAGAGTTTAATAAAAAGGTAAGAACCATAACATTATCAAGAATCATAGATTCTTAATAATGTTATGGTTCTTCTATTGTTTAGGAGATATCGCTATATATAACTAGCATATATATACTTATAATTTTGAATTATGTTAACTTTTAACAATTGCACCAAAGTCAGCCAATATTCTTCCATAATTACGTAGAATTCCTAATAAGTTTAAACGATTTTGTTTAATTTTTTGATTTTCATCCATCACCAAAACACTATTTTCCCCGTCAAAAAATTCATCCACTATCGGAGTAATTTTGATTAAACCTTCAATTAATAGCTCATAATCCTTCTTGGCTTTAATAGTATTTACTGTAGATACTAAGTCTACTAAACCATCATATAATTCTTGTTCAGATGATTTTTTAAATAAGTCATTATTAATTATTGTATAAGGACTAAGCTCTGTATATTCAAGACTACCTTGTTTTGCCAAACGAGTTGAGCGATTAATGGTCTGATATACTTTTTTTAGGGTTCCATTGTCACGTATATTTTGTAAAAATTGAGCACGTCTTTTTAAATCTGTAACATCTTGAAAAGCACGTTCAATATATTCAGAATCCATATCACCCAGTACTGCTTTTACTAAATCATAATCAATTTTTAGCTCATCTTGTAGTAGAGATTGAATGCGTTGAACAAAAAAATGTTTTAATGATTTTAGAGGAGATTCTTTGTCAGAATTATTTAGAATAAATGAATCGCACCCTTTAAATATTAGATCAGATAAATCTATAGATCTTTGAGATTCCCATATTATAGAAATAATAGCATTTGCTGCTCTTCTTAAACCGAAAGGATCAGATGATCCTGTTGGAATCATTCCTAATCCGAAAATTCCAATTAAGGTATCCAAACGATCAGCAATTCCAACAACAATACCTGTTAAAGATTTTGGCATTTGATCATTATGCCCACGTGGTAAGTAATGATCAAAGATTCCCTGGGCAACAATTTCTGACTCTCCATTGACTAAAGCATACTTTTGACCCATAATTCCTTGTAGTTCTGGAAATTCGTATACCATTTGGGTTACAAGATCAGCTTTACACAAAAGGGATGTTCTTATAACCTCTTTTATCTGTTGTGGCGTAAATTGCAATTGCTCAGATATTTGTTCAGCAATACTTATGATCCGATCCACTTTATCTCTTATACTTCCTAATTCTTTCTGAAAAATAACATTCTGTAATTGAGGAAGATAGCTATGTAAAGGCTGATTACAATCAGATACATAAAAGAATTGAGCATCTGATAGCCTGGCTTTTAATACTTTTTCATTTCCTCGGATAATTGTTGTACTTTTGTTAGGGTCACCATTAGAGATACTAATAAATTGCGGTAAAAGCTGATTATTAGATATTTGCTTAATTGGAAAATACCTTTGGTGCTTAATCATTACAGTTGTTATGACTTCATCAGGGAGTCCTAAAAATTCTTGGTCAAAATATCCTATAATTGCTGTAGGATATTCCACTAAATTTACAACTTCTGTTAATAATTCTTGAGAATTATCGATAGCTCCTTTTAAATTTTTAGCTATTGTTTTAATATTATTTTCAATAGTGTTATGACGTTTAATAGGATCTACTTCAACATAAGCAGATCTTAATATATCTAGATAAGAAGCAGCATGTGGAATATTGATAGGACCAGGTTTTAAAATTCTATGTCCATATGAAAAAGAATTACTATCGATTATAGTATCTCCATTTTCAATTTTTATAGGTAATACTTTAGAATCACATAGAGATACTATCCATCGAATTGGACGAGAAAATTTAAAATTACCATTTCCCCATCTCATAAACCGTTTGCCTTCTAAAGTACTAATCCAACTATGAATTAATTTTGGTAAAATCTCAATTGTTTCAATACCTTGAATCTTTTTATCAATAAATACACAGTCCCCTTTTTTAGTAGGACGAATTTCTAAGCTATTAATTTCAACATTTTGTTTTCGTGCAAATCCTTCTAAGGCTGCAGTTGGTTTTCCTTCTTTAAATGCTGCTTTAACATTAGGACCTTTTATTAGTTCGTTGCGTTCTTTCTGTTTTTCTAATAGTCCAGGAATAATAACAGCTAGCCGTCTTGGTGTTCCATAGACAGAAATAGATTCTGAAGTCAAAAAATTTTTTTCTAAGCTAGTAGGAATTATTTGTTTCCATTGATCAATAGCACGGCTAATAAAACTTGTAGGTAATTCTTCTGTACCAATTTCTAATAAAAAGATCATACTAATGTAATAAAAACATATCTCAAATAATGTATGATCTTAACACTATGCATTATAAGTTATATTGTTTTTGTATATATTTTATATTTTTTAAAAAATTCTCAAAATTTTTAACTAACTATATTTATTAAAATAAATTCTATTTTAAATAGTCATTTACCTATATAAGTTTTATGTTGAGAATACTTAAAGAAATTTGTTAAAAGTTTCTATCAAAATTAGTAATTTTACTTTCTAATATTAATTCTAATTAAACTTACAGAGAAATTTTTTGATATGAGATTATATAAATTGATTATTCTTTTGACTAAAATAATGTCTATAATTTTAGTTAGTAGTGCTATTACAGCTGAATTGTATAGTATGTATGTTTTAATTAATAATTATGAACTTCCTCATTATTTAAAATTGTTATTTTGGATAGGCCGATTTGCACTTATAATTCATTTAATTGAATCTTTAATAATGGTTTACTATATGCAGTTAAGAAATGAAAATTATATCAGGTATGGAATTTATGCTTTTTTAGTAGGAACAGTGAGCTTATTAGAATTGAAAAATAATAGAAATAGAATCTGAATATGTATCTACTTTTATTTTAAAGTTAATCAGCAAATTTTTAACAAAAAAAATAAAATCATGATTGCAGAAAATTGGTTTCGAACTAGTAACTTCCCTTCTTAAATAAATGTTTTTCGAAGAAAAATTAGTAACCTATTCAACACAACTATTAGAGCGTTAATATTTTGTTATCATTCTAAGTCTTCTAAGTTTTCGTTTTCATATAATTCTTGTAAGTTTTGTTTTCTGTCTTTTCTAGAATGACGTCGATATTTCTTAATTTCTAATTTTGGCTCATAACATTCTTTTCCAAAAGCTTTAATCTTGAGTTTTAATGTTGATTCCTGAACCTTTATTTTTTGGTCTACTTCTTTTTGCAAAAGTATTTCTGCTAATATAGTTAAATAGTGTCTATATCTCTCCCAATTTTTACTGACAATACAGTTTGGTTCACTTTTATGCAGACAATTATTAAATTGACATTTACCTTGTTTTAGTTGAGCTTTTGCCTCAGGAAAATAATTAATTAATTTATAAGGATCACATTGTAAATCAGCTTGATTAAAACCAGGAGTATCAGCTATTAATCCTCCTCCAGGTAACCTGAAAAGTTCAACATGACGAGTAGTATGACGTCCTTTACGTAATTTACCTGAAACCTCATTAACTCTTTGTTCGATATTAGGAACTAATTTATTAATTAAGCTAGATTTGCCAGCCCCAGATGGACCAGCTAAAATTGTAAATTTATTTTGTAGACAATCGGAGAGTTGTTGAAATCCTTGAATAGTAAAAGTACTTATTAAAAGTGGACTATATCCCCACTCATCTAGTCTCATTTTCCATCTTGTCTGCTCTTCAGTTTCAAGTAAGTCGACTTTATTAAAACACAAGACCAATGGAATTAATGTTGATTCTGCTTTGACAAGAAAGCGGCTCAATTGCCAAGGTTCTAACTCAGGTTCTTTAAAAGGGAAAAGTAAAAGTATTTGATCTGCGTTAGCTACTTGAGGACGAGATAATTCTGTTTTGCGAGGTAAGATAGAAACAATTGATCCTCGAGAATCTTCATGATTAGATTTTACTATTGTTACACGATCTCCTACCATGACGTTTTGTCCAATCTTTTTAAGACGACTACGCCGAGTACAAAGTAAGTATGGAATAGAGTAAGAATTCTCATCTCCATAATTTTTATCTAGATGAACTCGATAAAAATTAGCCTGGATCGCTACCACTGTTCCAAAATTATTTGGAACAGTGGTAGGCAAACAATCATGTGTTGAGTTTATATCATACACAATAAACAAAATTCATAATAAAATACAATGAAAGTAATTACTTATATTAGTAGATTCCCATCTTTTTCTATTAAGAACAACGAATTTTAATAGAAAAAAATTCGTGATGATCGCTTATGGATTCTATTTGGTAACCTTCCATTGTTAAACTTTCAGGAACTTGTTCCATCGGCTCACCAGGATCTAACCAAACTTCTAAAATAGATCCAGAAAGAATATTCTCTAACTTTAATTTAATGCGAATAAAGTTTAGAGGACAAGAGACTCCGCGCAAATCTAAAAGAAGTGCATCTGAGCTTAAAGAGTTCATTTGTTAAACAAACTCCCTAAAAATCCTTCTATTCCACCTTTGCCATGAGTCTGACCTTTAATTACAGCCAGCTTTTCTAAAAGCTCTCTTTCTTCAGAATTAATTCTAGTAGGAATATCTACATTAACTGTAATCAAGTGATCACCACGAATGGCATCATTTCCTAATTTAGGAACACCCAAACTATCTAGAGTTAAGACTGTTTTAGGCTGTGTACCAGGGGGAATGGGCAAGTCTTTTTTCCCATCTACTGTATCAATTGAGACAGTGCATCCGAGAATGGCTTGCAGATAACTAACCTTAATCTCTGAAAGGATATTCATCTTTTCTCGAGTAAAAACTTTGTCAGGTTCAACGTATAAGTATACGTAAAGATCTCCTGCTACCCCTCCTCTTAATCCAGCATCTCCTTTACGCGATACTCTGAGACGGGTTCCATCTCCTACTCCAGCTGGGATCGTGATTTTTACTTTTTCAGTCACTTGTCTACGTCCAGCACCACCACAGACCTCACATTTTTCTTCAATAATTTCTCCTTCACCGTTACAGGTTGGACAGGTGGAGACTTGAGCAAAACTTCCAAATGGAGTACGGGTTGAGCGACGTACTTGCCCTTGACCATCACAAGTTGGACAGGTTTTTCTTTTTGTTCCTGGTTTGGCACCACTACCTTGACATATCGTACATGTTTCAAGGTGGGGAATACGAATTTCTTTTTCTCCTCCAAATATTGCTTCACGAAAGTTTAATTTGAGATCAAGACGTAAATCGTCTCCTTTCGCTGGCTCATTACGACGACGTGTCCCTGTTGTACTAGTTCCACCTCCAAATCCGCTGAAAATAGTTTCAAAGATATCGGCAAAGCCACCCATATCTCCCATATCACCTTGATTAAAACCACTTGCACCATTAACTCCAGCTTCCCCAAACTGATCATAACGGTTTCGTGTATCAGGTTCAGATAATACCTCGTATGCGCGGTTAATCTCTTTGAATCGTTCTTCAGCTCCTGCCTCTTTATTGACATCAGGATGATATTTTCGAGCAAGACGTCGATAAGCTTGTTTTAAATCTTCTTTATTGGCGTTACGGTCAACTCCAAGAATTTTGTAGTAGTCACCTGGCATAAAACATTAATTTCGGTTGATTTATGTAATAGTCTGTTAATTTGCTCGATAATTACTCTAGCAAATTATTTTTAAGAAAATACTATTATAATTGATTTTTTCAATTATGTTTCTTTAATTTCATAATCAGAAACTTATAGTGTTGTTTTAATATCCTTGTGACTTAAACCAAAAGTAAATATTTTGAATTAAAATCTAAACTAAATAATGATTTTCGTTAACGTTAAGTCATCATTTGATGTTGAAGCAAAATTAATTTTAAATAATAAAACAACAATACAATTACTATGCCTGTTGTTATTAAAATCTCTATTATTATTTTGTAACTAATTAAAAATGTATTTAATTTCTTCAGAAATAAATTTAAGAATTGTTAATATATAAGTAATAATTTTATTTAAAAATCTAGATCTTCTTCTGTTGTTATTACTGGTCTTCCCTTAATCTTTTTTTCTAAAATTTTTTGTGACAATTTTTTATTGTCTACTTTATTATTATTGGCCTCATTTAAGATAAATTGTTTCTGTTGGTCATTATCATATCTTTTTTCTTCTTTAATTTGACAGTCTTGATATACCTTTGTGGCTATTTTTTCTTTTTCGTTATCTGGGATATATGAACCCCTACTAGTATCATTGTTATTTACGCTTTTATTATCATATATAATCTCTCCTTTGAAGAATGTGGCTATTCGTTTCGCTATTTGTGCAATCTCGTTATCAGATTGTTCTATTAAATGAGGAACTTTAAATGGCTTATCTAATACTTCGAAAGAAACATTTATTTCTGGGCTATGAGGAAATTCTTGATTTTTATTTAAAACTATTTCTGAGTTATTTATTTTTTGATTTGGAATTATATTTTTCTCTAGATTATTTAGATTATCGTTAGGAATATTTGAATTTAATTCACATGGTAGATTTTGGCTAGATTTTGGCTTTGCTTCTACTCTGAAGGTCACATTAATTTGATGACCCATAACCTCTTGGAAAGCTAATTCAATTTGAGAAAGCTTACCTTTTGCTAACTCAAGTAATGGGGAAGTAGACATACCAACAGTTGCAGTTCTTCCCTCACAGTTAAGAAGACACCCGTGCTCTTTAATTAATCCTGCTAAAAATGGTGGAAGTTTTTTTACTATTGAACTCCATATTTCTTCTAAATTAATATCATTAATTGAAGTGCTTGGATTATCATTGATACTTTCAAACACATTTTCTATATTAGAGGTAGCTTCACTTTCTATATTAGAGTTATTAACTTTTGATTTCTCACTATTATCATCTCCAGTAGCTGTACTACAAAGCTTACTGTCTATTGAAAATTCTTTTGGTTCTTGTAATAAATCCAATAGGATAATTTCTATCCATAGATAAGGTTGAGTCGTATTCTTTAACTGGACTTCGCTATCTCTCAATTTTTGTTGATTTTTTAGAATTCTATTAGTTTCCCAATATTCTGCTTCTATACATAGTTCTTCCCAATTTTTTGTACTTATGACTGTTAAGTCAGGACATTCAGACGATACTTTAGCAATAAGCAAATTTAAATAAAATTTTGCAATGTTTTGTAATATTGTTAATGGCTCTTTGCCTTTATTTACTAATTTTCTACATAATTCAATGATAAGTTTTGAATTATTGGAACGAATTGCTTGTAATAGTGATAATAAATCTTTTTCAGAAATTAAGCCTACTAAATCGCTTACTTTTTCAGCATTAATTTTTTCTGGAAATAGACTTAATTGATCTAATAAACTTTCGGCGTCTCTCAATCCACCATTAGATATTTGTGCGATAAGCATTAGTGCATCTAATTCAATATTAATATTTTCTTTATTCGCAATCTTATCTAAATGCTGAACTATTGATTGATTTGAAATACGGCGATAATCAAAACGTTGGCAACGAGAAATGACTGTAGGTAAAACCCTTTGAGGATCAGTAGTTGCCAATATAAAAATTACTCTTTGTGGAGGTTCTTCTAATATCTTTAGCAGAGCATTAAATGCGGCTATGCTAAGCATATGACACTCGTCAATAATATATACTTTATACCGAAGTTGTATAGGAGCAAATTTTGCTTGCTCAATAATTTCACGGATATTATCAATTCCTGTATTACTTGCTGCATCAATTTCTATAACATCCAATGAAGAGCCTTTAACTATAGTTCTACATGCTTCACAACTTCCACAAGGAGATACACTAGGAACATCTGATTTTAAACAATTAATAGATTTTGCCAAAATCCTGGCACTAGATGTCTTGCCTGTTCCTCGAGGACCTGTAAATAGGTAAGCATGAGATATCCGCTGAGTTTTAACAGCATTACTTAGAGTTATGACAATTGGCTCTTGTCCTACTAGGTCACTAAAAGTTTGAGGGCGATACTTTTGATAAAGGGGTTCATAAAACAGCATAATTTTAGTAATTTAATCACGTTCCGATAGAAATTTAATAATTTTACATATGCAAACACTATTAACAATTAAATAAAAATTTCAAATTTAGTTTTTCTATTTTTTAGACTTCATCCTGCTAAAGTAGAGGGTGCTAAACTCTTCCAATTTTTAATATAAAGGTAACAACAAACTTCATGAGTGAAAAAACTATTGATGCTAGAGATTTATTTCGTGCCGCATATGAAAATCGTTATACTTGGGATATTAACTTTCCAGGATACACTGCAAATATAACTTTTCAAGAAAATGATCAAGTATTTTCTGGTCAAATTAAGATTAACAAAGATCTTTCCTCAGAAGTATTTAATATTCAAGATAAAGAAGCTTTAGCTCAAATTAAATCTCAGTTATGGGAAATTACTATTCATCGAGTACGTCGCTCGTTTGAAGATACCCATAGTCAAAATTTTTTTCGCTATGGTAGTGTAGATAAAAAAGGCTTTGTAGAAATTCTCATGGGTGGTAAATCAGAAGGAGATAGTTATAAAGTGTACAATAATGAGATCTGTCATGTTCACCGTCATATTCATGGTATCGTCGTTACGATTAATACCTTTAGTAGTCATGATACTGGAGAAGGGTATTTATCACATTGCTATGATTCTATTTATCATGACCCTAAAACGGGACAAGTAAAAACAGAGAAAAGAGATTTTGAGGATAGTTATCATAAAGTTGGAAATTACTATATCTTAAGTAATCGTATTATTAAGGGTCAAGAAAAAGAAAATTCTTTGATTAAGAATTTTTCTTTTTCTTGTATTGAACTTTTATGACTAATTGTTTTCTATATTTTTAATCTTCACTATTATTAAAAATCACTATGAAATTATGAATCATTATGTTTCTTTGTAAATGTTTACGAAGAAACATAATGGTTTAAAGAATATTCAATGTTTTTATAAAAAATTAAACTAAAACAATTACCATATTTTTATTGTTTATTGGCCATTCTTCTTGTAGAATGCCGACAGTTAAGATAGTAGTAGCTGGTAGCAATATGATTGAAATTCCTGTGAGTTTAGAACAAGCTGTATCTCAGGCAAAAGAAGCCACAAAAATTGCTCTAGAAGCAGGTGTTAAACGTATATGTATAGAAATAATTATTCCAGAAATTGCTCTTCAATCACAAGATTTAACTTTAGAGTTTATATCCATATTTGAAAATAAAGAATCAGGACTAAAAGTATTTTTCCCTGATACAGGATCTGCCGCATTGGCTCGTCGTGACTGGGGAAAGACTATTTTTGAGATAAGTGATCTAGGAAATCGAGGAATTACTATAGAAAATAAATTATTAGAAACAGATCAAATTCTACTATTAGTAGCTCCTTCTTTTACTGAGATAGGAGCTATAGAGAAACTATGTAGCTTGGCCAATAACCGTCCTATTATTTTCTTGATTCCTCAGTTTGAAGATATGTCTATTGTAGGTATTGGATATGTTGCACGTGAAATACAAAAACGATTTCTTAATACTTTAGAATCTGTCTATTATTTCCATCCATTAGATGAATTTTTAATAGTACACTCATACTGTTCCCCTTGGTATACTTACTCTAGAAAGGAAGAAAGTTACCAACTAATAAATAAAAAGAATCATAAGCCCAGCCAAGAAGATTTGGAATCGTTAATTGTCAACGAAGTTACAGCTAGCAATCATAATGTTAGTCAACTTTCAAGGACAGGTTTTTTGACTGAGATACAACGCTTTATGAACTTTTTGAGTAAATGATTTAATAATAAAATGAACTATTAATAATCAAACTTATTATTAAATAAATTCGATACTGAAACATATTGTTTTCTAATATAGATTATTACTTGTTTTAGAAAAATAATATGTTGATATTTACTGCAAATTTTTAAAAATTACTGGTAGGGTTAGAAGATTTTATTTTCTTCATTAAACTTACCATTTCCAAAGAATTTAAAGCGTAATTCCATCCTTGATTACTCTTGATACCTGCTCTTTCTAGAGCTTGCTGCATAGTATCAGTAGTTAAAATACCAAAAGTTATAGGTATACCAGTCTGAAATCCTACTGCAGCTACTCCTTTAGCTGTTTCTGCTGATACATAATCAAAATGTGGCGTTTGACCACGAATAATCGCTCCTAAGCAAATAATAGCATTATACTTATTTGATAAAGCTAATTGATGTGCAACTAATGGAACCTCAAAACTACCAGGAACCCAAGCATAATCAACTTGATTACCTTGGGGATCTATATCAATTCCATGACGCTTCAGGCAATCTTGGCATCCTGATAAAAGTTTATTGGTTACTAAGTCATTGAAACGACCTATAACGATGGCAAAACGGATATTAGATAAATCTTCTGCAAAAGTACCTTCGAAAATAGTCATAATATTACAATTTTTGTCTTTAAAAAATAACTTTCACTATTAGCATAACTAAAGATAAGAATTTTTGTTGAGAATCAACAAGCTATAAAAGTCTTAAATATTCACTGATATCTTTGGATATAGTTAAATAAGTATTTTATGTACCTTAGGGTAATAAAATACTTATTTAACTTTGAAAGTTGTAGAAACTTCTAAGTTAAAATTCTTTATTTCATTTTGTACAGTTTGATGATCATATCGCAAAGGAATTTGAATACCTTTTGGCAACTCGCTAAATTTAGTCATGGCTTTATCAAAATGCTTATACGCTTCATTAAGCAAATTAAAACTTATTCTGTCATTTATTTGAGCTTTACCCTGTTTACGAAGTAATTGTCCTTTAAAGTACTGTAGTTCAGGGTTATTAGGACTATTATGAAGAGCAATGTTAATATAATCCATAGCCATAGTATATTTTTTTAAATCTCGGTAAGCAGCGAATAAAGCACGATTAACCAGATATTTTGGAGCTGCATACTTCTCAAAATTTGTAATAGTATCTTCTGGTGTGGAGAATGGTAAATTAACTGCTAATAATAGATCAAGATACCCTTTTAACAAGTTAAATTCTGGATCTTCTGGATCAATGTCTGCAACTTTATCAAGATACTTAAGAACTAACTGCAACTTATCAGCTGCTCCTATAGGACCATGCATTGCAGATACATATGCTCCTTCAAGGAAATGACCTACCGCTTGATATAAATTACTTCGTAACAAATCACTAGATTCTAGTTTTTTAGCCACAGCTAAAGTCTTACTTGCAGACTTTATCATAGTTTCCCAATCCTGATCTGCAAAAGCTAATGATGCTGACAATGCATGAGATAAGGGTTCGTTACTTTCAGCTTCTATGGCTTTTTTTAAATAATATTTGCCTTCTAGGTAATTACCTTCTTTAAATATTTCAGTAAGAGCTGTGACGGTATTCTTTCCAATAGGTCTTGGGTTAACTTTACGAAAAGGATCACTAGCTCGGGCACAATCTTCAGAAAAACTTAGCACTAGTATAGATATTATAGTTAAGGAAATTTTTTTAGTTATTAATAACTGGTCCGTCATAATCTTCCTCAAAAATGTTAATAAAATAAGTTATATTTGTTTCAATCATAATATTCTCTTGATCTATATATTGTTAAATATTTTTTAGGGAAGATATATCTTTTCTATGGATATTACCAATTGATTTTGGTAATGTTTTAATATCTAAAATTTGCAAATTACTCATACTATAAGTAGTATATTTTGTTTGTTTCAATGGTAGAGAAATATCAATTATTGTCAATGTTTTTATAGGAGGTGATTTACTATTTAATAATCTACGAGGACCTCCTCCTAATGCTCCACTATATAGCAACTCTAAGTTACCTTTTTTACCGGGATAGTAGGAATGCTGATGACCGCTAATATAAGTATGAACATCATGCTTCTCTAATAAAATTTGTAATTTTTCCCCATTTTTAATGAAGTTACCATTATTATTTCTTCCTACTGCAATAGGATATAAGGGAAGATGACCAATAACAAAACGAAGACTTGCTTGCTTAGAGTCAAAGCTTTCTAAACTATTTGTGATCCAAATTAATTGTTCCTTAGAGATAATATGGGTAGAGGCATCTAAAACTAAATAAAATATACTATTTTGTTTAAAAGTATAGTAGAAAGGAAATTTACCTTTATCAATAAAATCTAATTCAGGAATATGTTGATAATTATTCCAAAATTGAGAAGCTAAAATTCTTTCTTTATAAAAAGTTAATTGATTTTTATATATTGCTCCTGAGGCATCATGATTGCCAAGAGAGAATCCAAAAGGTATCTTTAGTTGTTTTAGATGTGAAGTGATATGAATATCAAAAGCTATCCACATTGCTTGTATTTGCTTTTTAGTTAAAGAATATTTTTGACCAGCAATCATATCTCCTGCACATAAAACTAGGTCAGGTTTCGATTGCTTAATTAAAGATATACTCTTAATCACTTCTGGACTATAAGTAGTCGCTCCATAGTTATCGTTAAGGTCGCTAATAACAATTACCCTTACTTTTTTTTTTATAGAATTTGACAGATTAGTAGAGGAAGTAGTACTAGATGGTATAGCTAATACTTTGTTTGAAAAATTTAAGTTTTGCTTGGGGACACCGACATTTTTACTAAAATTTAGAGAACTTCGTATTAGAGAAAAAGCTTTGCTTCCAAATATACTGCCTATAATTATTAAAAAACTACGACGACTATAAAACATTTTTTTATACTATCTATAGTGATCTTACATGTATATAGTATTTACCATTTATCGATATAAATTTTATAAAGTAAAACTGTAAATAGTTTGCTTCTCCCAAGGAAACGTACTTTGAGAAAGTTTTCTATTTAAAGAGAATACGCGACGCTTAATACCCACTTGTAAACCTGACATTGGATCATCTTCGGAAGAAATCAAAAATTCTAGTCGTTTGATACTTGTCCAGCCCGATAAATTGTCAAGGATTTCTATAATAGCTTTTACATTTCTATTATTAACATCACAATACCAACTTTTGTCGATTGTCTGAACCTGTTTAAATCCTAGGTGAAATATTGTTGAAGGTTGTTCAAATAAAGCACTTGCTAATGGTCTAACTTCTTCTTGCAGGAAAAGTTCTAGAGAACGAGTTACATTTCTTATTTGTTCTAAGTATCGATAGTTTTCTGTAACTGAACTGATGTCTGTTTTCCAGTCAATCGCAACAGTTACCAAATAAGTTTGTAAAAGTAAATGTCCCAATTTTTCTGCTTTTGTTGTCAAATAATTAGAATTGTAATCGTTAGACTCTATCAACAATGGAAGACGTTCAATTATTTCTAATCCATATCCTTTTAGTCCTGCAATTTTTCTTGGATTGTTAGTAATAAGACGAATCTTTTCTACTCCCAGATCATTCAGCATCTGAGCTCCCATTCCATAATCTCTTAAATCTGCAGGGAATCCTAATCTTTCATTTGCCTCCACAGTATCAAGGCCTATATCTTGTAGTGAATAAGCTTTTAACTTATTAATTAATCCAATACCTCTACCTTCTTGCCTGAGGTAAACAACAACCCCTACTTTTGCTTCTTCTATTTTTTTTAATGCAGTTTGTAATTGCATTCTACAATCACAACGTAATGATCCTAAAGCATCACCTGTTAAACACTCTGAATGCATTCTTACCATTACTGGATGTTCTTTGAACTTATTGGGATCCCCTTTGACGATTGCAACATGTTCTGTATTATCTAATACATTTCTATAGGCATATAGTTGAAACCTTCCAAATTTACTTGGAAATTGGCAAACCGTTTCTCTATAAACAAAGCGATCATGTTGAAGACGATAACTAATTAGATCTGCGATACTAATAAGCTTTAAATCATGTTTTTTAGCATAGTCAATAAGTTCTGGAAGACGAGCCATTGAACCATCTAGGTTTTGTATCTCACAAATTACACCAGCAGGATATAAACCTGCTAACCTAGATAAATCTACGGCTGCTTCGGTATGACCAGCACGTTTAAGCACTCCTCCAACTTTTGCACGAATCGGAAATATATGACCGGGACGGGTTAAGTCTTCAGGTTGTGTACTAGGATCAATAGCAACTTGGATAGTCTTTGCTCTATCTTCTGCAGATATACCAGTAGTGACACCAAAATTAGGTGATGCATCAATACTTACAGTAAAAGCAGTTTGGTTGCTATCAGTATTTTTAGTAACCATTAGAGGAAGATCTAGATCATCCAATTGCTTTCCATTCATAGCTAGACAGACTAATCCCCTTGCTTCTGTCGCCATAAAATTTATAATGCTAGGAGTGGCAAACTGAGCAGCACAGATAAGATCACCTTCATTTTCTCGGTTTTCATCATCTACAACGATGACGGTGCGACCAACTTTAATATCAGCTAAAGCAGCTTCTATAGAATCAAATTCAAAAACTAAGTTTAGTGAGGCATTCACAAGTATTATTTAAAATAGTAAAATTCATCTCATTTTAGATTGTAACGGACTTAGATGTATAGGTTTAAGGAATAGAGTTTATCATATAAAATTACTAAAAAATTTTATAAAGTTATGCTATTGAATAAGTAGCCACTAATTGTGAATAAAATTTTAATGATTTCAATCGATATAATTAGTTGAGGTTCTCATTTTAAATACAAACAACAATTAGGACGCTTATGGAGATTAGCGGATTTGAACCGCTGACATCCTGCTTGCAAAGCAGGCGCTCTACCAACTGAGCTAAACCCCCAAGATTACTTAAGAATCAAACCAAATTATGGCTTTTTTCTTAACCTTTACTAGTATACATAACAATAGTATAAATATGCAAGTTTTTTAATTTTTTTTAATTTTAACATCTCATGTAATTAGTTTATTTTAGGTATATAGTTAGCCTCACTTCAAATTAAAGCGAATACTTATACCTCTTGAAAACTCATATATTAAATTTTTAAAAGTTTTTTTGTTATTATTCTGTCATAGTGATTTATAAAATTATTTTTTATGTCTTATATTGTTGCCACTTTCTATAAATTTATTTTTTTTTCTGAATATGCTGAAAAAAAGTCATCACTATTCAAGTATTGTCAAGATCACAGTATTAAAGGAACTATACTACTCTCCCAGGAAGGAATAAATGGTACCATTGCAGGAACTTCTGAAAATGTTCATAAAATTGTTGATTACTTAAAAAAGGATGTCCGTTTTATAGACTTAGAAGTTAAATACTCTATGTCTTCCTATCTTCCTTTTAAACGTATTAAAGTTCGATTAAAGCGGGAGATAGTAACTCTAGGAATTTCTGAAATTTATCCTGAGCAACAAGTAGGAACCTATGTTGATCCTGAAGAGTGGAATAATATACTTGAAAATGAAGAAATTCCTGTAATTGATACAAGAAATATTTACGAGATAGCAATTGGGACATTCAAGGGTGCAATCAACCCTCAAACTCATTTCTTTAGAGAATTTCCCAGTTATATTAAAAACAATTTAAATCCCGAGAAACACAAAAAAGTTGCTATGTTTTGTACTGGAGGAATAAGATGTGAGAAAGCTTCATCATATCTATTGAAAAAAGGATTTAAAGAAGTTTTTCACCTTAAAGGGGGAATTTTAAACTATTTAAAAAATATTTCTGAATCTCAAAGTTTATGGGAAGGAGAGTGTTTTGTGTTTGATGAAAGAGTTGCTGTTAAGCATAAGCTAGAGAAAGGAAACTATAAAATGTGTACAGGATGTGGTTATCCTATTGCTGATGCATATAGTTTATCTAATTATTCTACAAAAAGTATTTCTTGCCCTCACTGTTCTTTTAATCTAAGTACTAAGGAAATATTATGAATAATACAACAGCTTCCTATGGTTATACCTTACCTGTATTCGCTTGTGCATCAGCAATCGCAGCTTTATTTCGTTTACAAAAAAGAAAAATTAATGAAAAGGTTTACCTTGATTTGGTTGAGCCATCAGAAATAGTAACTATTTCTATTAATCAAATAGCTAAGATTCAACAAAATCAATCTTTAGCAATTACTATTAGTAATCCAGGGGATAATCTTGATTTAACTAGGAATACTCCAATCTGGGTAATAGTAGAGTTAAAGAAATATAAAGATAATCAAGAACAAGTTACTATACAGGGAGGAGAAGGTGTTGGTAAACAAGTTCATAATAATTTTAAAGATGCTATTTATTCCTATGCTGAGAAACTATTAAGATACAATCTACAATTTTATTTAACTTCAACAGAAAAAATTATAGTTACAATTATTTTGCCAGAAGGAAAGAAACTTTCAAGACAGACTTCAAATGAAGCATTTGGGATAATCAAAGGATTATCACTACTAGGAACTTCTGGTATATCTAGACCTTTAAGCACAGCTAGCCAATTGCAAAATTGTCAAGAAGAATTACAAAAAAAGTCTCGAAAGACTGATACTTTAGTATTTTGCTTAGGAGAAAATGGCTTATCTTTAGCTAAAAGTATGGGTATTAATTCTCATAATTTAATTAAGACAGCTAACTGGATAGGACCATTGTTAATAATGGCTGGAATCGAAAAAGTTACTTCTATTATATTGTTTGGATACCATGGAAAGTTAATTAAGCTTGCAGGAGGTATCTTTAACACTCACCATCATCTAGCAGATGGAAGATTAGAAGTATTAATAACTCATGGAGTTAAAGTCGGATTACCATCAAAAAACTTACAAACTTTATTTAAGTGTCAAACAGCAGAGGATGCTCTAGCTTTTTTAAGAAGTTTAGACGAGGAAACAAAAAGTCAATGGAGTGCTAAAATTTATCAATCAATTGCTGAAACAATTGATAAAAAGGCACAATCTTATATTCACAAGTATGTTAGTTTTAACGTTGCCGTAGGATCTATTCTATTTAAACGTAATCGATCTATTGTTGTATTTAGTAAAACAGGAAAATCATTATTTAACAAATTAATTAAAATCTGATTCCTGATATAAAAATTAAAATTAAATCAAATTTTTATATGACTAATTATTTTAGGATGTTTATAAAAACTTGGCAGAAAACTATAAAATTTAATTAATATCAATATATTAATTCTAAATATCATAAATAATCTTGTGATATCATTCAGTAATTTTACTATATAAAAAAACTATATTTTGATTATAGAGAAAGTATATAATCTATAAATTGTAAGTAGTTTATGTGGTAACAACCAATACTAATTTTTTTGACTTGATAATTTTAAGAACTAGTTTGATATAAGCTAAATATTAATTATATAGTTAAGATTAAAAGCTTTTTATAAGATAGTTTCAGACATAAATTACCTTATAAAAATAGCAAAAGATAGTATATGGTTTTAATAATATTTTCTGGACTAATTTTATTAAAGTAAATTAATCACTATAAATGAGTATTTTTTTTCTGTATAGTAGCTGGCTAATTCCTTTTTATGGTTTGATAGGTACACTATTTTCCCTACCTTGGTCAATCAATATTACTCTCAGAATTGGTCCTCTTTTTGGAGCTTATTTAAATTTATTAATGAGTTGCCTAGCATTTATCCATAGTTCCTTTGCTTTTATCCTAATTTGGGGAAAACCAGTTAAACATTTAGCCTTTGATTGGCTAAATATAGCTAATTTACATCTATCTTTATCTGTTGAATTGTCTCCAATTAGCTTGGGAGCTTTAGAGCTTATTACTTGTATTAGCTTTTTATCTCAAGTTTATGCTTTAGGTTATATGGAAAAAGATTGGTCGCTAGCGCGTTTTTTGGGAATGATGGGAATTTTTGAAGCATCTTTAGGAGGTATCGCCCTTAGTGATTCTTTATTATTAAGTTATGGACTTTTAGAAATTTTAACTTTATCTACATATCTTTTAGTAGGTTTTTGGTATGCTCAACCATTAGTACAAACAGCAGCAAGAGATGCATTTTTAACTAAAAGAGTAGGAGATATAATTTTCTTTATGGGATTGGTAGCTTTATCAAGCTACGGAGAAGGGTTAACTTTTTCTGAATTAGAAACTTGGGCTTTAAATACTTCAGTGTCCACGTTAAATATAACTTTATTGGGATTATCGCTTATTGCAGGATTAACAGGTAAATGTGCTCAGTTTCCTCTAAATTTATGGTTGGATAAAGCTATGGAAGGACCTAATCCTGCGAGCATTATGAGAAACTCTATAGTTGTATCTGCTGGAGCTTATGTCCTTATCAAGCTCCAACCACTTTTTGCTTTATCCTCAACATCCTCTAATGTATTAGTTATTTTAGGAGTTGTTACTGGTATTGGTACTTCCTTAATAGCTATGGCTCAAATAGATATTAAAAGAGCTTTATGTCACTCTACAAGTACCTATTTAGGTTTAGTATTTATTGCTGCTGGTTTAGGTCATGTTGATATTGCTTTCTTATTAATTTACGCACATTCAATTCCAAAAGCACTTTTATTTATGAGTGCTGGGTCTGTTATCTTCACTACAAATAGCCAGAATATTACAGAAATGGGAGGTCTCTGGTCAAGAATGCCAGTTACAACTGTTGCTTTTCTTGTCGGTTTAACTGGTTTGATCGCGTCGTTCCCTATGGGAATGTTTTGGACATGGAGAAGTTGGCTTGATGGTTATTGGGGTATTTCTCCTTACTTACTAGTTACTTTATTAATAATTAATACTTTATGTGCTTTTAATCTGACTAGAGTTTTTTGTACTGTTTTTTTAGGAACTTTTCAAAATAAAACTAAACGAACACCAGAAGTTACTTGGTTTATGTCGTTCCCAATGGTAGTTTTAATAGTTTTTGTTTTAATTGAGCCTATAATACCTATTCGCTGGAAATCAGAACTTTCTCCAGTGTTTACAATATTAACTAATTATCCATCTGTAATTAGTCCAGTATGTCTTCTAATTATTGTATCAGGTTTGTTTGGATGTTTGTTCGGGACTGCATATACAGTATCTAGGAAAAGATCTACCAATTTATGGTTACATTTCTTTCAAAATATATTTGCTCATGATTTTTACTTAGAACAGGTTTATGCTGTGACTGTTGTAAGCTTAGTTAAAAATATTTCGTGGATCACATCCTGGTTTGACAGTTATATTGTTGATGGACTGAATAATTTAATTAGTTATATAGTTTTCTTTAGTAGTAGTATTTTAAAATATTCTAGTTCAGGACAATTACAATTATATGTGTTAACAATATGTTCAGGATTATGGTTTAGTATACTAGTATGGTTTCTGTTTAAGAATCAATTACTATTAATTTCTAACGTTACTTCGATTAACTCATTATGTTAATGAGCTTTTATTCTTAAATAAGAATATTGTAGATAGAATGCTAAAAGTGTTTTTTTCAACCATAGATCATAATAATTAATAATTATTATATGAGTATTTCTTTATATTCTAGGAGTTAAAAAATTGCCAGTTCTTAGTTGCTTAATTTGGTTACCTTTATTAAGTGCTATTTTAATAATATTTTTTTTTAAACAGCAAGATAATGACTATTGTCGTTTATTTGCTATTTTCATATCAGTCATCTTATTAGCCTTAACTATAGCTATTGGCTTTAAATTTAATGTAAGCAATCCCGAAATACAATTCTATGAATCTTTTCTTTGGATAGATAGAATTGGTTTAAACTATAGTCTCGGAATCGATGGGTTATCATTACCTTTGGTATGTCTCAATAATTTTCTTACTTTAATTACTATTTATAGCAGTAGTAAAAATATCCAAAGACAAAGGTTTTACTACGGACTAATATTGATTTTAAACAGCGGTATCTCTGGAGCTTTCTTATCACAGGATTTACTCTTATTTTTTATTTTTTATGAGTTAGAAACTATTCCACTATATTTTTTACTTGTAATTTGGGGAGGGATAAAACGTGATTATGCTTCTATTAAGTTTCTAATATATACATCTATTTCTGGAATTTTCATTTTTATATCTTTCTTGGGATTGGTATGGTTATCAGGTATACCTACATTTAATTACTGGTCTTTGCGTTTTCATTCTCTATCTCCTACACATCAGCTGTTTCTATTAATTCCATTATTGGTAGGCTTAAGCATTAAAATTCCTATTGTTCCCTTTCATGCTTGGCTACCAGATACACATGTAGAAGCTTCAACTCCTGTTTCAATTTTATTAGCTGGAGTCTTACTAAAACTAGGTACCTACGGGTTATTACGTTTTGGCGTTGGCTTATTTACAGATGCATGGATATATTTGTCTCCTATGTTGGCAACTTTAGCTGTTATTAGTGCATTATATGGAGCTTTTTGTGCCATAGCACAAAAAGATATGAAAAAAGTGGTCGCTTATTCTTCTATCTCTCACATGGCTTATGTTTTGTTAGCATTATCTGCAAACACTTCATTAAGTTTGAATGCTGCTGTTTTTCAAATGATCAGTCATGGATTAATCTCTGCCTTATTATTTTTTCTTGTGGGAATTGTTTATGAAAAAACAGGTAGTCGTGATGTAGACTTTTTATCTGGTTTATTCAACTCACAGAACGGATTACCTATTACAGGAAGCTTAATTATTCTTGGAGTAATGGCGAGTTCTGGTATTCCTGGGATGATTGGTTTTATTGCAGAATTTCTTGTATTTCGAGGTAGTTTTCCTGTTTTTCCAATTCAAACTTTGCTCTGTTTGATAGGTAGTGGACTAACCGCAGTATATTTTTTATTGATGGTAAATCGTGTTTTTTTTGGAAGATTAACTCCAAGATTAATTGATATTCCTCGTATATACTGGTCTGAGCGTTCTCCAGCATTGCTTTTAGCAGTTTTAATTATAATGTTAGGAATTCAACCAAGCTGGTTATTACGTTGGAGTGAAACCTCAATAAATACTTTGTTAATAAGATAAAAAATAATATAGCTAATAATTGATAAATCTTATAGTTGAAAATTATTTAATAAAAAAAGTATAGATATTAAACATTTTTATTAAATATCTATATGAACCATATAGATATTTAATAATATTAATCAACTGAAATGTTACTAATTGTTATAAAAAAAATTATATTCAAGAAAAAAGAAAATGTTACTAAAAGTGTATTGTAAAAGAAATGTTGTAGAGTAATTAATAGTAATATATCAGGTTTGAAAGAGTGAATATGAATCAACTAGCAGCAAGAGTAAAGCAAATTACTCCCTCGATAACCCTTGGTATTGCTGCTAAAGCTAAACAGATGAAAACACAAGGCATAGATATCTATAATCTTAGTTCAGGAGAACCAGATTTTGATACACCTCAACATATTAAAAACTCAGCAATATTAGCTTTACAGGAAGGAAAGACTAAGTATGGTCCTGTATCAGGTGAATTAGCATTAAAAGAAGCTTTAGTAAATAAACTAAAAGAAGATAACGGACTTGATTACACTCCTGATAATATTATCGTAACAAATGGAGGTAAGCATTCATTATTTAATTTAATGTTAGCTCTGATAGAAAGTGGAGATGAAGTAATTATTCCTGCTCCATATTGGCTTAGTTATCCTGAAATGGTTAGACTAGCGAAAGGTATACCTGTTATTGTAGAAACTAAAGCAGAAACAAATTATAAAATTACACCGGAACAGTTATTAAAGGCTATTACTCCAAAAACAAAATTATTTATTCTTAATTCTCCCTCTAATCCTACTGGTGCAGTCTATACATATCAAGAACTTAAAAAGTTAGCAGAAATAATTATAAAATATGATATATGGATTGTTTCTGATGAAATTTATGAAAAAATTTTATACTCTAAAACAAAACACATCAGTATTGGAGCACTAGGAAAAGATATTCTTAGAAAAACAATTATTAGTAATGGATTTTCTAAAAGTTATGCTATGACAGGATGGCGTTTAGGTTATTTGGCTGGTCCTAGTAACTTAATTAAGGCTGTTAGTACTGTTCAAAGCCATAGTACTTCTAATGTCTGCACTTTTGCTCAATATGGAGCCATTGCTGCACTGAAAGAGAAAGAATCTTCAGCATGTGTTCAGGAAATGTTAAATGCTTTTACTAATCGTCGTAACAGCGTCCTTAAAAGAGTTGCATCAATTCCTCAAATAAGCTGTCCCATTCCAATGGGAGCATTCTATGTATTTATTGATATTAGTCAAATAAGCAAAAATTCTATACAATTTTCAAATGATTTGTTGGAAAAATATCAAGTTGCTGTTATTCCAGGACAAGCATTTGGTAATGATGATTGTATACGTGTTTCTTATGCTGCTGACTTAATATCTATTAAAAAAGGAATGGATAGAATAGAAGAATTCATCAATACACTTTAATAATATTTTACTTATACAAAAGGCAATTAAACATTTGGTCTATAAAATACAAACAATACTTAAAACTTAGATTCAAATTCTAAAGTTGTTTATATTTATAAATTTAATTATAAATTAAATTTTGCTAAGTTAATTTTATTATTAATAGTAAGTAAAATAGCATTTAAGAAACAAAATTTTGTAATACATAGTCTTCTATAATTTTAATATCGTTAACCATGTAACGAATAAATGCAATTAATTAAACTTCTTTTTTTTATACTTTTCCCTCAAATTCTTATTATTTCTTCATCATTTGTAGCACTTAAATTTTATATAAAATCTGCAATTGCTACTGAAGTAACAACATTCGGTGAGAATGGTATTAATGCTCATCATGGCACATCAGGAGAAGATGGTAAAAATAGCGAAGATTTAACTATTTTTATTGATGACTCTCCTCTAGATCTAGATTTAGCAGGGGAAAACGGACAACCAGGAGAAAATGGAGAACACGGCAAAGATGCAAAATGTAAAGCTCAACCTCTAGATGTTAAATATCACTTAAAAGCCTCTGATGGTGGTAATAGTGGTAGTGGAGGGAATGGAGGGAATGGAGGGAATGGAGGTTCATTGACTTTATATACAAGTAATATTGAAAATCTAAGCAAAATTTTTGTTAATGCATCAGGAGGACAAGGTGGAAAACCAGGACGAGGTGGCATTGGAGGAGAAGGATGTCGTTGTAACAGTTCTTATTGGGCACTAGAAAGTTGCGATAATAATCCAGGTAAATCTGGTTATAGCTGCACAACTTTAAAGTTTCAATGTCAAGATGGTAAAAATGGATCCAATGGTGTCAGTGGAACTTTTGGAAAGGATGGACAAAGAGGTTATTTAACTTTAATAAATCTTGATAAACCTCTTGAACCTGACAAATCAGCAATAACAGTAAGTATGTCTACCTTAAAAAATAAGGGCTATTTATTATCAAAAAACATTTGGGAAACTAAGAATAACGCATCTTCTTTATTTAGTCCTGCTTCCATAATTAATGATCAGTATCTAGCACTAATAGAAAGACTAGAACATTCTTTTTTATTAATTTGGAATGCCCCTCAATCCTTTAATAAATTTTCTCATGAGCAAGTAACCTTACAATACATTAGTAACAAAGGTATCTTAGTCAATATTCCTGATGATATTTGGATAGAAGCAACCACACAACAACATAAAAAAATTACGCAATTTATAGTTCATAACTCCATAAAAAAAAGTGATGTAACTCGCTTAAAAGCTCAAGAGATTTCTGGGAAAGGAAAAAATTTACAGTTTAAGTTAATTGATAAAGCAGACGAGTCTCATTTAGTCTCAACTAAATTCAGTATTATTTATAGTGTTACTTATTCAGATCCATGGTTACGACCTGTTTCTGACTATAGTACAAAATATAGAGGAAATATTCCAGATGAGTTAGTTATTTTAAACGGTAATCAATTTATAATCGATATTGGAAAACTACCTATTGATCTAAAATACCTACAATCTGGTTTAGGTATCAAAATCAAACTTATTATAAGTAGAACCTTTGCTGGTTATGCTGACGAACAAGTTCTTATATTTAAAGATACTATTGGTACTTTCAAGTAATATAATATTTAAATATTCATCACATTAAAAATAAAAAAAATTAAGTAATAGTTTTACTAGATTACTTTGATAGTAAAAAAATACTAATTAAACATTTTAAAAAAAGTAATAAATGAAAACTTCTTTTATTAAAAACCAGACCGATTATTAGAAATATTAACTAATCTAAAGAATTAAATTCTCATATAAAAAGCTATTTAGTAAAGTATAAGAAGTTTAATCAGTTATGTGATAATTATTTATATAGTAAATAACTTAAATTAATCGAAAAATAAATATATTATCTTTAAGTATTGAGAATCTAGTCAGAATGCTTGTTTAACTTTAATTTTAATATGATAACTTATTCTTTAACCTTATTGAGACAAATTCAAGTTTTAGATCCTGTAGCCAATACTCATTCCATTTGTGATGTTTTATTAGATAGAGAAAAAATTCTTAAGATAGATCATCACCTAAATGAAGATTTTTCAGAAGTAAAAATTATTAATGGTAAAGATCTTATTTTTGCTCCCGGACTAATGGATTTATATAGCTATAGTGAAGAACCTGGTTATGAAACTAGAGAGACATTAGATACTTTAGCAGCCTCTGCCATTGCAGGAGGGTTCACCCGTGTTGGTATTCTTCCTCAAACTATTCCATCAGTTGATAACTTAACTTCTCTTTCCTATTTGCAACAAAGAGCAAAACAAATTTCTTCTGTAAAACTAAATTTTTGGGGAAATCTTACAAAAGATGCGAAAGGAAAACAAATGGCAGAGTTACAAGAACTAGCAATGAATGGAGTCTTAGGATTTACAGACAATCGGGAAATAGAAAATTTAGGAATGCTATGGCGATTACTAGAATATCTTAAACCTCTAGGTAAACCTATTGCTTTAGTTCCAGATTGTTTTTCTTTAAGAGGAGATGGAGTAATAAGAGAAGGTTTCTCTTCAATTAGTTGTGGACTTCAGGTTAATCCTTCGATAACAGAATCTACAGCAGTTGCGGCAATACTAGAGATAGTAGCTGCTACTCAAACTCCTGTTCATTTAATGAGGATTTCTACGCGTCGTTCCGTTGAACTAATTGCGTGGGGAAAATCAAGAGGTATTCCTATTACTGCAAGCACAACTTGGATGCACTTATTATTAGATTCAAGAGCAATTGCTAGTTATAATTCTAGTTTGAGATTGAATCCTCCTCTAGGTAACTTAGAGGATCGTACTGTATTAATTGATGCTATCTCACAAGGTATCATAGACATGGTAGCAGTTGATCATCATGCCTATACTTATGAAGAAAAGACAGTACCTTTTGCAGACGCTCCTACAGGAACAATAGGACTACAACTAGCATTACCCTTACTTTGGCAGGAATTAGTAGAAACTAAAAAATTGTCGGCACTTCAACTATGGAAAGTACTAAGCAATATACCTTGTGAATATTTAGGAGAGCCCTTAAGTCCTATTAAAGCAGGTTCTCCTTTAGAGTTTATTATTTTTGATCCTAAAAAATCTTGGGAAATTTCTCCCTCTAACCTTTATTCTTTGAGTCATAATACTTTTTGGTTAGGGCAAAAAATAAAAGGAAAAGTAATCGCTAGTTTTGTAAAATAAGATTAGTAATTAGCATAGCTTGAATATTTCATAAATTTGCAATATTAGCTGATTGATTTTTATTACATATTTCAAAAGTATTTATAGAAATCACTTAACAGTAATGTTGAGTTCTAATTATTCATCAACACTATAGTATGATCTCGAATATTAATCATTGAGTGGTGCATATAATATGGTTAACTCTATTGAAAAAGAGGTAAGTCTTGACAAGCTTACCTCTTAGATATGGTTTTGAATTTCTAACAGAAACTAAAGATATTTCTCAAGAGTAGAAGCTAGAGTTGTCTTGGGAACAGCACCTACAACCATATCAACTCTTTGACCTCCTTTAAAAATCATAAGAGTAGGAATACTACGAATTCCATATTGGCTAGCCGTATTAGGATTTTCATCAGTGTTAAGTTTGACTACTTTTATTTGCCCCGCGTATTGTTCTGCTATCTCGTCTACGACTGGAGCTACCATACGACACGGGCCACACCAAGGCGCCCAAAAATCAACCAAAACAGGGACTTCACTCTCTAAAACATCTGTTTTAAAACTACTATCTGTAACTTGAGCTGCAGCTGACATATAAGAATTCCTTTAATTGCTCATATTTCTCTAGAATAATCTAGGGTTTTATTCTACCATATGAAAAACTCTCTTTATTTTTACTTAAATTTCCGTAAATTTTAGAAGTTATTATTTTCTCATTTAATAAAAAACCGTCCGAACATTGCCGGACGGAGTATGGTGTGAGGAGTGAACGGAAACAATTGTCTCCGCTTCTTCTATTGTAGGGGAAAATTTCCATTTTGATTCATGAATCGTAGTACAATCAAAAACTTTTCTTTTACTTAATGTGTTAGGCTGAGCACTTATATTTACTTTATATTCAATCATTACTAGATTAGATTAATAAAGTTACAATCAAGAAATCAGACAATGGCATTTGATTTTTAAATCTTTATGACTACTTCTGCCGATTTTCTTTCTACATTAAATCACTTTCAACGTCGTGCTGTAGAGCATTTCTGTGGCCCTCTTTTGGTGATTGCAGGAGCTGGCTCAGGTAAAACACGTGCTCTCACCTACAGGATCGCAAACTTGATTATTTATAATAAAGTTAATCCTGGGTCCATTCTTGCTGTGACTTTTACAAATAAAGCAGCAAAAGAAATGAAAGATAGGCTTGATAATCTTCTCGCTCAAGAAATTTCCTTAAAAAACTATAGACAATCATTTGACTCTTTATCAGAATTTAATCAAAAAAAACTACTTTCTTTTATTTATAAAAAGACTACGAAACAATTGTGGATAGGTACTTTTCACAGCCTATGCGCAAGAATACTCCGGTATGATATTAATAAATACCAAGATAGTAAAAAGAGAAAATGGGATAGAAATTTTTCTATTTTTGATGAATCTGATGTTCAAAATATTGTGAAAAATATAACTTTAAAACAATTTAATCTAGACGAAAAAACTTTTAACCCTAGAACAATTCGTTACGCTATCAGTAGCGCTAAAAATTTAGGTTTATCTCCTGAAGAATACTTGAAAGAACACTCTTATTCAAAAGGACGTATTATTGCAGAAATCTATGATGAATACCAGACTCAACTCGCTGAAAATAATGCTTTAGATTTTGATGACTTAATTTTAATTCCAGTCCGTTTATTTGAAAAAAATCAATCTGTTTTAGGTTATTGGCATTCTCAATTTAAGCATATTTTAGTTGATGAATATCAAGATACAAATCGAATACAGTATACTTTGATTCAATTGTTAACAACAAATGGAAAAATAGATAGGAATGAGTGGAGTTGGAGAAATAGATCCGTTTTCGTTGTAGGTGATGCAGATCAATCTATCTATAGTTTCCGCATGGCTGATTTTACAATTTTATTGAACTTTCAGTCTGAATTTGGAGATGGCTTGTCGGATGAAGAAACTAAAACTATGATAAAGCTGGAAAACAATTATCGTTCAACAGAAACTATATTAAGTGCAGCTAATCATCTTATATATAATAATAGTCAGCGTATTGATAAAACTCTCAAAGCAACAAGAGGTAAAGGCGAAAAAATTTATTGTTATAAAGCAGATAATGAACATATAGAAGCAGAGTTTGTTATTAATAAAATCGAAGAATTAATAAGCTTAAACCCTAAGTTAAGCTGGAAAGATATTGCTTTTCTATACAGAGTAAATTCTCAATCTAGACCATTCGAAGATATTCTAGTTCGTCGAAATATTCCTTACACTATTGTAGGAGGGTTTAAATTTTATGATCGTCAAGAGATTAAAGATTCAATCGCATATTTACGTTTAATTGTTAATCCTTATGACACTGTAAGTCTTTTAAGAGTTATTAATTCTCCTCGCCGTGGTATTGGTAAAACAACCGTTGACTTATTATTAAAAGCTTCTCAAGAATTAAGGACTTCTTTATGGGAAATACTTATTGATGAGACTTGTGTTATGACATTGACGGGAAAATCTTCAAAAGCAGTTCTTAGTTTTGTACATATGATTAAAGAATTGCAAGAACAATCAACTAAATCATTATCTACAGATATTTTTAACCAAATAATGCAAAAATCAGGATACATAAATGACTTAAAGCAGAAAGAAACTGAGGAAGCAGATAATAGACTTGAAAATCTTCAAGAATTATATAATGCCATCAATCAGTATCGGGAAGAAAATAACGATCCTAGTTTACAAGGCTATCTGACGAATGCATCTCTTTCTTCTGACTTAGATAATTTAGAGAATGAAAACAATAAGGTATCTCTTATGACATTACATTCTGCTAAAGGGTTAGAATTTCCTATTGTTTTTTTAGTAGGTTTGGAACAAGGAACTTTACCGCATATTCGTAGCTTAAGCGATCCTCTTTCCTTGGAAGAAGAAAGACGTTTGTGTTACGTAGGTATAACTCGTGCACAAGAAAAACTATTTATAACTTATGCTCAGGAAAGATTTGTATGGGGATCAAAAGAAATTAAAATTGTCTCACAATTTTTAGAAGAAATTCCTCAAGACTTAGTAAGTGATCATACAAATATAATTATCGAAAAAACTTCGCAAAAAAGAAATAACTCTAAAAACAATAATATTCAATGGTCAGTTGGTGACCATATAATTCACTATAGTTTCGGAGAAGGTGAAGTCACCCATGTTTTAGGATCAGAAAAAAAAGTTAATTTAGCTATTAAATTTAAAAGTTTAGGAAGAAAAATTATTGACCCTGGTACAAATTCGATTACTAAAATTCTTAAATAAAAGTAATTATATTTAGAAACAAGAATTTGGTATATGGTCTTTAGCACAAATTAACTATTTACTACTTTTAACCAAAGTAATTATTGTTAGCTCTGGAGAACAAAAGAATCTCCCTGGTGAATAAGTCCCTAATCCTCGATTTACGTATAGTTTATTCTTTCCTATTGTATGTAATCCTAAATTCCATTTCCAATTCTTTACAATACTTGAGCTATATTTAGCTAAGGGAAAATATTTTAGTAGTTTATGAGGTGTTATTCTATATATTTTTTGGAATAACATTAAACATGGTCCAAAACCCGGAATTATGATTTGTCCACCATGAGTATGACCTGATAGTTGTAAATCAACACGCCATTTTTTTAAAATACTAGCTGTATCAGGATTATGGGACAGAACTAGACGAGGTTGTGATACAGATAATTTATTTATGACAACTTCAGGATTAAATTCTTGTGACCAAAAATCTGCTAATCCAATTATTGGTAAATACATGCCTAAAGGGTAAACAATTTCATTCCAAAGAACTTTTATATTTGCATGAGTTAGTGCTTCTGTTATTATGGATTTTCCATTTTTGTATAAGATATCATGATTGCCTAAGACTGCATAAACTCCCTTTTGGCTTTTCAGTAACTTTAACTGTGAAGCTAAATTATATATATAATCAGTTGAATTGGTAATATAGTCTCCTGTTAATAAAATCAGATCTGGTTTTTCTGCATTACTATACTGAATTGCTTTTATGAGTAATGAATTAGAAAGAGAGAGTCCATCATAGTGAAAATCTGATAGCTGAGCAATTTTTATTTGATCTAGATCATTAGGTAGTCCTGTAATTGGAATTGTTACTCTTTCAATACCCAGAAAATTTTTATAAGATTGAATGAACATAAATTTTATGATCAATGATTTAGTTTTAAAAAACTTCTAGAACGTATTTTTGATAAAACTAATTATTTATGATAATGTTCTGTAAGTTTATGGTTGGCTTTAAATGATAGTAAAAGACCACAGAACGATGCCAGTAACTAGTAATGATAAGACCCCCATTATACCTGCTAAAGGTTTTTGTCCAATTCCAACTATATAATTACCCTTTAAATCTTTATATGTAATCAATTTTGTAGATTCTAACAAAGAAATTCCTAGGATCCATCCTGTGTGTAATCCCCATGGTAATCCCAAATCACCATTATGGACCCATTTCGCTTCAGTTAAAACCATACCCATCAACCATAATCCTGGTAGTTGAGGAAGAGTTTCTTTTCTTTCCCAAACTAAGTGAAGTAATGCAAAGACTATGCTACAGATAACACCGGCTATTAATATATTATGGTTATCTTCTAAGATTGTTTGTATTATTCCTCTAAATATTAATTCTTCTGTCAATCCTATCCATAAAGCTAAACCTAAAGTAGGTAATAAAATTCTATTTAATGTAATTTTATTCTCAAAATTCCATTTTAAGTAATCTAATTTTTCTTCTAGTTTAAATAAAACTATTAAACTAAGTAAACTTATTAATAAACCTACAAAAAAGTCAACCAGAAAATCATATTTAAAAACTAATCCATAGTTGGCCAAAGATTTATGTTCTCTGATTAACATTAAGGATATTAAAGGAGGAACTAATAAATATAAAGGAATGAGTAGTAATAATTTCTGACTAGGATTTAATGGTTCAAAAGGTCTCCATTTAATTTTTTTGCTTATAAAAAAAGCAATAGGTGACCAAACAATAAACCAAGTAAATACTAGTGAAATAACTTGAATTTCGCTAGAAAAAGTTTTAATAAATACTGATAATTGTTGAATTAAGCGGGAAGATAATATCGCTTCCCATTCAATTCCATTTAGAATCAAATCTAAACTATTTCGTACTGCTCTTAATGACATTGTGGAGCGGATTATAGATTAATTTATTATTTACCATAACATATCTCACTTTTAGGTACATATCTAAAAGTGAGATGTTAATAATACTAAAAAAAATCTTCTTTGCTTCTTAGTCATTAAGCCTAAATAATAGGCTTAATGACTATTTTTTTTAATCCTAGTTAGTAATGTCATTTACATTTATCGAAATTAAAAACAGTCTAGGCAGCTTCTTTTTCTTCAATATCAACTTGTTTAAGGTGAATATGTTTGTAACCAAGTTTAATTTCAAATTCATCACCTGGTTTTAGTCCCATTTGCTCTGTATAAGTAGAACCTATGACAATCTGACCGTTTTTATGGACACTAACACGAAATGTGGGTTCACGGCCTCGCCCATCTTTAGTAGAACCAGGTTCAAGGGGAACTCCTTTAGCCCCTAAAACTGCATCATAAAAATCGGTCAAATTAACACGAATTTGTCCATCTTTTGTTACTGAATAATATCCACACTCTTTAGCAGTTTCTCTTCGAGGTTTATGAGATAATTCTTTCACCTTTTGAAGTAATGCTTTTCCCATTAAGGGAGTAGAATTTGTATTGGTCATAATTTTTCAATGTCCTTTACTCTTATGTTAATGATAACCATTGACTAATAATATTAATCACTAGTCATCATATCAAAAATATAACGTTAAATCTTTAAATTCAAATAAAAAAAATACATAATTATCAACTTAATATTTCAATGTTTAAAGGATGAAAATAAGCATAAGTGACTTAGTCATACATTAAATTGTTATTCTGGTTTCTTAGTCATATTAGTAACTGAGTTAATAAATAGAAAGAGTAAAATTTATTTAAAGAATTCTAAAACCTCATCTCAGATAGACATTTCTGGAATATTAGCAAAATAGAAAAAATGTCAGGAGCATAATATAAAAAAATAAGATACTTATTTTAAGAACATGATTATCTTATTTTTTCATGAATTTAAAAAAGTAACATAAATGATATTTGATCTTTTTTGCAAGCTGCTTTTATTACTAAGACACAGTATTCTTATAAAGCTTGAAAGAAAATCTTATAAAATTTTATACTTAACAGTTTAAACGTGACGGAATAAAATAAAGGTAATTAAATTCTAAAATTTCATTTATCTTAAGGAATATAGTGGGTCTGTTTAAATAAGATACGCTATAAATCTCTATTAATAATATTATGTCATCTATATTTAGTAACATTATATTTTATTTAAATTTTAATATTGCCAATTATTATTTAAAACAAAGAGCTTGTAGTGGTTAATTAAAAAAATCAAATTGATTTTTTTAATTAACCACTCTTAAATGACTAAAGTACTAATCAATAGTTTTATTCTTGAGAGACATTATCGAAACATTTCTACAAATAAATATTTTCACAAAGTAATAATTCTTATTACTTCATTAGTTGTAATCCATATCACTTATTGCCTAAAAAGTAATAAATATATAGTTTTTTTTTTGCAAACCGTTTGCCTATATAGGTAATTAATTAAATGTTATTTGCCATTTATGACTGTGCTTAAAGTTTTTATGATCATTTTTTGTTCTATATTTATCATACTTTCCTAGTATTTTATATTTAAATGTTTAATACTTTCTTAACTTATACCTGCCGGCACAGTACCTCTATTCATGTTGTTACATCAACATGATATTATTAGCAGTGACTCGCTTTAAGGCTTTCTCTAACACGATGGATGAAGTAGTAGGAAATATTTAATGATTTACTTCAACAGTTTATCAAGTTTTCTTACGAGCCTCACTTAGAATTACAGATTTAAATTTGCCTTGGTTTTATATAGGCTGATTTTAAGTCAAATAAAAACCTGTAACTGTATGCAATTAACTAGTTCTGTCTCTCAAACTTCTAATACAGAAACAATTCAGGCTGATTCTATGAAAGATTACTATCAGTTGCAGCGCACACTTATGTTGCTAAGCGTAGTACTTACAGGGATCATCTTCATATGTGTCTGGATATTCCACTCTTTACATTTGGCTTTTAGCTATCTATTAGGAGCACTTGTAGGAGTTGTTTATTTAAAAATGTTGGCGAGAGAGGTAGAACGAATTGGAACCTCACAACAGAAATTAGGTAATAAAGGATTAATTCTATTTGCGGCTACAATTATCGTGGCTAGTCAATGGCAAAAACTTTACATTGTCCCAGTCTTCTTGGGATTTTTGACTTATAAAGTCGCTATAGTTGCTTATACCATACAAAGCGTAATGGTTTCAGCGCGAAAGAGCGATTGAGATTCCATTCAGTGACCAGATTTGGTAAATTCTACCTAATGACAATGTTACATGGTTTATACATTTCAAACACCTTATTCTTTGCTGCCTTAGAAGTTGGCAAGCACTGGTACTGGGAAATTGGCAATCTAAGATTACATGGACAAGTATTCCTTGGTTCTTGGTTTGTCATTGCCCTATTGGTTATTGCATCTCTATCTGCAACTCGTAATATTCAACGAGTTCCTAGTGGGATGCAAAATTTTATGGAGTATGTTTTAGAATTTCTACGAGATTTGGCTAAAAACCAGCTCGGAGAAAAACATTATCGACAATGGTTACCCTTTATTGGGACACTATTTTTGTTTATTTTTGTCTCCAATTGGTCAGGAGCTCTAATCCCGTGGAAACTTATAGAAATTCCAGAAGGTGAATTAGCTGCTCCTACTAATGACATTAACACGACTGTTGCATTAGCACTTCTAACGTCTTTAGCCTACTTTTACGCAGGTCTTAGCAAGAAGGGTTTAGGTTATTTTGCTAATTATATTCAACCTATTCCTATCTTACTACCTATTAAGATTTTAGAAGATTTTACCAAGCCTCTCTCTCTGAGCTTCCGTCTGTTTGGTAATATTCTGGCTGATGAATTAGTAGTAGGAGTACTTGTATTTCTTGTTCCTCTACTAGTGCCATTACCACTAATGGCACTAGGACTATTTACTAGTGCGATTCAAGCTTTAGTGTTTGCTACCCTGGCAGGAGCTTATATTCACGAAGCAATTGAATCAGAAGAGGAAGAAGGACATTAATAAGAGTAAGGTTCTAATTAAACAGACTATCAAAAAGGAAAATATCTGTTACGCAAAAATGACCAAAACGTAAGACAATAGACAGAGGAGATGGATATAAAGTTTCCATTATTAACTCAGGTCCTTACTTATTGGGAGTTTGTAGAGACAGAACTAACTATTTCTAGTCTTGTTTTTAAGACCTATACTCCTAAACTATTTAAGTTGACAATTAGCTTCTAATTTGTTTTATCAATAAAATTGAGGAAGAATTAACATGAATCCTACTATCGCTGCTGCTTCCGTTATTGCTGCCGCCCTAGCTGTTGGTTTAGCTGCCATTGGACCTGGTATTGGTCAAGGTAATGCTTCAGGTCAAGCTGTTTCTGGGATTGCTCGTCAACCAGAAGCTGAAGGAAAAATTCGTGGAACTCTGCTTTTAACTCTAGCGTTTATGGAATCTTTAACCATTTATGGTTTAGTAATTTCTCTTGTTCTCTTATTTGCTAATCCCTTCATTTAGGATTTAGTCGATTAATAGAGGCAGCCATATGGCTGCCTCTCAATCATAAAGTAAAAGATCTAGTTGAGTAAGTTATGTTTGATTTTGACGCAACTTTGCCGGTCATGGCATTGCAATTTATCTTATTAGCAGTTGTTCTAAATGCCATTTTTTATAAGCCTCTTAATGAGGTACTAGACAAGCGAGCTGATTATATTCGTCAGCAAGAAATAGGTGGGAAAGAGCATTTAGATAAAGCTAGAGAGCTGGCTGCTCAGTATGAACAACAATTATCAGAGACAAGAAAACAATCTCAAGAGATTGTCATTTCAGCTCAGTCAGAGGCTAAAATAATTGCTAATGAAGCAATTGTTATTGCTCAACAAGAAGCCCAAGCTAAAAAAGAAGCTGTTGCTAAAGAAATTGCACAACAGCGCCAAGATGCTCTAAAAGTTCTAGAAAAACAAGTCGATGTTTTAAGTCATCAAATTCTGGAAAAGCTTTTAGGTCCAGAGTTAATCAAGTAACGACGCCGTCCTTTGGGTGATAAACCGGTATGATCGATTCTTTATTATTAGTCGCTGAAAGTCACGCTGAAAATGGACCCTTAATTGGGCTTCATTTCGATTTTTTGGAAAGTAACATTTTCAACTTAACCATTCTTGTTGGTATTTTAATATTCTACGGACGTAAAGCCATAGGAGATACCCTCAGTGAAAGGCACAATGCAATAGCCCTGTCTATTCAAGAAGCTGAAAAAAAACAACAGCAAGCAATTACTTCTTTGGCTCAGGAAGAGAAAAAATTAGCCCAAGCTCAAATTGAAGCAGAAAAAATTCACAAAGCTGCTCAAGAAAGAGCTATAGCTATTAAAGCTGAAATTTTAGCTCAGAATGAACAAGATATTGTTCGTCTTAAAGAAACCGCTGCTGCAGATCTTTCCTCTGAGCAAGAAAGAGTAATTGCACAGTTGAAGAAACAAATTGCGGAACAAGCTGTTGTCAAGGCAGAAGAGCAATTAAAGTCCAAGGTTGATAATAATGCTCAGCAAATGCTTATTAACCGTAGCATTAATCGGTTAGGAGGTTCATAGTGAAAGGATCATTAGTTAATGCAGAAATTGCAGAGCCCTACGCTCAAGCTATGATGTCTATTGCTGAGTCCCATAAAATCACGAGATTAGTTGAACAAGACTGTAGAACTGTTTTGCAGATTCTAGAAGATTCCTCAGAGCTAAAAGCTTTTATTAGTTCTCCTGTTATTCAAGACGAGGACAAAAAGTCTGTACTAAATAAGATTATTGGGAAAAATACTCATCAGTATTTTTGTAATTTTGTAATGCTTCTAATAGAAAAGCGAAGAATCGCTTTACTTCAAGCTGTCTGCCAAAGATATATAGATTTGGCAAGAAAATTAACTAACACTGTTCTCGCTGAAGTGACTGTTACAACTGAAATAAGCGAGGAACAGCGTTCTGCCATTAGCGATAAAATTAAAGGTTTGACTGGAGCTGAGTCAGTAGAAATGGAGATAGGTAAGGATCCTGATTTAATTGGAGGATTCATTATCAAAATTGGCTCCCAAGTATTTGATGCTAGTCTTCGAGGCCAGTTACGACGTATAAGTGTAAGTCTTAACGGAACCTTATAATTTTCTCTCATTGTAGTTCATTCAATTGTTAAAAAACCCCATTATGGTTAGTATCAGACCTGACGAAATTAGTAGCATTATTCGCCAACAAATTGAATCTTATGATCAGAGTGTTCAAGTCTCCAACGTCGGAACTGTTCTTCAGGTTGGAGATGGAACTGCTCGGATACATGGCTTAGAACAGGCTATGGCAGGAGAATTGTTGGAATTTGAAGACGGAACGATTGGAATCGCCCTTAATTTAGAAGAGGACAATGTTGGGGCTGTTTTGATGGGGACCGGCTTGGATATTCAAGAAGGTAGTACTGTTAAAGCTACTGGAAAAATTGCTCAAGTCCCTGTAGGAGAAGCAATGGTTGGTCGGGTGGTTGACTCTCTAGGCCGCCCAATTGACGGTAAAGGAGATATCAAGACATCAGATTTTAGATTAATTGAATCTACTGCTCCTGGTATTATTGCTCGAAAATCAGTATGTGAACCTTTGCAGACTGGAATTACAGCTATTGATGCAATGATTCCTATCGGTAGAGGACAACGAGAGCTAATTATTGGTGATCGTAAAACTGGAAAAACTGCTATTGCCATTGATACTATAATTAACCAGAAATCTGAAGATGTAATTTGTGTTTATGTTGCAATTGGACAAAAAGCATCAACCGTAGCACAAGTTATAGGAACATTGGAAGAGAAAGGTGCAATGGACTACACTATTGTAGTTGCAGCTAATGCAAATGATCCTGCTACTCTACAGTATCTTGCACCTTATACAGGAGCTACCCTAGCGGAATACTTCATGTATAAAGGTAAGCATACCCTAGTTATTTATGATGATTTGACTAAGCAAGCACAAGCTTATCGTCAAATGTCTTTACTACTACGTCGTCCACCAGGAAGAGAAGCTTATCCCGGTGATGTATTCTATATTCATTCTCGTCTGTTAGAAAGAGCAGCTAAACTTAGTCCAGAGTTGGGTGAAGGTAGTATGACTGCTTTACCTGTTATTGAGACCCAAGCTGGAGACGTATCAGCATATATTCCAACTAATGTGATATCTATCACAGATGGACAAATATTTCTTTCCAGTGATTTGTTCAACTCTGGTTTCCGTCCTGCTATTAACGCAGGTATTTCTGTTAGTAGAGTTGGATCTGCTGCTCAAACAAAAGCGATGAAGCAGGTTGCAGGTAAACTAAAACTAGAGTTAGCTCAATTTGCAGAGCTAGAAGCCTTTTCTCAGTTTGCTTCTGATCTTGACGCAGCAACTCAATCTCAACTTGCACGGGGTCAACGGTTACGTCAAATTCTAAAGCAATCTGAAAATTCTCCTTTATCTGTGTGGGAACAAGTATCTATAGCCTATGCTGGTCTAAATGGTTATATTGATGAGGTACCAGTAGAAAAAGCTCTAGAATTCTCAATTGGACTGAGAGAATACATAGCTAATAGTAAGCCCAAATATGTTGAAATTCTCAAGGGTGAGAAAAAACTCACTGATGAAGCAGAAAAATTGTTGAAGGAAGCAATTGTAGAATACAAACAAGTATTTGTTGCTTAGTCAAGTAAGGGTAAACTTAATGTTTACCCTTAATGAGAGATTAAAAAATTAGTTACAGATTCAACATGACGAGAGTCCGATAAATAATTACTAAATATTATGGCTAACCTTAAAGCTATTCGAGATCGTATTGAATCGGTCAAAAATACCAAAAAAATTACTGAAGCTATGCGCTTGGTAGCAGCAGCTAAAGTCCGCCGTGCTCAGGAGAGAGTTGTTTCTACTCGGCCCTTCGCTAATATTTTAACTAATGTTCTTTACAATTTACTAAATCGTTTAAAGTATGGAGATGTCGATATATCTCTATTGAAACAGAGAACAGTAAAAACTGTAGCGGTTGTAGTAATTGCAGGGGACCGTGGATTGTGTGGAGGTTATAACAGTTACGTTATTCGTCGGGCAGAAAAACGTATTAAAGAATTACAGGACCAAGGAATTGCTCCCTGCTTGATAACCGTTGGGCGCAAGCCTACTCAATACTTCTCAAGACGAGAAGTATCTGTAAAGGCAAAATATACAGGTCTAGAGCAAATTCCTACAAGTGATGATGCAATGCCCATTGCTGACGAATTGGTATCTTTATTTTTATCAGAAACTGTGGATCGAGTCGAACTAATTTATACTCGTTTCGTTTCCTTAATTAATTCTAGTCCAGTTGTACAAACTTTAGTTCCTTTAAGCTTACAAGGATTGGAAGCTGAAGATGATGAAATTTTTCGTCTAATAACTCGTGAAGGCAAGTTCAAAGTTGAACGGGAACACTTAGAACAGCCTGCTCATAACCTATCTCAAGATATGATTTTTGAGCAGGATCCAGTTCAAATTTTAGATGCTTTATTGCCTCTATATATTAATAACCAGTTACTTAGAGCATTGCAAGAATCAGCTGCTAGTGAACTAGCGGCTAGAATGACTGCAATGAGTAATGCTAGTGATAATGCTACCCAACTGGCTGGGTCTCTAACAATGGCATACAATAAAGCTCGTCAAGCAGCAATTACTCAGCAGTTAATGGAAGTAGTTGCTGGAGCAAATGCATTATAGATTGTATTTAGAATCTGTAATATTGAATGTATGAGGCATTTAGAATAATTCTAAACGCCTTTTTTATTTTCATAGGTTGCCAGAAATTAATTACTGAAGATATTTTTTAGCTAAAAAATAAAATTTTTAAGCGTATAAACCAAACAAGTTTATAGATTTTTGAAACTGCATTAATTGATATTATTTTTATAAAACAAGTTCTTTAGATTTCTTATTCAAAAACTAGGAAAAACTAATATCTTTTTCATATGCAAATAGATTAAATATATAATTAAGTTAGAAGTTTTTATTTTAATTACTGTCAAATACTTTATAAGTAACTTTGATAATTATAAGAAAGACTTTGAAATCAATGACTAAAATTTTCCTGATCAATCATGTCAAGGAAAAAAATTCGTAATAGACTTTAGATGTAAGAAATTGATAAAAAATCTTGATTTTCGTAATACTAACACTTTATGGTCTTCTATAGTTGCAGAAACTTTATTTAATTTAGGTTTGAAAACGGCCGTTATTTGTCCTGGTTCTCGTTCGACACCTCTTACTATAGCATTTGCGAATCACCCCAACATAGAAACTATACCAATTTTAGACGAACGATCAGCATCTTTTTTTGCACTGGGTATAGCAAAACGCTCTTGTTTACCTGTAGTTTTGATTTGTACTTCTGGAACAGCAGGAGCAAATTTTTATCCAGCAGTTATCGAGGCAAAGGAAAGTAAGACTGCGCTATTAATTTTAACTGCAGATCGTCCTCCAGAATTAAGAGATTGTCATGCTGGACAATCGATTGATCAGGTTAAATTATATGGAAGTTATTGTAATTGGTATACTGAGTTATCTTTGCCTTCTATAGAAATGAAATTATTAAGCTATTTGAGGCAAACTATAGTCTCCGCTTGGAATAAATCCTTTTTTCCTAATAAAGGTGTCGTTCACCTCAACTGTCCTTTTCGCGAACCTTTAACACCATTTACTCAACCAGAAATTGAGCTATTTCCTTCTAGAACAGATTTTAGGGACTTTTTTCTAGATATTTATGAACATGGCAAAATATATCCAAGTAATCATTCTAAACTTGATATATCTAACTATTTAAACAAATGGAAATTTATCGAAAAAGGAATTATTATTGCGGGAGTAAATAATTCCACTAATCCGTCTCTTTATTGCGAAAATATTGCTTTTATCTCCAAATTTTTAAATTATCCGATCTTAGCAGAAGCTTTATCTCCGCTAAGAAATTTTGCAAGTAAAACTTCCAATTTGATTAATACTTACGATACTATTCTATATAATCAAAAGTTAAGTAAGTATTTGAAACCGGATATAGTTATCCAATTTGGACAATTTCCTACGAGTAAGAGGTTACGAGAATGGTTAGAAAAAGTTAAAGCTCAATGTTGGTTAATTGATAGTTCTTCAGATAATTTTGATCCACTTCATAATCATAGTTTTTCGATATGTTCATCTGTCGAAAATTTAGATTTAAGAAATATTACACCTACGGAATTAAGTTCAGACTATTTAACAAAATGGAAAACAATAAATGATAATGTTAATCAAAATATTGAGTCAATTTTTATTAAGATAGATTCAATATTGCAGGCAAAATTACCTTTTATTCTTTCTAAAATACTACCTCACCAAACTAAAATTTTTATTGCTAATAGCATGTCAGTACGTTATGCAGAGTTCTTTTGGTTACCCAATAATAAAGAATTGATACCATATTTCAATCGAGGTGCCAATGGTATAGACGGTACCTTATCCAGTGCTTTAGGTATGGCTCAGAATAGCAGCAAAAACATTTTAGTTACTGGAGATTTGGCTCTTTTACATGATACAAATGGATTTCTCATCAGCAAAAAGTTTAAAGGACATTTAACTATTATTTTAGTAAATAATAGTGGAGGAGGTATTTTTGAGATGTTGCCTATTTCGAAAGATAAGTCTTTATTTGAAGATTACTTTGTTACTCCCCAAAATATTGATTTTGCAAAACTTTGCAACACTTATGACATTCAACACACTAGCATTAAAGACTGGCAACATTTGAAACAACTGTTAAATCCTTTACCTTCTTCTGGAATACGTGTTCTAGAATTAAAAATTAAACGGAAAGAAGATGCTAGTTGGCTCAAAAATAATTTAGATAAATTTACATATTAAAAAATATCCTTAATCAGGACGAAAGTTAAACAAACTATAAGTTATGTCAAAAATGAACATTGATTTAAATTATTCATTTGACTATTTGAACTGGCATTACTAAGTATGTCATCTTTAAACCACCTAAAGGATTAAAAATAACTGGTTTATTTCCTTCATTAAGTTGCATTTTAATTTCTTTAGTAGATAGAGCTTTTAGGCCATCTATTAAATATTTAATATTAAAAGCTATATCACCACTTTTTCCTGTTATTTTTGCTTCTATTGATTCTTCAGCACTTCCTAAATCTTGAGTTTCTACAGACAAAAGAATCATTTGTTTTTTATGATTAAAAATACATTTTACTAAGTTATTCTTTTGACTTGTTAATACAGCTACTCGTTCAAGGCTATTTAAAAAAGTTTTTCTGTCTAGGCTTATGATGTGCTCAAACTGTTGTGGTATTAACATATGGTATTTTGGATAATCTCCATCTAATTTACGAATAGTTAATTTTTGTTTCCCTAGATAAAATATAACTTGAACATCATCTATTTGTAATTGAACAACCTTAGAATCACTATTATTATGAATAATTCTTTCTAATTCTCTTAAAGCTCTCGCAGGAATCGTAACTGAGAACTCATCTAAATTTTTGACTTTAACAATTCTATCTTCTTCATGTCTACTTGTCTTTGAAGATATTATAGCTTCTACCACTGATAATCTATGGCCATCTGTTGCAGCGAATTCTAAGTTATCAGCAGTTCCTTTTAAATGAACCCCAGTTAATACTTGTTTAAGTTCGTCACTACTTGATGCAAACAGTACACCTCTTAATCCTTCTGTTATTGTAAGAATAGGTAATTCAATAAATTCATCATTTTCAATCGTTGGTAAAGGAGGAAATTCATCTGCACTTATTGTTTTTATCTGAAACTTACCTGATGCTGACTTAAGATATAGTAATCCTGTCTGATCATCCTTTATTTTTTCACTTGTAAGGCTTATTTCCCCTTCAGGTAATCGGGATACAATATCATTAAGAAGCTTTGCTGGTAAAGTTGTTTGACCTTCTTCGCTGATATTGGCATCAAAACTAGTTTCTATTCCTAGGCTTAAGTCAAATGCCATTAGGCTGATTTTCTGTTTCGTGGCATCTGCAATCATTAAAACGTTTGCTAGGATGGGATGAGTAGGTCGAGTGGGCACTGCTCGACTAACTAAGGATAGATTATTGCTGAAATCACTTTGGCTACAGACAAATTTCATATTTAAATTAATTGAATTGATTAAACGTAAATTATATTTCTGATTAACTTTTTCTTTGATTTATATCATATAACAAATGTTTTAATCACTAATGTGTTAATTTCCACATAAATTATGCAAAATAGATTGCAAGCCTTAAAATTAATACTTGTCCAGATAACATATACTTTTTACAATTACATATCTTGAAAAAACGACTTGATATCCTTTTAGTAGAAAAAAAATTATATACTTCTCGTCAGCAAGCACAAAGATGTATTCGTGCTGGAGAAGTTAAGATTAATCAAAGAATTATTGATAAACCTGGAACAGAAATTGATATAAAAGCTAAAGTTGAAATTAAAATCAAATCTCCATATGTTTCACGTGGGGGAAAAAAACTTGAAAAAGCTCTTAAGACTTTTCAAATTTCTGTAGTAGATAGGGTTTGTCTTGACGGAGGTATTTCAACAGGAGGCTTTAGTGATTGCTTATTACAGTCAGGAGCTCGTCTAATATACGGAGTAGATGTAGGATATGGACAAGTTGCTTGGTCGTTAAGACAGGACGAAAGAATATTTTTAAAGGAAAGAACAAATTTTCGTTATCTTAAACCTGAAATTTTATACGACAGAAATATCCGAGCCAGCTTGGGAGTTGTGGATGTCTCTTTCATTTCATTAGCTAAGATCTTAGAACCTTTGTCAGAGCTTTTAGTTAGCCCAAAAGAGGTTATATTACTCATTAAACCGCAATTTGAAGTTGGCCGATCTAAGATAGGAAAAAATGGAGTTGTCCGTAATTTTAAAGATCACTGTGAAGTAATTTCTAGAGTATTACAGATTTCTTATCATTTAGGATGGCTATATTGTGGATTAACTCATTCTCCTATCAAAGGTCCTGCAGGCAATACTGAGTATTTGTTGTGGTTGCGTTGTGACCGTGGTAGTCAAAATCATTCTTTAAGCCAAGTTGAATTAATATGTTCACAACATTTATAAAAGAAATTAATTCTATTGCAATATTATAGAGAACTTATGAAAAGTATCTATATAATATTGCAACTAAGAAAATTAAACCTGTATTAATTAAATAAGATATTTTAACAATCTTATTTTCGGACCATCCCACCAACTCTAAATGATGGTGCAAAGGTGCCATCATTAAAAATCGTTTTCCTTTCCCTTCACTGTTTTTAGTCATTTTATAGTAGGTAACTTGAGCAATTACAGACAAAGACTCTATAAAAAAAATTCCGCTAAGAATAAAAAGTTCCCAAAAGTGACCACTTAAAATTCCTACTCCGGCAAGAGCTCCTCCCAAGGCTAGAGACCCAGTATCTCCCATAAAGACTTTTGCGGGATTATTATTATGAAGGATAAATCCCAAGCAACTTCCAGAAACAGAAGCGCAAAAAATACTTAGCTCAGACGAAGTAGTTGCAACTATGATTGCTAGTCCTAAAAAAGTTAATGCTCCTGTTCCTCCGGCCAAGCCATCAATTCCATCTGTAAGGTTAACTGCATTACTTTCTGAAACTAATACAAAAATAGATAAAAGCCAAAATAATACTTCTGTCTCTAAAATTATATTACCAGGTAATATAATTTCATTCATTACTATTATACGATTCCATTTTATCCATACACAAAAAATAATAGCAACTATAATTTGTAAAAATAATTTTGTACGAGGGGAAAGTCCTAGATTTGATTTTTTTCTTAAAATGCACCAATCATCAACCCATCCAATAACCATATAGGATAAAGTTACGAGAGATATTGTAATAGATACAAGAGAGAAATGAGACCAAACTAAAGCGATTAAAATAGCGACTGGAATAAAGAATATTCCACCCATTGTTGGAGTGCCTGCTTTACTAAAATGTTTTTGTATACCATCTTCTTGTATAACTTGTTCTATTTTCAATTTTTTTAGTAATGGAATTGAAATATAACCTAAAGAACTACTTATAAGAACGGAAATTCCTAATGGTAATGTCAAAATATGATGAAAATTTATACTTTGATCACCTAATTCGATAAAACCTCCAATTAAAAGAATATTTATCAAAACAAGTAAGATCAATAAATTATTTTCTGATATTTTTTTTATGAACACTGAAAAGGAAAATACTTTATTCACAACTAAAGATTTAATTTTTTAAACTTAAAAATGGATTATGATAAGCGAGGAAAAACAAACATTTTCCCCTCCATTTTGGTAATTTAGCTTTTATATACTAATCATTGCTGTTTAAACTTAAATCTTCATCATCATAACTTTCATCGACATCTATTAAGTCAGAAATTTCTGCGTCTTCCTCCGGAGTCGTTTTAATCTCTTCTTGTTCACGATAAATTAAACGGTTTGTTGCCTCTAACCAATTAATAATAGAAGAATCTCGTTTGATAGGAATAACGGTAGCTGGCTCATATCGGGCTTCTTGACTAATAGCTGGACTTTGAAAAAAGCTTTCTTTAGACATGAAATTTAATTTAATTAACTTAAAGTAATTATACTAACATTAGTTGAGAATACTGAAAACTAGTTTTGTTTTTCTATGAATTTGAAATTACATAGAATGCTCTAAGCTATTACTCTTATAATTGACTGTTATTAGAATGTATACTAATGCTTAACCTCAAAGATATCGTATATCATCCTCCTGCTTCTCCTCAACCCATTTTAAAGTCTATTACGCTAGAACTGGGATTTCAGCAATTAGGAATTATTATTGGCCCTAGTGGCTCTGGGAAAACTACATTATTAGAGATTCTTGCAGGACTAACAGAGCAGACTCAAGGAAAAATCTTGTGGAGTGGTAAGGAAATTACTTCTTCGGAGTTACAACAAATATCAGGATTGGTTTTTCAATTTCCTGAACGGCATTTTTGCGGTGGCAATATTCTGGAAGAACTAAGACTAGGTCATTTGGAAATTACTAGAGAAGAAATTGAAACTGCCCTAGAAGAAGTCGGGCTACAAAACATTATACTAAGCACCTCTCCACATAATATTAGTGGTGGACAGCAAAGAAGATTAGCTCTGGCAGTTCAGCTGATTCGTCAACCTAATTTATTATTACTAGACGAACCAACAGCAGGTTTAGATTGGTCAATGCATAAACAATTAATTAATTTAGTATTTAAATTAAAACGACATTGGACATTGGTAATTGTTTCTCATGATCCCTCTGAGTTATTACTAATAGCTGACAAATGTTGGAAAATTAATGAAGGAAGATTAGAGCAAGTTGATGTAGAACTTCAGAAAAAGATATATGTGAAAAATTAATTTATGAAAAGATTAGAACCATTTCCATTAAATTTTATCAACTATCTATATCAATTCTCTTTTTTACATAATCTATACTGACTAGCAATCAAAGCCACTAAAAACCACCATAGAGTATTTACTTGTGGACGGTACCACACAGTATCAAATAGTCCTTGTATTAATAAACTAACTATTGCGGCTATTGCACCAATTAACCATATTCCGTAAGAGTTGTTATTATTTTTAAATCTTCTAATTTTCTGGATTCCCTGATTAAGTATTGTAAAAATAAGCCAAACAAAAATACTTAGTCCAATTAATCCTGTTTCTACTGCTGTTTCTAGAAAAATAGAGTATGCACTTAAAGCACTATACTTAGGGCTCATATAGAGTGGATATATTTTACTAAATGCATCATTTCCTGGACCAATACCTAGAAAAGGATAATCTTTTATTATATTTACTACTGATGTCCATACATTAATACGAAAATTATTACTACTATCTGCTCTTCCAATAAAAATACTCATAATCCTTGATTGTAAAATGTCATTAGAGACGATAAGAATAAAAATCAAACTTATGAATGTTCCAAATGTTAAAGGTAAAAGCCACTGACGCCAAAATGAGGGAAGTTCATCTTTAAACCATGTAAAAAGTAATAATGAAAACATCATTATTAAAATTATTAATGCTATCCAGCCACTACGACTACCTGTAAAATAAAGGCAAGAAATGTTAATTGTAAAGATAGTTAATGCTAATAACTTAGGTAATATTCTTTGCCAAACAAAAAATGCAGCCATACTTAAAGCAATTGAAGGCAAAATATATGCAGATAATAAATTAGGATTGCCTAAGTAGCTATAAACTCTAATTGAATTAGAAAAATTAGCAGCTGGGTCATTCCATGTTGCTAATTGTTCTACTTCAAGAAGTCTTTGTCTTACTCCATAAGTGCCCACTAGTAATCCAGATCCCAAAATAGATGTGATTAACCAATTGCTTAATTGAGATGAGGATAGAACACGAGATGTACAGGCAAAAAAAATTAAATATAATGTTAGTTTTATAAATCCTGAGAAAGCTACACTTCTGACAGGAGAAAAAATAACTGCTATCGCCGAAATAGCCCAATATAAAAAAACTAATAAATATATTGGGCTAAAAACTAGCTTTTCATTATTAGAAATAATTAATATAGTCCAATATATGGCAATTGAAATAAGCCATACACCGATGACTCCTGTCGTAACAAAAGGACTAAAAATCAATAGAAGACTAATTAGCAAGGCACCAATAGTTTTCGCCCATTGCAGTAAAAAACTAAACTGTTGCCAATTACTTAATAAACCAACAATACGATAACAATAGCTGGTCTTTAACCACATTTCAGGAGAAAAAGAAGAAAAAGTAATCAAACTCCAAATAAATTTCATAAATTATCTTTAAAAATTTTTATTGATTAATAATTGTATTTTCCATTGATTTATAGCTAGAAAACTTATTAATTTAGAATCCAAAATCAAGATTTTGCGTCACATTAATAATGTCCTCAATTCTTCTTTTCCTGTTCCCTTGAAAACTTTTATTGTGTACTTTATAACTAAATTCAATAATGAATCTATCTAAAGGGAGATAACCTGTTGAATACGCTAATTCATCCTACAGCTATCATTCATAAGAATGCACAACTACACCCTACTACTGAGGTAGGACCTTATGCTGTCATTGGCGATCAGGTTAAAGTAGGTGCACAAACGATTATTGGCTCTCATGCAGTTATTGAAGGTCCAACAGAAATTGGAATGAATAACCGTATATTTCCTAGTGCAGTTATCGGGGCGGCTCCGCAAGATTTAAAATATAAAAATTGTTCTAGCCGTGTCGAAATTGGTAACGGAAATACAATTCGAGAGTTCGTAACAATCAATCGTGCAACTTATGCTAATGAAGTTACTAAAATTGGTAACAATAATTTACTGATGGCTTATGTGCATGTTGCTCACAATTGTTTACTAGAAGATAATATAATTATTGCTAATTCTGTGTCTCTTGCGGGACATGTCCATATTGAGTCTAGAGCTGTTGTTGGCGGAGCTTTAGGAGTACATCAATTTGTAAGAGTTGGTCGTAATGCTATGTTAGGAGGTATGAGTAGAATTGATCGTGATGCACCTCCATTCATGATGATTGAAGGAAACCCTTCTAGAGTAAGATCCCTTAATCTAATCGGATTAAAACGTGCTGGACTTACTGTCGAAGATATTCGTCATCTTAAACAAGCATTTCGTTTGTTATACCATTCTGGCTTGACTTTACAGCAAGTATTAAAGCAACTACAAACTTTTAATAGTAATGAATATACTAGATATCTACATCAATTTCTGCAATTATCAATTACAGGAGAAAAAAGACGTGGATTAATTCCAGGTAAACATTAAAATAATTAGAGATTAAAGTAATTAATGAAAATTTTTGTTAGTACAGGTGAAGTTTCTGGTGATTTACAGGGTTCAATGTTAGTTGAAGCTCTTTATCGCCAAGCAAAATCTCAAGACATCTCCATAGAAATTATGGCATTAGGAGGTGATGCTATGCTTTCTGCCGGTGCTAATTTGCTTGGTAATACAGCAGCTATCGGTTCTATTGGTATTGTAGAAGCACTGCCTTTTATCATACCTACTTGGCGGATGCAAAATAGAGTAAAAGCTTATTTAAAAGATAATCCTCCAGATATTTTGGTTTTACTGGATTATATGGGACCTAATGTTTCCCTTGGTAAGTATGTCCGAAAAAATCTGCCTCAAGTACCGATTATTTATTACATTGCACCCCAGTCTTGGGTCTGGTCTCCTAATAATAAAACGATTGAACAATTTGCTGAAATAACTGATCTCCTATTAGCAATTTTTCCAGAAGAAGCTAGGTTTTTTGAACAAAAAAATATTAATGTTAAATGGGTAGGTCATCCCTTACTGGATAGAATAGAAAAAGCTCCAACAAAGGAATTAGCACGTCAGTCATTGGGATTAGAAGTCGGTAAACCTGTTATTGCCCTATTTCCAGCTTCTAGATATCAAGAACTAAAATATCACTTACCTTTAATTTGTAAAGCTGCTAAGCAATTACAGGAAAAAGTTCCAGATCTCCACTTTTTATTACCTGTTTCTTTGAAGGAGTATTATGATACTATCGAAAAAATAGTTAAAAAATATGATTTATCAATTACATTATTAGATGGTTCTGCTATGGAAGCTATGGCTGCCGCTGATTTTGCCATTGCAAAATCAGGGACTGTCAATTTAGAGTTAGCTCTTTTAAATGTCCCTCAGCTAGTATTATGTTTAGTTAACCCTCTAACTATGTGGATTGCTAGAAATATTCTTAAATTCTCTATCCCTTTCATGTCACCTCCAAATTTAATCATGATGAAAGAAATAGTACCTGAATTACTACAAGAAGACGCTACTGTAGAATGTATTGTTAAAAAATCTTTAGAGTTATTATTAAATAGTGAATATCGCCAAAAAACATTATCAAACTATAAAGAAATGCGATCTCTTCTAGGAGAAACAGGAGTTTGTGATCGTGTAGCTAACGAGATTTTACATTATAAGAACACCTTAAAGTAATTGGTTTTGGATCAGCAAGATTTTTATATACAACAAACCTATACTAGTCTTCAGGACTCTTTATCTCGGTATACTAACAGTTTATCGAATTATCCTAAAAATATAGCACTGCAAGCAGCTATTAAAAAGGAATTACAAGTAATTAAAATAGCACTAGAAAAAGTTAATAACAATGTTGTTAAAATTGCTACTTTTGGATTAGCTAGTCGGGGTAAGTCTGCCATTGCCAATGCATTAGTTGGTCAATATGTTTTTAATAGTGAACCAGTTAATGGAACTACAAAGTGGCCAAAATCTTTTCGTTGGATGCCTGATGACACAAAAGTCATGCTAGAGTTTATTGATACTCCGGGGCTAGATGAAATAAATGAAATTCAAAATTCAACAATGTTTCGAGAAGTTACAGAAGAATCGGATCTAATATTATTTGTAATTTCTGAAGATATTGTTGAAACTGAATACAAAGCCTTGATATACTTAAAAAAATTATTAAAACCTATTATCTTAGTGTTTAATAAAATTGATTTATATCCAGAAAAAACTTGTCTTAATATTTATAAACAATTACAAGAATTTAGTAAAGATTTTAAGAATGAAGAAAAACTATTAATTAATATTCAAGACATAGTTTTAGTAGCTGCCTCTCCTAAAACTATACCTATAAAGATTAGAAATGTTGATGGAAAAGTTAAAAAAGAGGTAGAAATTCAAACTCCTCAGATAAAAAGTTTGAGACATAAAATATTAGGTGTTGTAAATAATGAAGGACGTTATCTTCTGTGTCTAAATGTTTTACTACAAGTAAAGCAAGCTGAAGAAAATATTGCTCTTAAAATTATTCAAATACTTGAAAAAGATGCTGAATATATTATTAAGAAATATGTGAAGTACAAATCTTTAATAGTTACTTTTAATCCTATTGCTGTTTTAGATATTTGCATAGGATTATTAATTGACTTAGCATTAATTAGAAAACTATTTTATTTGTATGCGTTACCAATTACTAATCACAACATAGACAAATTATGGTTTCAGATCTTTTTTAGTTCCGGTAAATTACTTCTTAGTGAAGTTTTTACTGGTTTAGTATTGAGTATTAGTAAAACAATAATGATGATTACCAATGTACTAGATAAACCAACAGCTATAGAGATTTATGGAACTAGCGCTATTCTCCAAGGTGGAATTGCCGCTCATAGCACTTATAGGATAAGCAAGGCTGTCCAGAGTTATTTAGCTAAAAGCTGTAGCTGGAGAATTTTAGGTTCAAGTGAAATAATAGAAAATATTTTAAACGAGGCTAATGAAAATATGATGATATATAGTCTAAGATTAAAGTAGTATTTTATTAATCAATATACTAATTGAATTATTTAAGAAATAAAATGTGAATAATACTTTTTTTAATAGAAATATAGGTCGAAAATTTAGGTGCAATACGTCATATATAGTACGTAGATTTTAATAACTTTATTTATGGCTATGAATATTTTCTTTTCAAATATATAAATAATTCGAACTGTTTAAAAAAAATGAAGAAGCTTATAGCTTACTTTTTATTTTATTAATAACAGAAGTAGAGATGTTAGTATTTTTGTTATTAAAAAAGTTGCTCAATTCATATTTACCTAGAAGTAAAATAGCTATTCCTAAAGGAATAAAATAATAAATTCCACGATAAATCAATAAAGTACCTAATAATTCCTCCGATTTAATAAATGGAGCAAGTAACAAGATCATTACTGTTTCAAAAACACCTAGTCCTCCTGGAACATTACTAGCTAATCCTGCTACTTGAGCCAGGATATAGATTCCAAAAAAAGCAGGATAAGATAAAGATATCGAAGTTTGTAAAAGAATATAAAAAACCATTGCAGCAAGAGCCCAATCTAGACTAGAGATAACGAGTTGACCAATTGCTAGTTGAGGAGAAAGATGAGGAATAACCCATTTCCCTATAAATAAAGGCTTTTGACGAACTACCGTAAAAAATAAATAAACGAGAATTATAATTAAAAAAATTATTCCCAAAGGACGAACTGAGAGAAAAGGAATGTCCAACAAACGAGGAATTGCCAAAGATTCTTTTAGAAAGAGAATACTACCAATACTAAATAATCCTAAACAAAATGATAGATTACAAAAGGCTGAAATTTGTGCAATTGTAATCATGGAAAATCCCCAAGTAGAGTAAAATCTATAACGGATCATACAACTACTTAGAACAGCAAATCCTATACTATTACTAATTCCGGAACAAATAATGCCAACCAAGATTTTTTTTCGATATGGTAATGTCCGACGGACATAAGAGAGGGCAAGGCATTCATACCCTGTCATCACAAGATAATTAACACTCATGCAAACAATTGCCCAAAAAATAGAGGATGAAGGAATCTTAGATAGACTATCCCAGACATTTGCGGCTTGGTAATGTTGAAAATTATTCTGTATAGTCCATATAGACAAGGCAAATACTACTAGACTGAAACAGGGAGGAATAAAGCGTAAAAGGTTGTTCTTATCCATAAAATAGAAGGTATCATGAACCAAATGTTTAGTTTTATGTTTTAGAAAATTGGGGCATAATTATAAAATTTAATATTGTTACAAACTTCAGTATCTATAATCTTTTTTATTATTCTTAATGATACTAAGTATTTATTTTTGTCTGAATTTTTTATTTTATGAACCTTAGCTATTTAGTAATACTTGAATATCCATAAAATGGTTTGCTTTCTGAAAAATGAGGACGCTTCCCTTGTTCCCAATCAAATTCTGCTAATTCCAAAATGCTACAAGCTGTAACTCCTATCTCTGATGTAACAATTAGAGGCTCACAAAATAAGTTCATATCTTCTAAAACTTTTTTCCATTTGTCCAATTCCATTACAGTATCATCAATAACTGTAATTAAGCCATTTCCTTTAGATTTTTTTTCATAGACTGCTCCATAAATTTGTCCTCTTGAAGCTTTCATTTGTATAGCTATGAAGTCTTTGAATAGCTTGTCATTCTTATGGAACCAAGCAAATGCTGCTAGAGTAGAAATACTGAATAAGGGAATCTCGAGTTGCTGAGCTATTGTACGAGCGGCAGTCATGCCAATTCTGGTACCAGTAAAACTTCCCGGACCTTTTGCTACAGCAACAAAATTAATATCTTTCCATCCCTGAGGTTGAATAAATTCTTGTAAAATTTTATGAAAACGACTTGATAATTGGCGATTAACATTCCAAACTTTAGTATTTTTTTTTCGGTCTTGTCTGCTTAAACTAAGTCCTAACTGAGTGCTGGTAGTATGTAACCCTAACCCACGAGTACAAGAATCTGATACCATCATAATTAATAAACTATTATATAGTTGCTAGTTCAATAATATTTCATTAATTACATTTTTCCTACTAAAGATTTTTTATCATTTAGATATTAAATAGAAAATTAAACATTTCTCTTTCAGAAGAGTATTATATTTTTAAAATATTTGTTTAACCTATATCAAAATTTAAAAAGAGACTAATATAGGGTTATTTCTTAATTTACAGGAAGAATCCGAATTTTTTCTAATGTCTCAGATTTAACATGAATAACTAAGAAACCATTGTTATGACACTGCCTAATTTTTTTTTGTTTTCCAAAAAAGCTATTTTAGCTATAACTTTCTTTACTTGGACTAATAACGGTTTTGCTAGTGATTTAAATCTTCCTCGAAAACAGTCTTTACCCCACCATAACGTAAATTTTGTTCAACCATATACAAATAAACCTAGCACGGTTGAAACTAAGTCCTGTAGGCTCTTAGTCCATAAACAGTTAAATAATATCATTCTTTCTCATGGAAAGCATTGGGGAGTGTTAGTAGAAAAATTAGAAGATGGGACTATACTATATAGTCATAATCCAGATAAATATTTTATTCCTGCTTCTAACAATAAGATTTTTACTACCGCTGCAGCATTGCAATTATTTAATCCTAAGTCAAAAATCGGGTCAAAAACTTTAAAATCTTGGATTAATATTACAAATCTTAAGAGTAATAATTACTATGCAGATACATTACTTCGTTATGTTGGTGGACATCAAACTGCAAAAAATACTTTAGCGGAGCTGGGCATTGATTCTAACAGTTTTCGTCAAGTTGATGGTTCAGGATTATCTCGCCGTAATGTAGCTACACCTCGTTCTTTAGTTACTATTTTAAGAGCCACTTACTATACTGCCGCTAAAAAACATTTTTATACTTCTTTACCTGTCGCTGGTTTAACAGGTACTCTTCGTCATCGCATGAAGAGTACTCCCGCTCAAGGATTCGTCTATGCGAAGACAGGGACTTTAAGGAATGTAAGAGCATTATCTGGCTACATAAACCATCCTTATTTTGGTATGGTAGTTTTTAGTGTTTTAGTTAACAACTCTAATGTTTCAGGCTCAAATTTAATTAAAGAAATAGATAAAATCATAATACAGTTAAGTAAGGTAAATAATTGCAGCTACTAGATTAAGCTAGAGTTAGTTATCTGTTTCAAAACATTTTGATAAATAAGAATGATTTCTTTGAAAATCATTCTTATTTATCAACAAAACTTATGTATGTTAAATAATTAATTCTTCTTATTTCAATAATTTTATTAAAATTAATAATTGACTGAATACAAAAAAATATCTTGTACTTCTTAAATATCTAGTGGAAATAGCTATACTGAAAGTTTAAAGACCTTTAAAATTACAAGATGGTTAAAGGATTTGCAATAATACTAAACTATAGTCTTATATAAGAATTTTACAAAAAGTAAGATATATTAAAAAATATGAAGAGTATATAATCAAACTATTTTTACTTAAATTACATTCCAATAACAAGACTAGTAACTTTAAAAACAATTTAATCTTACGTGCATAAGTTAAGATAACTTAAGCGAAAGTTTTAAGTCATAAATCTTTTAATGATGATCATCGATATTTCTTCAAAAGTAACTTATGTAAATTAATTATTTTTTACATTGAAAGATGATTTTAATATTTAAATTATCCTTGAATAAATTCATCAAGTTGACATTCCTAACTGAAAAGCTAATGCCTTAGTCTTCATAAGTTGTAAGGTGTTATAGAAACCATTAGCTCGAGATGGCGTTAAACTAACTTTTAAACCTGTTTCCTCAATAAAATCAGGATTTATGTCTAAAATTTCTTGAGGAGTTAGTCCATTTAAGCCTTCAATTAGCAAAGCAACTAATCCCTTCACTAATTGAGCATCGGAATCTCCTTGATACCATATTTTGCCATCTTTCAAATCTGCGCTGATATATACTTTAGAGACACATCCTTTAACTTGGTTTGTTTCTGTTTTAATATGTTCTGGCATTTCTGACAGCTTTTTAGCATACCATAATAATTGTTCATAACCTTTCTTGGGGTCAGAACGCTTCTTAAACTTTTCAACAATGCGGGCCAAATTAGGTGGTAAAGAGCTTTCTGGAGACAGCATAAGTAAAAACCTACGATTTAAAAATTAACTTAAGTTTTCTCTGGAGATTTTATCTTAACAACTATAAGGATATAATATCAAGTTAGTGTTTATCTGAAGTTAGGTAATTAACTCTATGTTAGTTTTATAAGAATATTACTATCTTCAAATACCTAACTTTAGAGATACAACAATTAAGAAACAATTAATTTTCTTGTATATATTAAATTCAACATATAGAATCGAACCGGTAATCTTAATATTTAGAGTCTATTCAGAGAAATTATACTTTAAAAGATAACTATGAGATTTGTTGATGAATACCGTGATTCTAAATTAGTTAAAATATTTACTAAAAACATTGTAAAAAATGTTAGTCAGCCTTGGACAATTATGGAGATTTGTGGTGGACAAACACACTCAATCTTTAAGTACGGGATTGATCAGCTACTACCCCCTGAAATAACTTTAATACATGGACCAGGATGTCCTGTTTGCGTAACTTCTATAGAATTGATTGATTACGCCTTGATTATAGCCAATTTACCTAATGTTATTTTTTGTTCTTTCGGGGATATGTTAAGAGTCCCAGGGACAAGTAAAGATTTGCTTATGGTAAAAGCTTCTGGAGGAGATGTACGTATTGTTTATTCTCCTTTAGATAGTTTGAAGATTGCTCAAGAAAATCCTGACAAACAAATTGTTTTTTTTGCTGTTGGTTTTGAGACAACAGCTCCTGCAACAGCAATGGCTGTATATCAAGCAAAACACCAAAACATTAAAAATTTTTCTTTATTAGTTTCCCATGTTTTAGTCCCGCCAGCTATGAAAATGCTTTTATCATCTCCTAATTGTACAGTACAAGGATTTTTGGCTGCCGGTCATGTTTGTACAATAACAGGATATGAAGACTATCAAGCTATCTCCAATAAACATAAGATTCCTATTATAGTAACAGGGTTTGAACCTTTAGATATCTTAAAGGGAATTTATCAATGTGTATTACAACTAGAATCTGGTAAGTTTGAATGCAAGAATCAATACTTTCGTTCTGTCAAAATTGAAGGAAATATATTAGCAAAGCAGTTAGTCCAAGAAATTTTTACAACAGTATCTCGTTGTTGGAGAGGTATCGGTGAAATTTCAGAGAGTGGGTTATCTTTAAGGCCTGAATATCAATTTTATGATGCTTTAAATCGCTTTAAAATTTCTAAAGATAAAACTGTTCAATCAGCGTATCCAGAAGTGTGTATTAGTGGTGATATTATGCAAGGGCAAAAAAAACCTTATGATTGTCCAGCTTTTGGAAATGTATGTACTCCAGAAAGTCCCTTAGGTGCTCCTATGGTATCTTCAGAAGGAACTTGTTCAGCTTATTATAGATATCGTAGCCACTCTCCTCAGCCTTGAGAGCATAAACTGTTTATTTTGAGATAACTAGATTACAAATAATCTTACATATCTTCATAAAGAATTGTCGAACAATGTATAAATATAAACATCTAACTTTTCTACAAATAAAATCATTTTTTTATATCATTCTCAAAAATCAGATAGGGAGCTAATATTTTTTATAGTAATTTGAGTATATTCTTTCTTAAATAAATTAGATAAAATTTTCCCTGGTCCAATTTCTACTATTCTAATTACTTCGTGCTCTACCATAGATATCATAGTTTCGCGCCAACGAACTGAACCAGTCATTTGTTTTTTTAGATTTTCCTTTAAAACAATTTTAGAAGTTCTTGGAACTGCTTCAACATTTGAAAGAACAGGAACTTGTGCTTCTTCGAAATTAATATTTTCTAATAATACTTGAAATTGTTCAGATGCTTCTTTCATTAAATGGGAGTGAAATGCTCCGGAAACCTTGAGTTCAATTACTCTTTTAGCCTTAATACTATTAGAAACTTTGTCAACTGCTTGAGGAGTACCTGAAATAACTACTTGTTGTTCACTATTGTCATTAGCTAAAACTACATTAGGAACATTTGCAATTATTTCATTCAGATATAAGCGATCAAATTTTATTAAAGCGACCATTTTTCCTCCAACAACATTATCCATAAATTCTGCACGGTTTTTAACTAGTTGTAATCCTGTGGTAAAGTCAAAGACTTCTGCTGCATGTAAGGCTGCATATTCTCCCAAACTATGACCAGCTAGAAAATTTGGATTTGTTTGATTTTGCTTTAATAAATTAATAAGAATACATTGGATTACGTAAAGACAAGGTTGAGTATATAAGGTCCTAGATAAAATTTTTGTATCTCCCTGACATACTTCAAGTACAGACCATCCTAAAATATCTTGTGCTTTTCTAAAATATTCTTTTCCTAAGTCAGTTGTTGCCAGATCTCGTCCCATACCAACTATTTGTGATCCCTGTCCCGGAAAAATCCACGCTGTTTTTGTCACCATATTTTTTCAAGAATGTTTAATAAAAAGATTAAACTTCAATACTCCATCTAAAAATAACTGCTCCCCAAGTTAAGCCAGCACCGAAACCTGAGCTAGCAACAATATTACCTGATTTTATTTTTCCAGATCTTACGGCTTCATCTAGAGCTAGAGGAATAGATGCAGCTGAAGTATTACCATACTTACTCACATTCGAAATTACCTTTTCTGATGGAATTTTAAGTTTTTTAGCAACTGCATTTATAATCCTCTGATTTGCCTGATGCAAAATAAGCCAGTCAATATCGTCAACTGTCAATTCTGCTTTAGAAAGAGCATTCTCAATAACTTCTGGAACTTTCTCAATAGCAAAACGATAAATCTCTTTTCCTTTCATCGTAAGAAATTGATAGTTTCCTTGATTAACAACCATCCCATTTTTAAGAAATTTAGCTTGAAAGTTATATGCTAAATTAAGGGACTGATTTTGTTTTCCATCACTATACATAGCAAAGCCCAGCAGGTGGTTATTTTTAGTAGTTCGTTGACAAACCACTGCTCCAGCTCCATCTCCAAATAATACACAAGTAGTACGATCAGACCAGTTTACCCAACGAGAAAGCATATCACCACCAATTACCAGAACCTTTTGGTAAACTCCTGAATAGATAAATTGAGCAGCTGTAATTAATCCAAAGACAAAACCTGAACAAGCGGCTGTTAAATCAAAAGCTACTGCATTCTCAGCTTTCAAAATATTTTGAATCTTAGATGCACTGCCAAACAAATCATCAGCTGTAGAGGTTGCTAAGATAATTAAGTCAATATCAGAAGGAGAAAGTCCTGCCATAGCAATTCCTTTAACTGCAGCTTCAGCTGAGAGATCACTTAAAGATAAGTTGTTTGTTGCTAAACGCCTTTCTTTAATGCCTGTTCTAGTATAAATCCATTCATCAGACGTATCTACTAAATGGCTTATATCGTTATTTGTCATTATTTGTTTTGGCGTAGCTGAACCACAGCCAGTAATAGCCATACCAATATCTAACTCTTTCAATAATTATTCCCCCTGATAATTTTTTAGCATAATTGAATAAAAGAGGATTTAAAATTAAAATTTTGAAAAATTCTTTTCTTACTTTTACTTATATTTTATATTCTTCTACCTCAAAATTAGAGATATGAAAAAAGAAAAACAGTAAATAATAATAGATGGCATTTAGAAGTTTTATTTTTGCTATTACTCAATCTGTTAATTAGAGTTATCTGACATTAGCTTATCTCCATAAGAATTAATCTGTTCTAATACTTTATGATCAACAGCTTCTTTAGCTAAACGAATTGCATTAAAGATTGATGGAGCTTGGGAACTACCATGGCTAATAATACAAATGCCAGCTACCCCCAATAATAAACCACCACCATGTTCAGCATGATCTATCCGTTGTTTGAGTTTTTTTAGATTGGGTTTTAATATAGTTGTCCCTAGCAATCCTTTCCAACCTTGGGGTAGCTCTTCCTGTATAATTTGTAAAACTATGTCACCAACTGCTTCAGCAAATTTGAGCAAAACATTACCTACAAAGCCATCACAAATAATAACGTCAAATTTTCCCGAAAGTACATCTCGGCCTTCTGCATTACCAACAAAAGGAATCACTTTATTATCTTTTAACAACTTATAAGTTGTTAAAGCAAGATCGTTTCCTTTATTTGGTTCTTCTCCAATATTTAGTAGCCCTACTTTTGGACTTTCTACTCCCATCACATATCTACTATAAACTGTTCCCATTAGAGCAAATTGTTCTAAGTATTTAGGACGACAATCTACATTAGCTCCTACGTCCAAAACAATAACCGACTTGTTCACTATAAGAGTTGGAAAAACAGCTCCAATAGCTGGACGATCAATGCCTTTAAGACGTCCTAATTTAAGAGTAGCAGCTCCCATGGCTGCTCCAGAATGTCCAGCGGATATCACTGCATCTGCACGATTTTTTTTAACTAAGTCCATAGCAACATTGATTGAAGCTTTAGGCTTACGACGAAGTTCGTTAATTCCTTCGTGCATAGCGATTATTTCATCTGCATCTACTACTTCAATATTAGAAAACTTATTACTATCTTGAAAAGATGCTTGAATTTGTTGACGATCACCTACCAACAGAATATCCACATCTAATTCTCTTGAGGCTCGGATAGCCCCTTTTATAATTTCTATAGGAGCATAATCTCCTCCCATAGCATCTACTGCTATTCTTGCTCGATTTCCTGCCATTAGTCAAAATGATAGAAGCCATAAGAATTCTAGCAGAAGCATTGAAGAATTCTAAATAAAAAATTAAAAATCATTTAAGTAATCAGGTTAGATAAAAATACAAAGTCAAAATAATACGATTATATTTCACGGAAGACTAATATTCTATATGCCTTGTTATGTGTCTTAAAATCACTGAAATAATTTACTTAATTATTAACTTTATTTTTACTAAGGCTAATTCTTTCTAAAATTTGATAAACGTTTTGAAGATAACTTTTACCGTTAGAATAATCTAAGTAGAATATCGGCATTATGCCGATATTCTACTTAGATTATTTTAACAGCACGTAATCCAAAATATAATCCAAGAGCAATCATAGTATAGGAAATAATATATCCGCCGAATCCAAGAATAACAGGTCCTGACATTAGTTTTGAATACCCCTTAATAGTTGCTTAAAATATTTTAACTCTTTTGTGTATCTTCTTTAGTATAAAAGAAAAAAATATTTGATTTATATCTCAAAGTATGAATAGTAGGTATGGTTACTTTTTCTCAACAAACTAATACTATTAAATAAATATTAATCGCTCTTAGTATACTATTTAGATTAAATTGATTAATAATTAATAGTTAATGTTGACCATATATTCTTAGAAAGCTATTAAACATTAAATCTAAATAATATAACATCCCCTTCTTGAACAATATAGTCTTTACCCTCACTTCTGACTAAGCCTTGTTCTTTTGCTAAAGTAATAGTTTTGTAAGATACTAAATCTTCGTAAGAGACAGTCTCAGCACGAATAAATCCTTTCTCAAAGTCTGAATGAATTACACCTGCAGCTTGAGGTGCTTTCATACCAGCATGAATAGTCCAAGCACGAGTTTCTTTAGGTCCAGTAGTTAAATATGTTCTTAATCCAAGCAAGTCATAAACTGCTTTGATTAAAAGCTTTAAGCCACTCTCATTTACTCCTAAGGCATTTAAAAACTCTAATTTTTCTTCATCTGAAATTTCTATTAGCTCTGACTCTACTTGAGCAGATACTACTACCACTTTTGCATGACTAGTAGAAGCAATTTTTTTTACTTCTTTTACCCAATTATTTTCTGAACTTAAATCATCTTCAGATACATTAGTAGCATAGATAACCGGTTTAAGGGTAAGTAATTCTAAAGGCTTAGCTAATATTTTTTCCTCTTCTGTTAGTTCTAAATCACGGGCCGGCATACCTTGATTAAGCTGGATAATAAACTTTTCTAAAACAGATATTTCTTCCTGTTCTTCTTTCTGACTATTTTTTTGTTTCTTTAATCTATTTAAACGTTTTTCGACTTGAGAAAGATCAGCCAAAATTAATTCTAGATTGATAGTTTCAATATCTCTCATTGGATTTACAGAACCTGATACATGAATAATATCATCATTATCAAAACAACGTACAACATGAACTATGGCATCTACTTCACGAATATTAGCTAAAAATTGATTCCCGAGACCTTCTCCCTGTGCGGCACCTTTGACTAATCCGGCAATATCTACAAATTCAATACGAGTGGGTAGAATTTTTTCTGACTTGGAAAGTTCAGCTAAAATTTCTAATCTTTTATCAGGAACAGATACTAGGCCTACGTTAGGTTCAATAGTACAAAAGGGAAAGTTTGCTGCATCTGCTTTAGCATTAGCGACTAAAGCATTAAATAATGTCGATTTACCAACATTAGGGAGTCCAACTATTCCAGCTTTTAGCATTTAATTTGCGTTAATTTTAAATTATTTCTTATTTATTATAATCATCTATGGTAAATAATCAATTTGTATTTTCCTTTTCTAAGTTTTTACAATATATTAATCATAAATGATATTATTGTCTTGCTTATTCTATAGTTATGAAGAATGCTCTATTAGTAATTATTTCTTTAAACAATTAAATCTAAACACAGGATATTTAAAATATAAGTAATATTATTTTTTACAAAAAATGTTTGGAGTAATCCAAAATAATTAGATTACAATAAAGTGATTACTCCTATAAGCTTTTACAGTTAATTAACTTCTACATATTCACATATTGTTTTAGGACTAGGAAAAGAATTACCTTCTTTTTCTAATCCGCCTAAATGATTAGAAATCGAGTTATATATGAGTTCTCTTGTCTCCTCTACAGTTTTTCCAACCGCAGAACATTCCGGTAAGTCAGGAACATAAGCTCCATAATAATATTTGCCCTTTTCAATAACTACAGCATATCGCATGAATAATCCTCTTTTTTTAGCTCCGTTATTTTAATGTTAATATATTTTCCTCTACTCATTAATTAAATTTGACCTAATCAATAAATAAAGGAAAATAATAATAGTAGTCTAACGAATATAAAGCCCTATGATATCAATCATATCTTCATATATTATGTATAATGCCGCTGCTTTAGAATAAAGCAGCGGCATTATACATACGAACATAAAATTTTTCTTATATAATTATGATTGCGATTATAAAAGCAAAGACTTAAAGTGTTTGAGCTCTTAACCAAGCAATAGGCAAATACATAATTTTTTTGAAATTTGGAACAAAAGCACGTTTGGAAAATACATCATATTCATTAGCTTCAATCATATCTAGGATACCTTGATAAAGCATTAAAGCTGACCAGACAGGCCAACGAGAGTCTCTAGATAAGACTCTAATGCCACGTTCAGCATCTTTATAGTATTGTCGAGCTCTTTGAATTTGAAAATTCATTAAATTTTTCCAACGATCATCTATTACCCCATTAAATAAATCTTCTTCAGTATATTTAAAACGTTCCAAATCTTCTAAAGGTAAATAAATTCGTCCTCTTTGAGCATCTTCTCCGATATCCCTCAGTATATTTGTTAATTGATTAGCAATACCTAGGGCAATTGCCTCTTCTTTAGGAATACTTCGTTTAGATTTTATTTCCCAAGGGACGATAGAGGGATATTCTTCGATACCTAGAACTGCATTAGACATAAGTCCTACTGTACCTGCGACACGGTAACAGTAGAGCTTAAGTTCCTCAAAAGTTTGATAGCGATTACGATATAAATCCATCTTTTGACCTGCTATCATATCCTTGAAGGGAGCGATTTCTATCGGAAAATTTCTCAATGTATCAACTAAGGCAACATCTTCGTCATCTAAGGGATAACCTGCAAATAAATACTCTAAATTATTTTCCCATTTTTGCAAGGTTTCTGGTGTTGTGAAATTAGCCTGAGCTCCATCAACTAATTCATCAGTACGTCGGCACCAAACGTAGAGAGCCCAAATTGCGCATCTTTTCTTAGGTGGCATTAATAATGTTCCTAAGTAAAAAGTTTTAGAATATTTCTGAGTAATTCGACGACAGCGTTCATAAGCCTCTACGACAGAATTTAGGGCTTTTGGGGTTTGGGGAGTTTTAGGGATTTGTAGCATTCAGCACAAGCAGAATGATTTTTATAACGATAAAGATAGTAGAAAATCAATGAAATCTTAACTTTTTAGATATATCTATCATTTTCACATCTAATGAATAGTTTTATCTTTATGAGAAAAGAATCTATTGATCATAGTACTATTAATGACAACAAATATGCTAGAGATGTTTCTCTAGTTTTACAAACTTAAATCGGATGATCTTCAACTATTGCTTGAGCAGCTAATTTTCCAGATAACACTGCGCCTTCCATACTTCCTAAATATTTTTGCATAGTATAGTCTCCAGCTAAATAAAAATTAGGAATAGAAGTTCTTTGGGAAGGACGATGACCTTGCCTATTAGGTGTTGCTTTATAAACAGAACGAGGGGTTCTAACTATATGGTATTTTAAAAGTTTAGCTTTTTCTTCTCCTTCAAAGTGTTGAGGAAAAAGTTTTCTAATTTCCATCATAGTAGCATCAATAATTGTTTGATCACTCTTGTTAATCCATTTTTGTGCAGGAGCTAAGATTAGTTCTAGCATAGATTTATTAGAATTAGAATATCCTCTACAAGTATTACTCATATCAGCATAAACGCTCAATAAATCAGAACGAGAAAATAGTAAGTGATCAATATGAGTAAGTTTCTTATCAAACCAAAGGTGTAAATTAATAACAGGAACTCCTTCCAATCCTTCTAATTTTTTAAATTCTTCTAATTGCTGCCATTCTTTTGGTAGTTTAGCTTTTAATGGATCAACTGGCATTGCAGAAATATATATATCTGCTGTGATAGTTTGGTCTGGTTCACCATTACGACCTCCAACTAAAAATCCTTTAACATTATTATCTTCTGTTAGTAAAATTTCTTTCAAGGGAGCCTTTAACCTAACTTCTCCCCCTCTATTCGTAATGTAATCTATTAAAGGTTGGCATAGTCTTTCCGTAGGAGAACCGTCTAAAAAAGCCATTTTTGATCCATTTTTTTCTTGTAAGAATCTATTTAAAGCTGTTAAAAGAATGGTAGCGGAAATTTCATCTGGATTTATAAAGTTTAAAGCTTTAGACATAGCGATAAAAACTTCCTTTTCTACTCTAGGTGGAATATTTTGCTTCGCAAGCCATTCAGACCAAGAGTAACAATCCATTTTTTCAACATAATCTTGCCCTTTTATGATGGCAGGTAGTAGACCAATTCCAAATTTAATCTTCTCTTCCCACGTCAACATATCGTTATTTCTTAAAATAGCTATCATTCCGTTGATGGGTGCAGGAAGGTCGGGAAAATCAAAACGTGAATAAGTGCCAGGATTCTCTAATTGATTGAAAATCATAGAATGCTTTTTCCACTGTAAATGATCTTCAATGTCAAGTTCTTTGAACAACTGAAGTAAATTAGGATAAGCACCAAAAAAAATATGTAATCCAGTCTCGTACCAGTCTCCATCTTTATCTTTCCAAGCAGCTAATTTGCCACCAGGGACATCTTGACGTTCTAGAATAAGAGGAGTATGTCCATTATCTACAAGATACTTAGCACAAGAAAGACCAGCCAAACCTGCTCCAGAGATCGCAACTAACATTTTTTATTATTCTCTCTAAATATTTTGTATGCATTGTATTATACTTTGCGTTTTGCTATGTTTTAATCATCTTAAAATTTTTCTTGATTTTTTATTTATTTCGATTTCGGACATTGAGATAAATATACTACTTGTAAATTGTTAAAACCTACTTTTCTTTTAGCAATATTGTTTTAAACCACATTATATTGATTGTTGAAATTAAAATAATCAATACTTCAATATCTTATAGACTAAGGGCTTTAAATACAAAACTATTAAGTTTAATAAACATAACACTTTACTATAAATCTTAATATCGATATTAGAAATATTTCAGTATGAAAAACTTTACAATGAATTCCATATTGAGATCATAATTAAGTACTTTGTTCTTTACCAAAATACTCTATTTTTTATTACTAATATATTTAAGTTTTTGTATTATCTTCTATCGCATTAGTTAAAGGATTGATAATAGGAAGAAACTCGTTTAGTCTTTTTTCGACAGCAATTTATATTCTACTGCATTAGTTACTGATTCAATTATTTGTGCAGCATAAACTTGTTGTTCTAAACTTTCAGTATCAGTTACTAAATTACCCAAACCGTCTATAAGTTTACGAATATTATTTCTGAAAATAGGATCACCTGTTAGTTCTTCAACATCAGAGGTAATCTTTTGAGCATTTTCAAAAGTAACACGTGCAGAATCTAAAGTTTTTTGAATGGTAATTATAACTTCAGGATCACTTAAGGACTTAGATAAATTTTGTAAATTTTTTGCTGTTTGTGCTGCATTAGACATTAAAGATTCAAGATTATTGGCAAATTGTTCCATATTAATTTCATGGATACCTTGATTAATACTATCTACTGTTACCCCAAAATTAATAGCCAATAAACGTATTTGATCACTAGTTTGTTCAATACTATTTAACGTATTAACTATACTTTCTCTATTTTCTTCTACTAAATTATTTAAATTGTTAGTTAAATTAGCAGCTCCCTGAATTGTTCGATCAACATTAGTACGATTTTCTACTATAACAGAGTCAACATTTCTTATTAGTTTGGAAGCATCTTGCGCTGCTTGGTCTGCATTACGAATAGCATCTCCTACACCATCGATTTGGCCACGAGCAACTTCTGATAATTTTGTGACCTCTTGGCTAAGAATAGCAATTCTGTCCCCTGCTTTAGAAACATTTCTTACTGCTGAATTAACATCGCCAATAAATTTAGGATCACTATAAGCATTACTTAAGCGTGTTAATGCTTCAACTAGTTGAGATCCAGTCTTACCTACTACCTCATCATTGTTACAAAGTATTTGTCTTTCTTTCATACATTTTTCACTAATGGGATCAATATTTAATTCTTGTTCGGATAAATTATGGGATGGAGTAATATCAACTGAAGCTTCACCAATTAGCCCATAACGGTTAATTTGAACGTTAGAGTCTTTTGGAATTCTTAACTGATTAGAAGAAATTTCTAGAATAACTCTTACTCCATTGCTGTTAGGTTGAAGACCTAGAATCTTTCCAACAGTTACACCTCTATACCTTATAGGCGCACCAACTTGTAGACCACTAACATTTTTAAAATTAGCGAAAAACTGATAAGTCCTTTGGCCTAAAACACCACCTCGTAACCAAAGAACCAATCCTCCAAAAATGGTTAAACCGAAAATAACAAACAAGCCTACTGAGCCTTCTTGTAGGGTTCGCATTCTTAACATAATTTTTCCTCACATTGTTCCACAGAATAATTAACAATAACAACTGTTTTTATACAATAGTTTAATCAGTTACTCGAATAGGACCTTTAACACTAGCATTAAAAAATTGTCGAACAATAGGATTATTTGTAGAGTCAATTTCATTGACTTTTCCTTCCCATTGAATCTTTCCACCATATAAAAAAATCACTCTATCTGCAGTACGTCTAATCGTACTATCTTGGTGAGATACCATGACGTAGCTTTCACAGCCTTCAAAATCATTTTGTAAATCACGAACTAAGTTCTCAACAACAGTCGAAGAAATAGGATCTAAGCCAGCAGTAGGTTCATCATATAAAACTATTTCTGGATTATCTAAGGAATTTTCAGGATTAGACATTAAAGCTCTAGCAAAACTAACTCTCTTGCGCATTCCTCCTGAAAGTTGAGAAGGATAACGATCACTTATTCCATGCAGTCCTACCATTGCTAGTTTTTTATCAACTAGTTTTCGAATTTTGGGACGAGATAATTTAGAATGTTCATAGAGAAAAAAACCAACATTTTCATCAACTGTTAGTGAATCAAATAATGCTGCCTGTTGAAAAACTAAAGCAATCCGCATAGGTTGGTAACCATCTTCAATAATTCCTTTACGTTCTTTACCCTTAATATAAATTTTTCCTGTATCTAATGATAGTAACCCAGCTATAAGACGTAAAATAGTTGATTTACCTGTACCTGACGGTCCTATAATGACCAGAGCTTCTCCTCTATAGATAGTTAAATTAATGTTATCTAGGATATTATAGCCACCAAAAGATTTAGAAACATTTTTCAACTCAATTAATGGTTCTCCTTTCATTGATTTACTTTTTTAAGATTAATATGTGAAAAATTATGTGAGTACTATAATAATAGCTGTTTTCAAAATATGAGATTAAGATTCATAAAAGTTTCATTAAAAATAGCTTATATAAATTTAGTTAAGGTTACTGACAAAATATAATAATCTTATTTATATAAAATTATTATATAAATAAGATTATTATATTTAATCTCTTAGAGATACATTTTATTTTTATACTAATAAGTCACAATAGCATAGTTATAAAAAATAGCTATTAAGATTAGTCATCTTTTATAGATTTATGAATTTTACCATCAATAAAATTAACGTCTTCTTCTAAAACTACGGGTAGAAGGACGAGACCGGAAAGAATTTCTAGATCCAAAACTAGATCTGCTTCTAACACTAGGTCTTGAACTACTACCTTTCCTTAAATTGCTTGAACCAAAACCAGAACCACTAGAACGAGATGCTCCCCTTCTAGAATTACGTATATTTGAAGTAGATTTTTGAAGATTTCTTGTTGTTCTAAAAGTTTGTCTATTTTTTACTGCTGGTGGTGAACTGTTATATTTTTCTTGATAGCGTTGAACAGCTTGATTATAGTTACTTCCATAGCTGCCATAACCATTCATAACTTGTCCAGAATGATATAATGGTGGTACATAGTATCGGGGAGAAAATAGAATACTTCCAAGTGCTTGACCGGCCATAGCTCCTGCGAAAGGACTCCAAAAGCTAGACTCTCTCCTTACTATATTTTGAGTGGTCCCTACTTGGTCATTAGTTTGTGGCTCAGTAACATTATGAATATACTCTATTTTAAAATCTTCTTTAATATACATTACTACTGCATCCGTGGTGATTTCTAAATAATTACTTTTACCATTAGCTATTTGCTCAGGCGTCAACCTAGCCATTTGTAAATTATCTGTACTATATGTAGAAGATTTTCCAGGAGGAGTATTAAGCAATGTCAGAGTATATGTTCCATTAATGTCGTTATACTCTGCTTGTTGTATGGGGTAACTTCCATTTTTAACTTGATTAGAAATGGAAGTCTTTATTTTGTTGTTTGGTAAAGATTCATTTAATGTTGAAGAGCCACAAGATATGGTCGTTAGACAAAGAGTAAATGATAAAAAGATAATAATAATTTTGCGCATTGTCTCAATAATTTTATAAGGGAACTAATTCAGGAAAATTTAGTAATAATTGATCATTAGTGAGCTCATCTCCAAAATGTGCTGGAGAATAATGAATTTGTAGTGCTTCTAAACGTTCTTGATAATGAAGGTTCAACAAAGCTTTTAATCCATATTCTAACGCTTCTTTATCAGCAAGGTTAGTTTCCAAATCTGGCACTTCTCCTGTACAAGCAATAGTAATCATAATAACTAAATTACGATTAGCTGGTAAAACTAGAGTAGATTCTTCTTTTTCTGTATCCGATTCTAAGTCTTCATTACTTAAGTAACGTTGCCCTGAATCAGTAAAAAGTTCATTAAAATAATCTCCTGCAGTATCTTCTTCCCAAAAAATATCTCCCTCGTTAGCAGACGATTGCCAATTAAAACTAAGCTGAAGAAGATATTGGCAAATCCTAACTAATCCTTCTCCCATTATAAGCAAATCTCCCTCTTGTTCTACCGCTACTCGTGCTTCTTCATTAAGAATTCCTAATAAAGGAGCTATATCTTCTCCTGAAAGATGCAAAAAAATACGGGAAACTAGAAAACGAGTCTTGCCTGTAAAACTATTAACCTGATCACGAAAAAAGTTCATAATTAAATATTAGAGAATTTGATACTAAATTTTTTTTAATAGGTAATATGTCGAAATAGTAATTACTTACTAAAAAAATTATTGGAGAATTAGATATAAATATCTATGATTTTAATAAAGATATTTTTAATTTGTATTAATTATTTAATTTTACTCTAAATAATAGTTTAATAGACTCTTTTATGATACATTTCTACAGCAAGCAAATTAATAATCATTCTATAGTTCTATCAAATTTTTTTATAAGGTCTAATTCAAACATTTGTGATAAATAATTGAATTAAAAGTTAATACTCAACTTATAATTTTAAATATAAAACTACCTAATGTGAGTACTTAATGAAGGTAGAAAATTTACAAAAGCAGGAAAGATAACTATCAAGATTAGTACTAACAGTTGAAGTAGAATGAAGGGAATAACACCATAATAAATTTCTTCTGTTTTTAATTCTGGGGGAGCTACTCCTCTCAAATAAAAAAGAGCGAATCCGAAAGGGGGCGTCAAAAAAGAAGTTTGTAAATTTGCTGCAAGAATAACCCCATACCAAAGTAAATCTATACCTAAAGTCTCAGCAACAGGTTTAAAAATAGGAATAACTATAAAAGCTATTTCAAAAAAATCAATAAAAAATCCTAAGATGAAAACTGTCAACATGCTGACAATTAAGAAGCTATATTTTCCTCCTGGGAGTGTTGTTAATATATTTAACATAAACTGATCTCCATGCACTCCCCGGAAGATGAGGCTAAAGGCAGTTGATCCAAAAAGTATAAAGATCACCATAGTGCTGATACGTAACGTAGTATCACAGACTTGCCTGAGGGTTATCCAATTTAGCTGTCCATTAAAAGCAGCTAAGATAATAGTCCCCAAAGCGCCTACAGCCCCCGCTTCTGTTGGAGTAGCAAAACCGAAGAAGATACCCCCCATAACTAAAAAAATGAGCAGCAAAGGCGGAAGCATAGCTTGTACGACTTGTTTGGCTAATGCTTTTATACCAATGCTTCTTTCTTCTTTAGGAATTGCAGGTGCAATATCAGGACGTATAATAGCAATTATAATAACGTGTAGAGCAAAGACGCTCGCCATCATTAATCCTGGAACAACTGAACCAATAAATAAATTTCCAACAGGAATACTTAATTGGTCAGCTAATACAACTAAAACTATACTAGGCGGAATTAACTGACCTAACGTTCCTGAAGCTACTATTACTCCTGCTGCAAGTTGTTTATTATATCCATAGCGCAACATAATTGGGAGAGAAATTAATCCCATAGCAACTACGGTAGCAGCAACTACTCCAGTAGTTGCTGCTAATAGTGCTCCTACTATAACAACTGCTAATGCTAATCCTCCACGCAATTTACCAAATAATATCCCCATAGTTAATAATAATTTTTCGGCAATGCCTGTCTTTTCAAGCATTGAACCTAAAAAAATAAAATATGGAATAGCTAGCAATGTATAGTTCCCCATAATGCCAAAGATTCTACTTGGCAATGCACTTAAAAAGACTGGATTAAAAATATCTAAAGATACCCCAATACAAGCGAAAATTATTGATACCCCACCTAAAGAAAAAGCAACTGGATATCCCAACGATAACAGAACTAGTGCTACAGCAAACATGAGTGGACCTAATCCGTCATATGTTTGGATCATGGTTTTCCTCCTGAGAGTTTAATTGCTTTTTAAATTTACTTAAACTTTTTATAGCTTCAGATATTCCTTGGAAAATCAGTGATACGCTACTAACAATTATCATTGATTTGATAGGATAACGAGCTAAGCCCCCAGGATCCGGAGATATTTCTAAAGATTTCCAGGAATTTATAATGTTATCCCAAGAATAATAAATTATTACTAAACAAAACGGAATTAAAAAAATGAAAGTACCTACAAAATCTACTAACGCTTTTTGCTTCAATGACAAATCTTTGTAAAAGACATCCACCCTAACATGTCCATTGTGTTTAAGAGTATATGCTGCTCCTAGGAAAAAGACAATATCAAATAAGTACCATTGTATTTCAATAAGTGCATTGGAAGTTAAACTATATCCAAGAAATCTTCCTACATATCTCCCTACAACATTCCAAACACCTATAAAGATCATTAATAAGATTATCCAATAAGCAAATCTGCCTATCCATTCATTAATAGCATCTATAACCTTAGCGATGTTAAGTAATTTTTGCAAGGATAACCTCAACTTAGATTTATAAGCATTTTAATATAGCAGTTTACTGAAAAGGATGACAAGTAAAAATTGGGAATGTATTTTTATTTATTCGCTAATATTTTATGCTAAATTTTTTTATATAAATCTAGAATATACTCCAAAAAAATTACCTGAAAAGTAGAATAAGAAGTGTAATATTTTATTAAAAATCGTATATTTTCTATAAATAAGGCTTGATATCAGTATCTAGTATATATTTAGTATTTGACTTATTTTGTGAAAGTATTGAACCTTTATATGACAATATATTCTATTAAAAATTATACTTCTTTAATCATGTACAGTATATTTTCTATACCATTTAAAGGTTAATATTTATTAGCTTTTAAATGATAAGTATAATTCTAACTATAATTACCTAGAATCAAATACTAAAAAATTTTAAATCAGAAAAACTTATAAGTACGTTTCAAGCTGTATAAAATATTAAAGGTAACTCAAGCATCTTACTTATACAGAATGTAGTAATCAACTAAACATTTTGGATAAATAATCTGCTGTTGATTCTACAAGAGGAATAGTATTGTCATATAGCATTCGCGTTGGGCCAATAATACCAACACTTCCAACCGGAACATTATGTTGACAGTAAGTTGAATAAATTAAACTATAAAGATGCATAGATTTTAGCGGATTTTCATTTCCAATCCTAATATTTACTTGTTTATTTGATATTTTACTCTCAGGAAAATCTAAGATTAAAGATTGTAATTTATCTTGTTCTTCTTCTAATAAACGAATTAGCATTTTTACCTGCTTCATTTGAGAAAACTCAGGTTGTCTCAAAATTTCTGAAACACCATGAATTATTATTTGAGTAGAAATAGATAATTGAAGATTATTTTTTAACTGTTTAAGAAGTCCTTTTAAAAAATCAGAGTAATCAATAAAGTCTTGATCTATTTTTTGCCAAGTTGAGTTGGGAATGTCTAATATAGATTTTCCTTTTAAATTACTATTTAAGAAATTAGAGAAAATCTGTAATTTTTTATCTAATCGATCTTTATTATCATGAATTAAAATAGATGGAATATCTACTAAGATAGATTGAGTTTTATAATCATTAGTTACAACAACAAACATTATTTGTTTAGGAGATATTTGTATTAACTGTAAGTGATGTAATTCATTGGGTAATATTTGCGGAAGAGTAATGAGAGCTATATAGCCGCTCAAGTTTGCCAATATCTGAGCTACTTTTTGTAAAAAAGTTTCGTTGCAGTCATAAACTTTTGAATCTAATTGTTGATTTAACTTGCGTTTAATATTCTTTGTACAATTATGATCCGGAATCATTAAGTTATCTACATATATTCGATAACCAAAGTCAGATGGTATTCTACCAGCAGAAGTATGGGGTTGATACAAAAATCCTGCCTTTTCTAGTTTTCCTAATGTATTGCGAATGGTCGCTGAACTAATACTTAAATTGTATTCTCTAACCAAAGTATTAGATCCAACGGGTTCCGCCGTGGCAATATAATGTTGAACTGCCGCTCGTAAAATTTTTTGATATCTTTGATTTAAAAAAAAAGGAATAGTCATAACAATGTAGTCTTTAGATGTAACTTTTACGAAATAACTACTTTTCTCTCACTTAATATTGAGGAATACTATTGTCAATTATTGAAGAGTAAGCAGCAATTCCTCCTTGTATGTTTTTAACATTAAGAAACCCAGTTTGAAGTAACCAAAAACACATTTGAGAAGACCTTACTCCATGATGACAAAGAACTAATGTTTCTTTGTTAAAATCTAAGTCATAGATAATTGTTTTAGACCATTCATGAAACTGACTTAAGGAAAATATTTTAAAACCTTTAATGCTAGCTATCTTTACTTCTTCTGGTTCTCTTACATCTATTAACTGTAATTCAGAACTGTCTTTTACAAGATATTCAGCAAGCTCTTTTACTGTAATCGTTGAGATAGATTGATTCTGGGACATATTGTTGCAATAAAAAATTAATTTGTTTAAAGTACACCCTAACAGATTATTGGAATTATTTTTACTAAGTAATTTTGTTTTTTAGAAAACTACTATTTGCATGATTAAATATTAACCATGATAAAGGAATTGTTTGACATAAAATATAATAATAGTATGATAATATAGGGTTTCAACGAAATCCTGCTCGGATCAGGTTACAGTATAAGCAAAAGAATAAGAATATTCGTTGTTATTCTACCTGTACGGCAATTAATATCAAGGACAAAGTTATGAATTATGCAATCGTTGAGGCTGGAGGAGCGCAATTTCGTGTCGAGCCTGGTCGTTTCTATGATATGAACCGTCTTACTACTGACAGTAATAACTCTTACGTAATTGAAAAAGTACTACTGATTAGTGATGATGATAATATAACTGTTGGTCACCCTTTTATCGAGGGAGCTACAGTAGAGGGAACTGTACTTAGAGAGCGCCGAGGACAAAAAGTTATTGTCTACAAAATGCGTCCTAAGAAGAAAACGCGCAAGAAAAGAGGACATCGTCAAGAGCTTAGCCGTTTAATGATTAATTCTATTAGTCTCAATGGTTCAGTTATTTGTACAAGCTCTCCAGATACTTCTATTGGAGAAGATATAACAAAAGAAGAATAAGTCTATAGAGACAAATTATTTTTATAAAACCATAGAAAATAACTAGAAAAACATTATGGCGCATAAAAAAGGAACAGGTAGTACTCGAAATGGGCGTGACTCCCACTCCCAAAGACTTGGAGTTAAACGCTTTGGTGGACAAGTAGTTAAAGCAGGAAACATTTTAATTCGTCAAAGAGGAACAAAAGTTCATCCAGGCAACAATGTAGGAATAGGTAAAGACGATACCCTATTTGCTTTAGTCAATGGAATAGTAACCTTTGAGCATAAAACAAAAAGCCGTAAAAAGGTAAGTGTATATCCAATAATTAACTGAGAACTTAAAGAAGAAGGAAAGACTTTTGCAAGTATAAATTTGCAAAAGTCTTTCCTTCTTCTTTAAGTTCTCAATTAACTCTATTACAATAGATTTATCAACAATTAGATTCATACATTTAATGTGTTAACAGAAGCTGCGTCTAAAAACTTATTTCTTTTTTCTCAAGATTTTTCAATAAAATTCCTCCAAAAACTGCAAACATTAATGAAATAAATCCAGTTATTGGCTGTAGAAGCAAAAAGCCTCCAATAGCGAACATACTACCAAAAAGTATCAGAAGAGCTGCTAATACTTTTAGTAAGTCCATCCTTAAATCTTGAGCTGGTTTTAATCCAGTCTGCTGCTGTTGAAAATACCAACCTCGTCCTCCTGGTCGTATATGCCTATAGAAATTAATTAATGTTTCTTCTTTTTCAGGAGGAGTTAAAAACATTGTAGTAATCCATATTACTCCAGTAATAATTGAAATTCCCAATAGTTTCGAACCGAAATCAGAAAAGATCACATTAAAAGTTGGATTAAAAGTTGATATTAATCCCAAGATAAATCCTGCAATCATTGCTGACAACTCAGCTGCAGCATTAATACGAAACCAGTACCATCTTAGAATGAGAACTAACCCAGGACCAGTTCCAATAGCAAGTACTATACGAAATATTGTACGGATATCATTTGCATAAAAAGCAGTAATAGATCCTAAAATTATCACTACAACTGAAGCTACTTTAACAACGACGGTTAATTCATGGTCAGAAGCCTCAGGACGAAAAAAGCGTTTATATAAATCATTGCTTAAATAAGAAGCTCCCCAATTAATTGAAGTAGAAATTGTACTCATAAATGCAGCAATTAAAGATGAAACAACTAAGCCAAGAGCTATAGGAGGTAAATAAGTTATCATCAGTGTAGGATACGCTAATTCAGGATCCTCTAAATTAGGTAATAAAACGATAGAAGCCAGTGCTGTAACTATCCATGGCCAGGTTCTAACAACATAATTAAGAATATTAAAAAGCCAAGTTGCTTTTTCTGCTTCGTACTTCGCTTTAGTTTCTGTATCTCCTTTTACTGAGAGTAGTCTCTGAACAAATTCTCCTCCTCCATCACTACGTCTAAATGACCACCACTGTACAAACAGATAAGTAGAAAATGTGGTAGCTGTTATTCCTGCTGCGTCATTCCAGGTAAAACTAAAGTTTCCATCATAAATAATGGGAATAAAAGATAACACATCAAAATCAGTTACATTTTGAACATCTACCACTAATTTACCTATTCCCCCTGCATCATAGACAGTAACAATAGATAGTATTATTGATCCAACTAATCCTAAAAAAAATTGAAAAAAATCTGTTATTACTACGCCCCAAAGTCCTGATATTCCTGTATAAATTAAAACAAAAAAATTTAAGGATATTATTGTCCAAAGTTTAACTCCCTCACCAGGGTTGAAACCCAAGCTTTGCCATAATTCTAAAGCATTAACCATTTTTATCATAGCTAACATGGCATACCCTATACCAATGCAATTAATTGGTATAGCGAACAAGAATGCTTTGGTAGCCCTTAGAATAGCCGCATTTCTTCCACCGTATCTAAGCTCAGTAATTTCAGCATCTGTCAACAGCCCTGATCTTCTCCACATACCAGCAAAGACATATATTAAAAAAATGTTAGAGATTCCAAAGCTCCACCACTCCCAATTTCCAACAATTCCACGGCTTGCAACTATACCACATATATATAAAGGAGTATCAATGGAAAATGTTGTTGCAGCCATACTTGTTCCTGCTAACCACCAAGATAAATTTCGTCCCGCAAGTAAATCACTAACAAAGTAAGTATTGTCCTCTAGATTTTTGGCAGGTATTTTTTTTTTATAAGATACAAATAACCCTAAGATAGTAGTAACAAAAAAATAAATTAAAACAACAATCCAATCTATTAGGTGCATATTTTAAATTTAGGTTATTTTATGTATAGTTTGATAAAGAGGAATCTCAGTGCTAAAAGTTAGATTATATAGGCAATGGATTAATCAATTATTTTATGTAAATAATTGGATTTTATTAGTTTTTTGGATAGTAATTGGTAGTATTCTTCGATTTACTAATTTAAGTGCTAAGTCGCCATGGACTGATGAATTTGCCACTATGGTTTTTAGTTTGGGAAATGATTTTCGTACAATACCTCTGAATCAGCTTATTTCATTAGATACACTTTTGCAACCATTACAGTTCAATACGAACGTAAGTATTAGTAATATTATATCTCTATTGTTAGAAGAGGATAATCATCCTCCCTTGTACTTTATTCTTAATCATTTATGGATAAATTTACTATCCTATTTAGGAATTGTAAGAAATATTGATATTGGAATAATGAGAACACTTCCCGCTTTTTTGGGTATTCTCTCTATCCCTGGAATCTACATTTTAAGTTCTATTAGTTTTCGATCTCGTTTAGCTGGACAAATTAGTGCAGCATTAATGGCAGTATCCCCATATGGTATTTATCTTGCACAAGAAGCACGACATTATACATTCGCAATTTTATTTGTTATAGCATCTTTACTGTGTTTAATTATTGCTATTAAAAGAATTAGAGAAGATTTGATTGTTCCTTATTGGTTAGTTTTAGTTTGGTCGTTAGTTAATAGTATCGGATTATCTATTCATTACTTCTTTTGTTTAACCTTAATATCAGAAATTATAACTTTAGTATTTTTAGCTCGTAGTCAATCACAAAGAAAATCATTAATTTTACAAAAAATAAATTATTATCGTATTTTTTTAATAATTATAGGAACTTCCTGCACAGGTTTGATATGGTTACTAACCATAATACCTAAAGGTTATGGTAATGATATGATTAGTTGGATTCACCCAATAAACAATATCCTATATTTTATTAGTCCTCCTTTTCAATTATTAGCTGTTTGGATTCCAATGATTTCACTTTTACCAGTGGAATCTTCTTCTATTCCTATCGTAATTTTGTCTGGGTTAATTTTATTGTTGTTTTTCATCTACTTAGTACCGTATATCTTGCGAGAAGTAAAAGTAGGTTTAAAAAATAAACAATTTCGTTTACCTTTCATTATATTTATATTTTTTATTTCTATAGTTATCAGTCTTTTTCTAATTATTACTTACCTAGCTAAATTAGATTTAACTCGTGGCGCACGTTATAGTTTTACTTATTTTCCAGCTGTAATAGCACTCTTGGGAGGAATTTTGGCAATTCCTTGGCAGGATAACATACAACATCAATTCTTGAAGACCGATCCCTTTTTCTTATTAAACAGAAAAATAGGTTTTTACATCATATGGATTATGGGTTTATTAGGTTCAATAACAGTATTGGTAAATTTAGGATATCAAAAATATTATAGACCTGAACAATTCGTTAATATTTTTGAAAATACAGTATCTCATCATGCTGTAATTGTTACTACTCATAAAAGTTTAGTTCAAATAGGAGAGATGATGGGGATAGGATTAGAATTACGGAATAGTCAGAAATTAACAAATACTTCTTTTTTATTAGTGAACGAAGATAAAAAATATTCCTCTCAAGAAACTAAAACTTTACAAACGATTGTTGAAAATATTAAGGATCCCTTAGAAGTTTGGACCGTTAATTTTAATGATTCTATTAAGCTTAAGAATTGCGATTTTGACAAAAAAAAGTATCCTCATATTGATGGATATCGATATGAGAGATACATTTGTAATTGAAAACTCTATATATTTTACTAAGTCATTACGTTTTGAAGATTAAGTATTTGGTGAAAATTGTCGATCATATACTTTATCTTCTTTTTCAGTAACTAGTTTTAAATCAGACCGAGGATATGAAACACACAATAGAGCATAACCTTCCTTTTGAAGTTGAGGGGACAAACCCATTCCTTCCCCCTGTTCTACCTTACCCTCTAACAAGAAAGCAGTACAGGTTGTACATACTCCTGCTTCACAAGATAATGGTATTTCAATACCAGCCTTCCTAGCTGATTCTAAAATTTTTTCATCTTCAGAAACTTCGATAGCATAATTAGTTTCTTGATGATAAATTTCGACTGTATATCTCTTTGACATTATACTTAATAATTTTTATCTATCTAAATGTACCTTTAACAGAAAAATTGTAACCGTATCTTAAAGTTTTCTTATAGAATTTACCCACTTAAGATACGGTTACAATTTTTCTATATATAGCTTTCCCTAACAGTACGGGCTTGGAGGGAGTCGAACCCCCGACCTCGTGGTTCGTAGCCACGCGCTCTAATCCACTAAGCTACAAGCCCTTATTAACCCACCAGATATAAATCATAGCATAAGTACTTTTATTTTGACAAGTAGTAATTTTAATTAATATTTAACTAGGTTTCCATACGACTAAAATGACACCACACACTACTAGCCCGAGCCCAAGAGCACGATAAACAGGAATAACTTCCTTGAAAATGAAATAGCCAATTAAAACTGAAAATATATAAATAATCGATGCAGATGGTCCAGCTACACTCAAGTTAACACGAGTCAATAACAAAATATATGCAATCGCTCCTACCCCATAGCAAGATAACCCTAAAAGTAATTCTGGAATAATAATAATTTTTGAAATATGACTTATGATATTGAGAGCATTAACTTTACCTAATTTTAAAGCTCCCATTTTTAAAAATAATTGACCTAGAGCACTTGCAAGTACAGAAACTAACAATAAACAAAACTCTTGAAAAGTCATAAGCCTGCTCTCCTAAAAAAATATACAGCTTATAAATCTAACCTAAGATTTTTCTAAAAGCTAGAAATTAATAATTTATTTATATTTATTTAATTTATTCGGAATATTATGGCATCCTCCTGGAATTGTTCCTCGGGTATGTTCTCCTCCCCAAGCACATAAATAATAATGTTGTTCTTTTGTCAAATTTTTAACTCTAGACAAATTGCAATTTTCAATTACTATTCCTGTATATGCCCCTGTTTTATAGTCAGGAGGATGAATTCTCGAGCGAGGACTAGCAATGTCACTTAAACCATAGAATAAGCGAGCATTCTTAAGATCAACTTCTTGAAGATTAGCATCATACAAAATTGTACGAGATAAATTTGCTTTTACTAAATCACAACGACTTAAATTTACACGTACCATATTAGCTTCGCTTAAATCTGTCCATCTTAAGTCCTGATCTGATAAGTCAACTTCTGCTAGCATAACTCCTAAATTAATAACACGAATCCCATTAGCACGGTCTTCAGCATATCCGCCTGAACCATCTAATATTGGTCTTCCCAAACGACTATCTCTCATGAGTGGAGTTAAAAGTCTAGACTGAGAAAGAAACTTTAAAATTTTTGTTTTTCCAATTTTATCCACACTACTTAGGATTGCAGCAGTTCTTCCTTCTGCTATAGAACGCTCTTGAGGCCAGTCTTCTAGCATTCCCTCTCCGTCTAATACTAAATCAGATATACCTTGAAAATAAGTATCAATAGTTTGTTGTTGAGTAATTCTATTTTGTTGTAAAGTCAAATCTTTAGAAATTACATATTGAGCCCAAGCAACGTAAACGGCCAATATAGCAATCATTATTTGGCCTAATGCTCCAACCCATTCAGCCCAGGAGCCAAACTCATCATATTTAAATTGATCTAGCCAATTTCCAATAATTTGGTAAATACCAATGTAATAGAATATTCCTGCCAAGGACAAAATAAAAACAATAAGGCTAACTAAAAGATCTCTCTCTGCAGAGTCAAGATATCTAATGAACCAATTGTAGAAACAGGGAAGCATTGAACGTAAAGAAAGAAATAGTGCTACCAAGGCACTACTCAATCCTATTAAAGGTAAGTTAAATATTAACCCAACGATCATTAAGCCAAGCATGATAAAAAACAACCATGGGTTAGAAGACTTAACTTCCTGCAAATATAGAGGTTTTTTTGATTCTTGAAAAGATAAAGAATCTAGACTTGATAACTTTCTATATTTAGAATTTGATAACAGGGAAGGTGAAAGCTCCTGATCGTTAGTATCCAAAGATGAGTCAGAAGAAAAATCAGGTGGTATCGTCATATCATCATGTTTAGACTATAGTAAACTATTTTGATGTTATCTTTAGTCTTTATTACAATAAAGAAGAATTACATAGGAATCATTTTAGCTTTGTAGACAATAAGTTAAATTTCTAGAATTATGTTGTCCAAAAAATTCTAAAAATTGTTGTTTATAACTATTTTGTTTTCCTCATAACTAATTATTTTAATAACTTATTAATTCAAAGATTTAGGCAACAAGGATTTACATTTAATATTTGTTGCCTATTTGTTTTTAAAAGAAATCTCTATGTTTACTTATATATCATATCTTCGCAAATAAACCTCAACGAATATATTCTTTAAGAACACTATTACGATTAGGATGTCTAAGTTTCCTCAGAGCTTTAGCTTCTATTTGTCGAATACGTTCACGAGTAACGTTAAAAATTTGACCAATTTCTTCTAAAGTTTTCATTCTTCCATCATCTAATCCGTATCGTAGCCGTAAAACATCTCTTTCTCTTGGACTAAGAGTATCTAAGACATTTTCTAAATCTTCTCGAAGAAGATTTTTAGCAACTTCATCTTCTGGGGTTTCTCCATCTGCTTCAATAAAGTCACCTAAACGAGAATCTTCTTCTTTTCCTATAGGAGTTTCTAGGGAAATTGGTAGTTGTGCCGACTTAGCAATAAAACGCAATTTCTCAATAGTCATTTCCATTCTAGTAGCAATTTCTTCTTCCGTTGGTTTACGACGCATTTCTTGAGATAAGAGTTTAGTAGTTTTCTTAATGCGAGAAATGGTTTCGTATAAATGAACAGGAAGACGAATGGTCCGTGATTGATCGGCTATAGCTCTTGTGATAGCTTGACGAATCCACCAAGTTGCGTAGGTAGAAAATTTATAACCTTTTTCATGATCAAACTTTTCAGCTGCTCTAATTAATCCTAAAGAGCCTTCCTGAATTAAATCTTGGAAGGAAAGGCCACGGTTCATATATTTTTTAGCTATGGAAACAACTAAACGAAGATTAGAGTGGACCATTTTATCTTTAGCCTTACGTCCTAAATATAAACGACGTTTAAATTTAGGAAGATAAGCTTTTTGTTCTAATTCCCATATTTTTTCTAAATTAGAAATTGTTTTCTTTTCTTGTAACATATTAGTTACTTCGGACCATTTTGGTTCTTTCTCTTTAGAAGACTGAGTACGAATTATCTGCTCAATATTTTCCCATTGAAAAATCCTTTTAGCCCATTGCTCATCATTAGGAACTTGATCTAACTCTTCCCATAAAGCTTCTCTAATACGTTCAAGTTGTAATAAATCAGCTATTTTACGAGCTAGTTCGATCTCCTCTTCAGCACGCAAGAGTCGAATACGACCTATCTCTTGCAAATAAACCCGAATTGAATCCTCTGTATAAGGCTTTTTTTTACTAGGATCTCGACGACGAGAGGCACTAATTTTTCGCGTTTTTTTACCATCTGGCTCGGTAGTGATACTGTTAATAGAATCACTATTTGTTTCATTTATATCTTCATCAATAAAGAACGTTACTTCCATCTGAGATTCAGTAAGGGTTAATAGGTCGTTAGCCTGCGTCATGGCGTTTTCCTCTCGCTTCTTCTATAAAAATTAGAAGATAAAGGTAAATTACAGTTAGATTAAGTAAACAAGTCTAGGTCAACCATTTGAGAATAAACTTAATCTTCTGAAACGAGACCAGATAAATGGGATTTTTTTAATTAAAATAACATCTACTTTAATAGCTGTACTCATTTAATTATTATTCAAATCACATAATATCCAATAGGAGAACTAAATATTCACCTAATTCTAGCCTCGAAGACAAAAGTCCGAGAACAATTTTTGTTTTAACTGCATCAAAATTTTGCTTATTTTTACTTAGAACAGCTTCAATTAAAGTTAAGAATTTTAGAACAAGAGTTCAAATCTTAGCTATTGTAAAAGGCGTTATGACTAAATAAAATGTTTATCCATTTTAGGCTGTTTAACAATAAGTAATACTTTTACTTTTAGCAGACAAAAAATTAGAGCTTTATATTCATACGTTAACAAAATTTTCTATTTGTCGATCCAATTGTGTTAAGTAAACATTCTTTAAATATGGAAAATTCACAATCTATCACTAATTTGTGGTCAATTTTAATACGATATATATCCACTATGATAGTAAAAATATTCTTTAATTTGCACTTTTTGTCGCATAACATAATGTTTACTTAATAATATTTACATATTTAAAAAAACTAAAATACTGTTATTGCTAATACTGAAATCCATATGCCCCAGCCTAAGCCTACAAGTACTTGAACTGGCGTATGTCCTAGCAATTCCTTTAATCGTTCTTCTGTATTCAAGTAAAAAATATTGTCTCGAAATGAATCAATTAACTGATTAAGAATTTGAGCTTGTTTACCGGCTGCTTGACGTATACCAGTTGCATCATACATAACAACAATAGCAAATAGACAAGTGATGGCAAATTCAGAACTTTCCCAACCCTCGGTCAATCCAATACTGGTAGCCAGTGATCCCACTAATGCCGAGTGTGCACTCGGCATCCCACCTGTACTAATTAAAGAATTAAAGTTCATTCTTCGATTATGAATTAACTCAATAAAAAATTTCAATCCTTGGGCAGAAAAACAAGCTAATAAAGATACCAACAGTATTCTGTTATGAATAATTGTTTCAAAATCCTGCATAATTAATAGCTAAGAATTTTAATTTTTGCGAGAAACGATAAATCTAGCAATAGCTTCTAAAGGATATGCTTCTTTACCATAAGGAGCTAGTTGAGCTATTGCATCTTCTATAAGAATTTGAGCTTGTTTTTGTGACTCCTCTAAACCCCACAGACTTGGATAAGTAGCTTTTTGAGCTTGTTTATCTTTTCCAGCAGTTTTTCCTAGTTCTGCTTGAGTAGAAGTTATATCTAATATGTCATCAATAATTTGAAAAGCTAAACCAATATTCTGTGCATAATGAGAAAGACGTTTTATATCTTCTAGATTAGCTCCTGCTAGAATTGCTCCAGATACTACTGAAGTTTCTAATAAAGCACCTGTTTTATGAACATGGATAAATTTTAAAATATCTGATGTTATATTAGGCTTACCTTCAGATTCTAAATCTAGAACTTGACCGCCAACCAATCCTGCTGCTCCAACAGTACGACCTAGACGAGCTATAACATCCACTAGGTTTGTTAAAGAGACATTACAAGTCTGAGTAGCAACATGTTCAAAAGCATATGACAACAAAGCATCACCTGCAAGAATAGCTATGTCTTCCCCATAAACTTTATGGTTTGTTAATTGTCCTCGACGATAATCATCATTATCCATAGCAGGAAGATCATCGTGAATAAGAGACATAGTATGAATCATTTCTAAGGCACAAGCTGTTGGCAGTGCCATCTTAACTGTTCCCCCCATAAGCTCACAAGTAGTTAAGCATAGTATGGGGCGCAACCTTTTTCCTCCTGCAAGGAGAGAATAACGCATTGCTTCGTAGATTTTTTCAGGACAAGTAATAGGGATAGAAGCATCTAGAGCAGCTTCAACCAATTGTTTTTTCTCTTTAAGATAAGACACTAAATCGAAACAAGATGTTTCAATCTGTGTCACATGATCTTTACCTGTCATAACCATGTTTTAATGTCTGTAGTCTCAACCATTGTTTTGTATCATCTATCTCAGTTTACTCTACAGCAATTTTTGACTCAATAGGACACATTATATGCGTTTTACGAGAACAATACTAAGTAATAGATAATATATTATCTTAGTATAACTATCATTAATAGTTTAATTTATAATTTCATTCCAATTTAATAAGATTATGATAGCTATTTATCCGGGAAGTTTTGATCCTATTACCCTTGGTCATCTTGACATTATTGAGCGAGGAGTTATCTTATTTGAAAAAGTAATTGTTGCAGTTTTGTGTAATCCTAATAAACATTCCTTATTTTCCGTAGAAAAAAGAGTACAACAAATTAGTCAATGTACTAAACACTTATCTAGAATTGAAGTAGATAGCTTTACGGGATTAACTGTAGACTATGCAAAGCTTCATCAAGCTAAGGTTTTATTAAGAGGCTTAAGGGTTCTTTCTGATTTTGAAAAAGAGTTACAAATGGCCCATACAAACAAAACCCTTGCTAGAGAGTTAGAAACTGTTTTCTTAGCAACTAATAAAGAATATAGTTTTTTAAGTAGTAGTACAGTTAAAGAGATTGCTCAATTTGGTGGCTGTATTTCTCATCTCGTACCTATTAATGTTGCAAAAGATCTCCAATTATATTACAGCTATAATAGTTAATGGATTATAAAAGTATTTAACTTTTCCCCAAAAATTTAAAAAATCAACTATGTTTTCTTTAGTTTATTCAAGCTAATTTATTTAAATGTATGATGTGGAAAATACTTAAGTAGAAAGTTTAATTAGTCTATAAAAGTATAAATATTTCAATTAACCACAAAAGATTAGAATATTCAGTTAAAGCTAATATAGTGGGAGTTTTAATAATATAAACTCTTAAAAGTAAAATATTCAATAACAATAGTTTTAAAAGAATATACAATTCTAATTTATTCTCTAATATTATTGGATTCATCCGTAGTTTGACTAGATTTAGAAGGTATTATGGAGCTTTCTACTTTAGGTAAATTAGGGCACTTTTCATGATTAGGTTCAAATATGACACGGACTCTAGTTGGTTGAGAAAAATTATATGATTTTATATCATCTAATCCTTGGTCGTTGAGAATGCCATAACCTGAGCTTTGTGTCATAAAAGGTAAACCATTTAATTTTCCATTTTTATTTACAAAAATATTATAAACAGCAGAGCCTTTTAAATTGAGGTTACAAGCGCTTTTTGGATAACTACCTTCAATAGTTATCATCTGATTAAGCTTTAAAGCTATTCCTGTTCTTTGCATCCATTCTATATCTTTTTGTCTAGCTTCTGCTCTTTGAGTACCCACATGATTATAGATTAATTTCTCAGCCCCTTTTAATGTTTCTTCTAAAAGATTTTTTGTAATTTGATCTTGTCGTAGTTTTCTCATACTATGCTTTTCAGCAGATAAACGCTCTTTAGTTAACTGAACTGGTTGAGTCTTATATTTATTGTTAATGTCGTCTTTTTTATCTACTAGTTGATTATCTAATAAATTTTTTTTAGGTAGTTCTATATCTATAGTTTCGTTCTTCTTCAACTTGTTTTTAGTGGATATACTATCGGGTTTGATTTCTAGTTCATCTTTTGTAAAAGTATCATTTTTATTTTTAGAAAAATTTGTTGTTGTTGGAATAGATAAATCTTTGGTAATACCTGAAAGAGAAGTTTTAGATATTGTTGAACTATTATTGTTTTCATCATGATCAGAGGAATTCTGAATATTTGAAGACTTTAAAGGTTTAACTAACACTTCAGCCTCTTCAATAGACTCTAATTCTACTATCTGGATACTTTCAGAGGTTTTATGTACTTTCTTGGGTCTAAAAGATAATGCATTAGTCAAGTTAGAACTGGCTAAAAATAAAGCTAAAACATGAACAGAAATAGAAATAAAAATAGAAAGCACATGAGAATTAAAGACTTTCTTTGATTTGGCTCTACTAAAGATAGACTGTATCACCATTATCCTTAAATCCTCAGCATAAATTTATATTGGGGCATTAAACTTCATCAAAATGTATCTATGTATCAAAAACTTAATGAAAAAACGAAAAAGAGAGAATATGACTAGTGTAATATTTTTATCATATTCTCGGTAAGTAATCTGAACTATATTAGAAAGCCTAGTATTTTGACAAGCATAACTTTTTAGTCCTTAAGTGTAATTCAATTATTAAGAGTAATTTACAGTAAGTATTCAAAGATTAAATTAGCTTATATCTAGACTTTTATTTCATAGTACCAAAAGTCTCTAATTTTTAATCAATCTTTTCTAGTTGCCAGAGAATTTGGTTTCCTTCTCTACGAACTCTAGAAACTACCCAGTTTCGCCATGACCAGTGATCGCCACGACTTGTAACAGCACTGGCATTAATATCCATTAAATCAGCTAATTCAGAACTGGTAATTAGATAGCCTTTCTCAGCTATTTCATCAGCAATACGCAAGGTTTCAATGAGGTTTTGAATTTCAATGACCCTCTCTTCACGAGAAAGATCAAATTCTTCAATTGTATTGACAGTTGCGTCAATCATGATGTTATCTATATAAAATTGCTAAGTGGTCGTCTAGGATAAAATATACAAAAAATAGTTAATATTTGACAAATATCAGCTTCGTTTATGATAGCGACTTTTAGATAAAGTATAAGAAAAAAGTTTTTTTTATTTCTTTTTTTAAAAATCGATAATAGTAATTTAGCATAAATTATTAGATCGTAAAAAATCTTTTTTTACAACATTTACTTAAGTGATGATTGTAGGTTTATCAAGTTCTGTAAAACTTTTAATATGTGCAATTTCTTCTGCTAATTGAATCAAAGGCGATAAAACATGCTGAGTATTTAATTTAATTTTAGTATTATCAAACTGATATTTTTCTAAATAAACACGAAAAGTTGCTCCTTTAGTTCCTGTTCCTGATAAACGAAAGATTATTCGGGAGCCACTGGCAAAGCTAATACGAACCCCTTGTTGCTTAGAAATACTTTTATCTATTGGATCAATATAGCTAAAATCATCAGCATGAGTAATCTTGTATTCATTGAAAGCTGTTTTTTCCCTTATTTTCTTAACTGTGTAGCGTAGTTGATTCATACAATCATTAGCTTTACTCAATTCTATTTCCTCATAGTCATGGCGAGAATAAAAATTACGTCCGTATTGTTTCCAGTGTTCATAAACAATATTTTCTACAGATTTACCTGTTATGGCGATAATATTTAACCAAAACAATATTGCCCATAAACCATCTTTTTCTCTAATATGATTAGAACCAGTACCAAAGCTTTCTTCTCCACAAAGCGTTATCTTATCGGCATTTAAAAGATTATTAAAAAATTTCCAACCAGTAGGAGTTTCATAACATTCTATACCAAGCTTTTTCGCTACTCTATCAACTGCTTGACTGGTTGGCATAGAGCGGGCAACCCCTTTTACTCCATCTTTATAGCCTGGTATTAGATGTGCATTTGCTGTTAAGATAGCTAGACTGTCACTGGGAGTAACAAAAAAATTACGACCCAAAATCATATTACGATCACCATCTCCATCAGAAGCAGCACCGAAATCAGGAGAATTGAGTCCAAATAAATTATTAACAAGACTACTAGCATGAATCAAATTGGGATCAGGATGTTTTCCTCCAAAATCTTCTAAGGGAATATCATTTTGTACACTTCCTCTTGGAGCACCTAAACATGTCTCGAACAGAGTACGAGCATACGGTCCTGTTACAGCATTTAAAGAATCTATAGATATCCTAAAATTAGAAGAAGCAAGTAATGTATGAATTCTTCCAAAATCAAATAGTTGTTGCATTAATTCAACATAAGGAGTTATGGAATCAATAATTTCAACTTTTGTCGTTCCAAGATTACAAGAACCTAGATAATTAAGATTAATATCTTTAGCTTCGAGAATTTTATATTTATTAATAGTTTTGGTACAGTTAAAAATATTATTAGTAATTTCTTCAGATGCAGGTCCGCCATGTTCTGTATTGTACTTTATCCCAAAATCACCATTTACCCCTCCCGGATTGTGACTAGCAGATAATATAATTCCTCCAAAAGCTTTATGGTATCTTATGGCTGCAGATATAGCGGGAGTCGAAAAAATACCTTTATGACCTACTAAAATTCGTTTAATAGAATTAGCAGCTGCAATTTTTATAATAATTTGAATTGCTTGGGAATTATAGTAACGTCCATCACCACCAACAATCAAAGTCGATGTTTCAGAAATATTTATGCTATTAAAAATAGATTGAATAAAGTTTTCCAAATAATTAGATTGCTGAAAAATAGTAACAGGTTTGCGCAATCCTGAAGTTCCAGGCTTTTGATCTTTGAAAGGTTTTGTCGTAACAGTACGAGTTCTCATAGTACAATCTTAATAAAGAATGATAATTTTTTGTATTTTAGATAATGTATTATTTATGTATATTTTAATCTATTTGTAATATATATAAAATTAAAATATATATGTAATTAATTATGAGGTAAAAACAAAAATTACTTGATTTACATTAAAACAAATAACTTTTTCTACAACATCAAGTACATATAAATTGTTAGTGAATAATAATTTTTTAGTAATATTAATTGATTAATATTCTTAACTTTTGTTATTAATTTCAATAGTTTTGAGTAAATAAAAATATGATAGTGAAATATTGTAATATTAATAATTACCTTTGCTCAATTTTAGTTTTTGTAGAAATAATTTTTGAATAAAGTAATAGAACTTAATTATGAATAGAAAAAAATTTGTTGCACTCAGTCTCTTGACTTCTATGGCTGCTTGTACAGTACCTAATTCTGATAAAAAAATAAATTATAATAATAAATTATTTATATCAGTTCCATCTAGTATGTATAGTGCTATGAAACTGGTGAAGGATATTTATCAAAACAAAAACTCTGATATTGAGATCTTATATAATAGCGGTTCTTCTGGAGCTTTACAACAACAAATCGAACGAGGAGCACCAGTAGATGTTTTTATTTCTGCTTCTTCAAAACAAATAGATTTTTTATTGAAAAAGGATTTATTAATCAAAGAAAGTAGTAAGATATTTTTAAAAAATACAATGGTTTTAGTCGCATCAAGTAAATCGATAGAAAAAATTAATCTTAATACTTTAATAAATGGTGATTTTAAAAAACTTGCACTAGGAGAATTAAGGAGTGTGCCTGCTGGACAATATGCCAAAGAAGCTTTGATATCGTTAAAAGTTTATGAGAAACTAGAGCCAAAATTTATTTTTGGAAAAAATGTACGCCAAGTTCTTTTCTATGTAGAAAGTGGAAATGCGGACCTTGGAATTGTTTATATTACTGATTTAAAAAATGCGAATGATGTTAGATTAACAAATATACCTTACAATCTTCATTCACCAATAACATATCAAATTGCTATAGTTAAAAGTAGTCAAAACATTGATGAAGCCAGAAAATTTATAAACTTTCTCTTGGTAGAAAAAACTCAAAATATTTTTCAAAATTATGGGTTTATAGGTATAAATAATCAGAAAAACTTAATTTAAACTATTATTTTAGGTTTTAAAAATATTAAAACAGTTCAATATTATCCAATTAGATTATTAAAATAAAATCATGCTGTAAAATCAGAGTCAAAGTGATTTATGTTTATTCCTATATAAAGGGATAGTACTGATCAGCTTTATATAGTATATAAAATAAGTTCTCGTATAGTGCCAAAAAATAACTTAGTCTATGAAACTTTTTGTTTCCGTGTACTTACTGTGGATCAAGTTTTAAGACTGCCATAAATGCCTCTTGTGGAACATCAACTGTTCCAACTGATTTCATTCTCTTTTTCCCTTTTGCTTGCTTTTGCAATAGTTTTTTCTTACGTGATATATCTCCCCCGTAGCATTTAGCTAATACATCTTTTCGTAGTGCAGGAATATGTTCGCTAGCAATAACCTTTGCACCGATAGCTGCTTGTATTGGAACCTTAAATTGATGACGGGGGATTAATTCTTTTAATTTTTCAGTTAAAGCACGACCTACATAATATGCTTTGTCACGATGAACAATCATAGCTAAAGCATCTACACTATCTCCATTAACTAAAATGTCTAGTTTTACAAGAGAATTGACTCTATAGCCTATTAGTTCATATTCCATACTGGCATATCCTTTTGATCTAGATTTAAGCTGATCAAAAAAATCTGTAACTACTTCTGCTAGAGGTAGTTCGTATATTAGGGCAGTTCTAGACAAAGTAAAGTAACGAATTTCTTTAAATACACCCCTACGACTTTGACATAGTTCCATTAGGGTTCCAATATAGATTTCAGGGGTAATCATTTCTACTTTAATATATGGCTCTTCAACTTTTTCTTGTTGTTGAGGTACAGGTAGTAAGCTAGGATTATCTATTTTTATCACTTTCCCATCTATGGTAGTGACACGATAGATTACCGAAGGTGCTGTAGTTATTAATTCTAGATTGTATTCTCTTTCTAAACGTTCTTGGACGACTTCCATATGAAGTAAACCTAGAAAACCACAACGAAATCCAAAGCCCATCGCACTAGAAGTTTCTGGTTCGAATACAAGGGCTGCATCATTAAGTTTTAATTTGTTCAAGGCTTCACGCAAATCTTCATATTGATCTGAATCAATAGGAAATAAACCACAAAATACCATTGGTTTTGCTTCCGTGTAACCATGTAGAGGATCTTTAGCTGGCTCTGCAAAACTAGTTATAGTGTCTCCTACACGCGCATCCTTAACTGTTTTGATTGCCGCAGAGAAATATCCTACTTCACCTGCATGAAGTGAATCTACAGGTACTTGGTTAGGAGAAAGAACTCCTAGTTCATCAATTTCATATTCCTTTTGGGAAGCCATTAAATAAATAAGATCCCCCTTTTTCATTACTCCATCCATGATACGAAAGTAAACTATTACTCCACGATAAGCATCATAATAACTATCAAAAATCAATGCTCGTAGAGGTTTATTAGTTGTGTCTTGAGGTGGAGGGACCAATTTTACGATAGACTCTAAAATTTCATCAATCCCAATATTTGCTTTAGCTGAAGCTTTGATAATATTAGTACAATCTAATCCAATAACTTCTTCTATCTCACTAGATACTCTTTCTGGTTCTGAACCTGGTAGATCTATTTTATTTAAAACTGGAATAATCTCTAAATTATTTTCTAGTGCAAGATAAACATTTGCTAATGTCTGTGCTTCCACACCTTGTGAAGAATCTACTACTAACAAAGCTCCTTCACAAGCAGCTAGGGAACGAGATACTTCATAAGTAAAATCAACATGACCAGGAGTATCAATAAGATTAATTATATATTCTTTACCATCTTTTGATTTGTATTCCATTCTTGCTGCTTGGAGTTTTATCGTAATTCCTCTTTCTCTTTCAAGATCCATATTATCGAGAAATTGTTCTTTCATTTCTCGTTGTGCAACTGTCTTCGTTACTTGTAACATTCTATCTGCTAATGTTGACTTACCATGATCAATGTGAGCAATAATAGAAAAATTTCGAATTTGTGAAACAGGAACATTGGTCATAAAATTTGTGAGTAAGATGAATTTATAAAAGTTGACTTTCTATATTTTTATTTTGACATATTCTTCTTGAAAATATTTTACAGTCACTTATCAAAGTGTCTTAACAATTATTAATCATTTACAATTTATCTTAATATTTTGTATAGCTTAAATATTTTTCCTACATATTATAAATAATATCTAAGAAAGTCTATAATATTGGAAAAATGAAAGGTGTGAGATAAATTTATGGCTGTTCAACTAAAACAAGCACTTAAAGTTGGTGCTTATATTATCAAACAACGTTTACAAGGTCGCCAATATTTTCCTATTGTATTGATGCTAGAACCTCTATTTCGTTGTAATTTGGCCTGTTCTGGATGCGGAAAAATTCAGCATTCTCCCGAAGTCTTATCTCGTAATCTTACTCCTTCAGAATGTTTTGCAGCAGTTGAGGAATGTGGAGCCCCAGTTGTTTCGATTCCAGGAGGAGAGCCATTACTTCATCCTCAAATTGACAAAATTGTTGAAGGCCTAATCAAACGAAAAAAATTTGTATATTTATGTACTAATGCACTTCTTTTAGAAAAAAGTTTAGATAAATTCAAGCCTTCTCCATATTTTGCTTTTAGTGTACATCTTGATGGACTAGAGGAACATCATGATAAATGTGTAGATCGGAAAGGTGTTTTCCAGAAAGCAGTTAGTGCTATTAAAAAAGCTAAAGCTAAAGGATTTCGAGTAACTACGAATACTACTATTTTCGAAGGTGCAGACCCTCACGAAGTACAAAAATTTCTTGATTTTCTAGACACACTGAACACTGATGGTACTATGATTTCTCCGGGATATAGTTATGAATGGGCTCCAGACCAACAGCACTTTTTAAAGCGGGAACAAACAAAAGCTTTATTTCAAGAAATACTAATGCCGTGGAAACTAGGTCAAAAAAATTGGAACTTCAATCACAATCCTTTATTTTTAGACTTTTTAATGGGAGAGAAAGATTATGAATGTACTCCTTGGGGAAGTCCAAGCTATAGTGTCTTAGGATGGCAAAAGCCTTGTTACTTACTTAATGAAGGACATTATGAAACTTTTAAAGAATTAATTGAAAATACTCAATGGGAAGATTATGGCCATAAAAGTAATAATCCACAATGTAAAGATTGTATGGTACATTGTGGCTATGAACCGACAGCTGCTGCCGATGCTATGAATTTCGTTAACATGAAAAGAGCCTTAAGTAGTATTATTAATATTTAAATTTTTTAATGATGAAGAGATATTCTATCTTATGCTTCTTCATCATTAAAAAATTAGGTTAAACAAATTAAGCTATATAGATTAAGTGAATATTTAATACAATTTAAATTAATTTTCAAAAAATGTTAGATAGATAGTAATTAATATTGGTTAAAAGAAAGGTATATAATCTTGAAAAAATTAAAAATTTACACTGATGGTGCCTGTTCTGGTAACCCTGGCAAAGGGGGTTATGGAACAATATTAGTTTTTAATAAGTATCGGAAAGAATTGTCAGGAGGTTATAGACTAACAACTAATAATCGTATGGAGATCATATCTATTATCATTGGCTTAGAATCTTTAATAGAATCTTGCAATGTAAGTATTTATTCTGATTCTCGGTATGTAGTAGATAGTATGAATAGAGGATGGGCAAGTAAGTGGCAGTCTAACGACTGGAAACGTAACAAACAAGAAATAGCTAAAAATTCTGATCTATGGAAAAGATTATTAGATTTATGCACTAAGCATAATGTCCAATTTATATGGGTTAAAGGACATGCTGGACATCCTGAAAACGAACGTTGCGATCAATTAGCTGTTCTTGCCTCTAAAAAAATGGAATTATTTATAGACAAAGTTTTCGAAAGTATAGCTAATTGAATATCTACAAAATCTGTATTGATTATTACTTTCCTTTTAAAAAATCATAATTAGTTTAATTACATCTAAGGTTTTAACCATCCTGCACTTAATATAATTGTGATAGCTATAAATATGGTACTAAGAGTCCAGGTTATTTGATTTAAAGTTTTTTCAGCACTTTTAGTAGACGTAAATAATTGAGCTTGTCCGCCAATTCCACCTATGCCATCTCCTTTGGGACTATGCAAAAGGATAAGAAAAATTAAGAAAACAGCAGAAATAGTCCAAATTATCTGTAAAAGCTGTGAAAAATTCATAAGATATTATGGTTTGGTAGTTACATACTATTATATTCAATAATAATATTATTAGCTAGGATAATTAATTAGATTTCTGTCTGTTTCTATAGTGTTCTGAAAACATGACTTTCCTGTCATTTCTGAAGGTTGCTGAATCCCAAGTATCTGAAGAATTGTTGGGGCAATATCAGACAATTTACTATCGCCTCTAAGAATCACATTTCCACCATAACCAGTTATCTTCCTTTTTTCACCTTCTACAAGAATAAAAGGAACGGGATTAAGGGTGTGAGAAGTTAGAATATTATTATTATTATCTTTCATCGTTTCAGCATTACCATGATCAGCAGTTATCAAGGTAGTACCTCCCACTTTACTAATACTCGATAATAGTACCCCTAGGCAATTATCTACAGTTTCGATAGCTTCTACTGTTGCTTCTATATTTCCAGTATGCCCTACCATATCAGGATTAGCATAATTAATCACTATTAAAGAATAAATACCTTTTTCTATTTCTAAACAAGCCCTGTCAGTAACTTTTTTAGCAGACATCTCTGGAGCTTCATCATATGTTGAAACCATGGGACTTTGTATCAATTCCCGTCTTTCACCTTTAAAGGGTTGCTCAATACCTCCATTAAAAAAGTAAGTTATGTGAGGATATTTTTCTGTTTCTGCTATACGTAATTGCTTTAAACCATTATTTGATATGACTTCTCCTAAAGTAGAGTGCAAATTTTCAGATTTAAAAGCAACTTTTGCAGAGAACTGATCATCATATTTAGTAAAGGTAACAACTTCTAAAGGAGTAATTAATTTTCTATTAAAGTTCTTGAAATTATTGTCTATTAGAGCAGAACATAGTTGACGAGTTCGATCTGATCTAAAGTTAAAAAAAATTACTCCATCTCCATCTTCAATAGCTCCACTATCGACTCGAGTAGGAATAATAAATTCATCAGTTTTATTTTCTTTATAAGAATTTTTCAGTACATCAAGTGCAGAACATTTGTCCTTAAGTACATCTTGAGTAATGGTATCATAGGCTAATTTAATTCTTTCCCAACGTTGGTCTCTATCCATTGCATAATAACGTCCACTTATTGTAGAAATACGCCCTAAACCTATTTTTTCAGTATGTTGATATATTTTATTAATAGATTTAATACCATCATTTTTTTTCGTATCTCTTCCATCCGTAATTGCATGAATACAAACATCTGTTAGTTCTCTTTGCTTAGCTAAATTCAACAATTCTAACAAATGATCCAAATGGGAATGTACTCCTCCCTCAGAGCATAGACCGATTAAATGTAATTTTTTTTGACAAGATTTAACTTTTTCGTAAAGGCTAATTAAAACTTCATTATTATAAAATGATTTATCATCAATAGTATTAGAAATCCTTACTAACTCTTGAGGAACAATACGTCCTGCACCTAAGTTAAGATGACCCACCTCTGAATTACCCATTTGTCCTTCAGGAAGACCCACATACTTACCTGATGTTTCGATAAGTGTCTTTGGATAAACTTCCCATAAACAATCCATTACAGGAGTTTTTGCCATCTTAATTGGATTATAATTTTTTTCAAGACTATAACCCCAACCATCTAAAATCACCAGAACTACTGGAGATATAGCTGTTTGTAACATAAACTTATATTTATATATTTTTGTTATTATCCTAGCATTTTTATCTTATATAATAATTTTTTAATTAACTGATTATACAAACTAAAATTATCAAGATAATAAAGGTTAAATACCCTACCATTGGCAAATGGTGTTTTCAGGATAAAAAGGCAAAGTAATAATTCTCGTTCTATTGCTAAAAATAGAATCCCAATATTTATTACCTCCCCTTAGTAGAAATATTATTTAAATTGTTATTTTTAGCAATAGAACGAGAACGAAAAACTTCATAAATACTAATCGAGGTAGCTATAGAAGCGTTCAAACTGGAAGTTTTTCCCTCCAAGGGGATCGAAAGTAATTCATCACAGCAACGTTGAGTAAGTAAATTTAATCCATTACCTTCTGAACCTATAACCAAACCAATAGCACCAGAAAAGTTAAAATTAGGTAATTTTTTTCCTCCTTCGGCTACTGTTCCATAAATCCAGAATCCTTCAGTTTTTAAAGTTTCTAAAGCACGGTTTAAGTTAATTACTCTAGCTACAGGAAAAGACTCTAAAGCTCCTGCAGCAACTTTGGCCACAGATGAAGTAATACTAGCAGCTCTTCTCTGAGGAATAATTAATCCCTGACAACCCATAGCCTCAGAAGTACGGATGATAGATCCTAGGTTTTGAGGGTCAACAATACCATCAGCAATGATAATAACTGGCTGGTCACTTTTTTCTTTAGCTTGTGTGATTAATTCATCTAAAGTGTAGTAATAGTAAGGAGAGACTTGAGCAGCTATTCCTTGATGATTAGAACCATCAGTAATTTGGGATAAACGTTGGAGAGAAACTTCATCTACTATTGCGCCTTTGCTTTTTGATGTTCGTAAAAGATTACAAAAACGAGAGTCATGATAAAGCTTATTCGTAACCCATATACGATTTAGTTGACGATCATTTTCCAGAGCTGCGAGAACTGCATGACGTCCATATATTAAGCCATCATCTTCATGAGATTTCGATATTTTTGGATTTAAATTACTAGAAACAGAATTAACTCTTTTTCTAAAAATATTTTTTTTCTCTAACTGATTATTATGACGCTCGGAATTTGACTTGTTAAACATAATTTTTCTCTCAAGATTGAAATTATTAAACTAAACTTTTGAGTATTTCATTTAGTCGTTGAGAGTCTCGTAAATATAAATAGCCTATGAGTGTTTCCAAGCTGGTTGCCTGTTGATAAATTTCTGGCTTTAAACGACGGGGATGGCTAGTAGTAGCATTTCTTCCCCGCCTAACAATATCTTTCTCAGTCTCTGTTAAATATGGCTGTAATTGTTGTAAAGCTGCTGCTTGAGTTTCTGCTCTAACTTGCGCAACAACCTGATTATGATAATCGGCTAATTTACGCGGAGGTAATAAATAAGCTGTACGCACATAAAGCTCGTAGACAGCATCACCGATATAAGCTAAAAAAGCAGGAGATAACCGGTCAATGCTGCTATGGTCTTTCGTCTGTACGAACATTTGGAAACCAACATCAGGGTAACATTTTTTTATCATACCATACTGGAAATATTGGCTTGGTTTAACACTGAGAGAATAAACATCCTAACTGTTTTTCTTATTTTTAAGACGAGAAATAGCATCTTCTAGCGTTGTCTGTAAAGATAAAAATTCCTCTAAACGTACTAGTTTTACAGTTTGTGTAACCCTAGGATTAGTGACAACTTGTAGGCTTCCATTGTGATTTTGGGCTTGTTTAACTAACTGTACTAATGCTCCTAATCCTGAACTATCCACAAAATCAATTTGAGTTAAGACCAGAATAATATCGTAAGGACCCTTGTCTATATATGTTCCAACAACTTTACGAAATATAGGTTCAGAAAAGGCATCTAATAAGCCAGTTAAACGGAAAATTTGGTGATTACCGTTTGTCTCATGAGTTCCCCTTAAACTCACGGTTAGGTTTAATTGCTCAGGAATAGCTTTCTCCTTAATTTTAGTAAATTATGATTTATCAAAAGTAGATTGTAATCTGTTATGGGACATAATGGATCAATCAAATTCAAAAATTATGATTAAATTTTAATTTTTAAGAAACTGTAACTCTTATTTGAGGTTTTATTTCACTGTAGATAACTCTAATAATCCTTTGGGTGGATTAATTTCTATTCTCTTATTTTTTAAATCTACTACTGGAACAATCTCATAAACGAAAGGAATTAAGATTTTTTGTTCCTTGTCTGATTCTTGTAAAGGTAAATTATTTAACTTAATCTCTAATAAATCATGACCTGTTGTAAATATATCAGTCACAATACCTATAAGTTTTTTTGTTTTTATATGATAGGCTTTTAAGTTTACAAGTTGAGACATATGATACTCTTCTTTTCCTAACTTCGGTATAGAATTATTGGTAACCAAAAGCTTATGATTCCTTAGTATTTCTGCTTGATCTCTGGTCTCTATCCCTTGTAAACGAACAACATAAATATTTTTATTTGCTACATAGCGACTATTGATTAATTTAACTAATTGAATTGATGATTGAGAAGGGTCCCTCATCCAGTGCTCTTCCGATACTTCAAATCTTTCAGGGAAATCTGTACTAGATAAAACTTTTACTTCTCCTTTTAATCCCCTAGGACCTACTATCGTACCAATTTCTAACATATTGTTAATATTTTTCTGCATATAATTATTTTGTAAATATATGATTAGCCTGATTATATATTATTAATCTTTTATTCTCGTAAAAATTTATATGTTCTTGTCGTGTAGGGAGTGAAAACTATTATCTATACCATGGAAAATAAAAATAGTTATTTCTTTTAACCATAGTTTTAGCTTGTATAAAAGATAAATTAAATTGTTATTAAAAATAGAGTTATTATTAATAGTAAATGATATTAGATAAATATATAACAATAATCTGTAATAACTTTTATAAGTTCTTTAATAAAAAAATTAAGTAGAAATTTATAAATATAGGTATTTTTTATTTCTAATATAAAAATGATTGTTCTCTTGATAAGTTAATATGCTTGAACCAAATAATTAGATTAACAGTTGAAATAATATTAATAAAAAATTCAACTATTAATATTATTCAATCTAGAGCTTTGAGAAATAGATTTAAAAAATTGAAAAATAAACAAAATTAAAATATGACGATTATTTTTGATCAAGAACGATTACTATTTAAACCAACGATACCTGATAGTAATGCCATTCAAATAATTTTCTGCTTTCCAAATAGTTACAGTGTAGGTATTACGAGTTTGGGTTATCAAACTGTCTGGGCTACTTTTGCTAGTAGAAATGATGTCAATGTTAGTCGTTTATTTACAGATATTAAAGAACCTTTGCCCAAAAAATCTGAGCTATTAGGCTTTTCTTTTTCATGGGAATTAGATTATGTTAACGTTTTTGATATTTTAGACATTTTAGGTATTCCTCTTCAAACAAATGAACGAAATGAGAATCACCCATTAATATTTGGAGGTGGTCCTACTCTCACAGCTAATCCTGAACCTTTTGCTGATTTTTTTGATGTAATTTTACTGGGTGATGGAGAAAAGCTAATACATGATTTTTTAGAGGCATATAAAATTGTAAGAAATGAAAGTCGAGCTGTTAAATTATCTTATTTAGCAACAATTCCTGGAATTTATATACCAAGTTTATATGAAATTACTTATTACGACTATGACGGGGAAATTAAATCGATTAAAGCAATTGAAACAAACACTCCTTCAAGTATTGAAAAACAAATTTATCGTGGTAATTCTTTTTCAACTTCAACAGTAGTTACAAAAAATGCTGTTTGGGAAAATATATATATGCTAGAAGTAGTTAGAAGTTGTCCGGAAATGTGTCGTTTTTGTCTGGTTAGTTATCTGAACTTGCCTTTTCGTATAGCCGATTTAGATACTTCTTTAATTCCAAATATTGAAAAAGGTCTTAAAGTTACCAATAGAATTGGCTTGCTAGGACCATCCATTACGCAACATCCAGAGTTTGATAGTTTATTAAATTATTTAAATCAACCTAAGTATGATGATATTAGAGTAAGTATCGCTTCAGTTAGAGCTAATACAGTTACGGAAAGATTAGCAAACTTATTAACTAATCGTAATACAAAATCAATAACAATTGCTGTTGAAAGTGGTTCAGCAAAAATTAGAAAAAATATTAACAAGAAGTTAGATAATGATGAAATTATTAATGCAGCAATTAATGCAAAAATTGGTGGATTAAAAAATATTAAATTATATGGAATGGTTGGAATACCAGGGGAAGATGAGGAAGATATAGAACAAACGATTTTGATGTTAGATGCTATACACAAAGCAGCACAAGGATTAAAAATAACGTTTGGATGTAGTACATTTATCCCAAAATCTCATACTCCGTTTCAGTGGCTAGGAGTAAATAAACTATCTAAAAAAAGACTAAAATATTTAGAAAAAGTTTTAGGCAAAAAAAGAATAGAATTTCGTCCAGAGAGTTATAATTGGTCCATAATTCAAGCTTTGATTTCTAGAGGTGATCGGCGTTTAAGTAAATTGTTCAAATTAACTCGCTATTATGGAAATTCTTTAGGTAGTTATAAACGTGCCTTTAAAGAACTTAAAGGAGAGATACCATCTCTAGAATATTATGTTCATAGTATCTGGAAGACGGATCAAATATTACCATGGAGCCATTTAAAAGGACCTCTTCCTCATACCACTCTAGTTAAACATTTTAATGAGACAAAATTTTAATAATATTATTAGCGTCAGGAAAAATTAAATGGAAGTGATTTATAATTTATATCACTTCCATTTAATCTCTAGTTAGTGCGAAATCTTGCTAATTCTTTACCTGTTTTAGCATCATGTGCATGTACTGTACAGACTAAACAAGAATCAAATGAACGGGCGACATGACCAACTTCCACTGGATTATTCATATCTTCGATAGGTATACCAATCAGTGCTTCTTCAATGGGACCTCTAATATCTTTACCGTCTCTGGGACCAATATTCCAGGTACTAGGAGCAATTACCTGATAATTTTTGATAACTCCTTTTTCTACTTCAACCCAATGGCATAGAGCACCACGGCTAGCCTCTGTTCCTCCCCAACCACGTCCATCTTTTTCTTTGGGCTTAATATACCAAGGATCATTAAGCTTGAATTCTCGTAAACATCTTTCTGCTTCTCTATATAATTTTACAGATTCATGCATCCGGGCAATTTCTCTTAGATGTACACTAGGGCCACCCATTTTTTTAAACATATCTAAGATTAAACCATCATAATGTTGCCAGCTTTCTCCATGTTTTCCACCTGCTACTAATTGACGTGCAAGGGAACCCACTTCCATCCGGCCTAAATCTTTATGATTTACTGCTGTTGACCATGAATACTTATTATCATAATCTCCTTTATTCATACTTTGAGGATTAGTAACCCTATCAAAAGGATGAACATCGTCAATACCTTCCTCATACCAGGAGTGACTTGTATTTTCCATGACAAAACTATGATCTACCATATGGTGCATATCAGTAAAGCTGTCATAAACACCTCCTTTCATTATTACAGCTGAATTACGACCCTTAATCGTAGGCTTTTGATACTTATCTTCATGTGGAAGATACCCCCAAGTTAAGTATCTTCCTGGTCCTTGACCGTATTTATCTAATCCGATATCTAGCCCCATACGCCAATAAAACCCTAGATCGGAATTAGCGTGATCAGGACTCTCTTCTAGCCATTCCAGAAAATCTTCATAGGTCTGAATTTTTTCATATCTTTCAAGAGAGCATCCTAACCAAACAGGTTCTAGCCAATTAGTACGAAAATACTCCATTATTCCCCAGCCACGTGTAACATCAGTTAGTGTTGGCGCACACATTACACCTCCTGGAACCATATAACTAGAATGAGGCCATTGTCCTCCAAATAGAGCATAAAGCTCTACAGGCTTTGCGGAAGTTACTATAGCTATTTCATAGGAAGTTCCTGTAAACGGAGTAAATCTTTTACATGCTTCTTCATAGAAAGGACTATTCTTATATCTCTTGTTTGTTAAGTCAGTCGCATACAGAGCATAGAAATGTCGAGGATGACTTTGTATGGTTTCAACTACTTGTCCTAAATTACGTGCTAAGATGGCGTTGCGAGGTACTTCAGTTTCCCAAATTGTATCTAACGCCCAAGATGCACAGGTCAAGTGTGATGCACCACAAATACCACAAATACGAGGAGTAACGATAAGTCCAGCTTGTGGGTCTTTACCCTTTAGAATAACTTCAAAACCACGGAATAATTCTGCTTTTGTCCAAGCATTTACAACATAGCCATCTTCGATATCTACTCTAATATCTAAATCTCCTTCAACTCTTCCTACAGGGGAGATTTCCAGCTTTTGAACTACCATGCATTCCTCTCAAAAATAGTAAAACTTTGAAAAAATATTAGAAATAATTTGTAATTATTTACTATTCCCATATACAAAATAGATGGGAAATAAAATCATAAAAGTAATAGTAAAGTTACTATTACTTTTATGATTTTGTTCTAGATCTCTTTCTGATGATAAAACCTTGCCATGAAAATTTCATAGCGACTCTAATCATGTACTTATATTACACAGTAAAAAAATCATCATCTGTCCAAGATGGACGAGCATCTTTAGAAACAACTGTTACTACTGCATAATCTTTGGCGTTGATGCCAGGAGGTAATTCTCTAGGTACACCCATAACGGTTTGAGTCTTAAAAACAGTTCCTTTTTTAAGATCATGAAAAGGAAATTCTGGTTCGGTACAACCTAAGCAAGGCATCCCAACGCGAGTTTTAGAAGAAACCTTATTCCATAAAATGCGATTACATGAAGAATGAGTCATAGGCCCACGACACCCTAGATCATAAAAGAGACATCCAGTACGTTGGCCAAATTCTTCAGTACTTGATTTATACGAAAAGTGCATATTTCTTGTACAACCAGTTTGTGTAAAACTACGAAAGAAAGTCTCAGGACGATGAAATTCATCAAGAGTTAAATCTCCAACTCTTCCAGTAGCAACAGCAACTAGTATTTGAGAAATCCAGTCTGGATGAGCAGGACAACCAGGTATATTAATAACAGGAAAACCTTTTTGGGAAAGAAAATTGTCTCCCAAAAAACCCCCTTTCTGGCGTTTAAGAAATTGTAAACCAACAGATTCGCTAGGATTTGGCTCCATTGCTGGAATTCCACCATAAGTCGCACAATCTCCAACTGCAACTACAAATCCAGCTACTTTAGACAAATCGTTTAACCAGTCTTTCATAGGACGACCAGCAAAACGATTCCATTCACCCGTACCATTAGGGGCATTAACTACGGATCCTTCAAATACTAATATATCAATAGAAATTTTTCCATTGATACAATTAATCAATAATTCTTGTAATTCATCACCTAGCTGCATACCCAGAGATGGATGCCATAAAATATTAATTCCAAAATCGGTGATTAAATCTACTAGGGTTGGTTCTTCTGCGTTAAGAAAAGAGATTGTATTTCCAGAGCAAGCACCACCCTGTAACCAAAGAACATTAGCCATTGATCGTCTCTGATAGGTTTTCGGAATATTATAGCAATAACTTATACCGATTTTTATTACAATTTAAGATTTATTTACCTCTCATTTCAATAAGTTATATCTACTGATATGAAAAGATAAAAATTAATTATGTATCATATCAAAATACTTATGCATAGTGATTAATAAAACTTAAAAAAAGTAAGATAAATTAAGACAATAACAGCTTAAAAAAAAAACAAGAATTCTCTGATAAAATAGTTGTTTATAAAAACTTATACAATTAAAAAAATTTCTTTCATGCTATACTTAAACTATTTAATTCTATTCTATATTGAACTGTATTTAAGTTAATCATATGAAACTCTTGTTAAGAATTTCATAAAAGACTTTTTATCTTGCTAGTTCAAGTTCACTATAGTGTTTTTAATTTTCACTATGGAACTAAAAAAATATCACAAAACAGACTATAACTATTAATAATATTAAAATTGATTAAAAATACATCAGCTTATATATGTTAATCAGTCATGAGAACTACTTTATCAAGCTTTTATCAGCTTAGCTCCTCCAACGTAGTACTCGAGGTTCAATCGGATTTATAAAGGTTCTATTCTCTTCTTGAGATTTTTGATACTCTTGTTTTAAACGAAAATACCACTTAGCTTGAGTATCTGCATCATCTATTAACATGAGTGAAGGATTATAAATGAGACCTTTTTGTTGCTGGACAATAGCATCACGATCCTGAGCTAAAAATTGACGAGTTAATAAGCTTAGCAAAGGTTTAAACATACCTGCCCAAGGAATTGTCCAATAAATACTTTGGAATATTTCGCATGAAGATTCGTCTATAGGAGTAATGCATGTCAATAAACAAGCGGAATAGTGATCGCCTTTCAAAATTTCTGTACGAATTCCAGGTAACTGAAAAACAATCTCAATAGATACATTATTCCCTAAAATTTTATAAGGACGAGCACTAACTGGCATATTATAGGGAATAAGACGAAAACCTTGCGATACAGGTTCATAATGCTTTTCTTTAACTCGGAATTTACGAGGACCACTTCTCCACCACCAAGCATTATGAATATAAGGCCCATGAGCTGGATCCATAAGGCCGATAATTGCATGATCAACGTTACAGGCAAATTTCATAGTCTCTGTTATTCCCGGCTTAAGTTTGCCAAAATCAGGAATAGTTGGGACAGGAGGAAGGTTGGATAATGTAGTTTTACTTTTATTAGTATCGATAAAATATATCCAAATATTACCTTGAACTTCTTCGCATGGATATGTACGAACTTGAATACGACCTACCTCTAAATCATCATGTTCTGTAAGGGAAGGGATTTCGCTACATCTACCATTATTAACATTAAATTTCCAACCATGATACCGACAGGATATATCTTCCTTACACAATGATCCATAACTTAAAGGAATGCCTCTATGTGGACAAACATCACGCATTGCAAAGATTTGGCCATTTTTTTTTCGTCCAATGAGAATAGGTTCATCTAGAATTTTTTTATGTATTATTGTTGCTGGTTTCAAGTCTTTGCTGCTTAGAGCGACATACCAACAATTACGTAATAAGGTTGTCATTTTAAGATCCTCATTTTTTAAAAAACATTAATAAAATAGCTCAAAATTAAAGATATATACTAGTGGATACAACAATTTTGCACTCCGTATTCTAGCACTTGTTGTTTAATTATAAATATTTAAACTAAATATTTTTACTAATTTTGTTTAATAAATATAATACATTTTTACTATCGATCATCTTGCTTGTGATGCTAGTTGTTTATTGTCTTATTCTATTCAATAGAATAAAAATTCTACATTTAATAACTTAAGTATTGGAATAGGTTATGTAAATAGAGAAAGTTATCATTGATCTAATATATTTAATAAAAAAGACTTAATTTTTGCTAAATAAACTAAACTATGTGTGCTCTATATATGTGGTCAAACTTTTATTCACAAAGTTGCTTATTTATAAACTTACAATAGTCTCTTAATTTCATAACTCTTTGTTTTATCTTACCTGCTCTCTTATCTATTGTTTCTGATTGACGTGAAGACTCTAAAAACAATAATTCAGTTTCGAGTAATCTTAAGTTTTTATTAATTTCTACTTGTATAGATTGAATAATCGTATGCTTATCATTATTTTCAAGATATATATGCATATTTTCGTCAAGAATTTTACTATGGAAAATTATTTTAACCTGCTCAAAAATTATTTTAATTTTTATAATATCTATATTTTCCAATACGACTTGTTTTTGAAGGAGAAATAATTGTTCTGAGAAATTTTTATAATATTTTGATAGCATTAAATATTTGTTTCGTCCTAATAATATATTTTTATTAATATTATGTCTTTTATTGAATTTTTAAAAATTTAAATTTCGTCTTTTAATGGTTGATATTACCCCAAAATTTTTTAATTGCCTATTTCTAGCACAAGTGTTAATACTAAAAGGAGAGTCGAAAACTTATTAATCTGCTCCCAACTTTTAATAGTCTATTCTTTTTTCCTGTTTCTGACTCAAATATTTTATGAATACAGTTACATCTCTCAATAATAAGCCACTTGACTTCACTCTTCCTGACTGGTTAAACCAATGTTTAATTTCTCGTAAATCAGATGTATACAATCAAAATCAAGACTTGATTTGTCATTCTTTTGATTTCGCATATCAACTGCATAAAGGACAATATCGCAAATCAGGTGAACCTTATATTGTCCATCCAGTAACTGTGGCAGGGATATTAAGGGATTTAGGAGGAGATAGATCAATGATTGCTGCAGGATTTCTTCATGATGTAGTAGAAGACACTGATATTACTGCAGATAACATTGAAGAGATGTTTGGTCAGGAAGTAAGATTACTGGTTGAAGGAGTCACAAAATTATCAAAATTTAATTTTTCTAACAAAACAGAACAGCAGGCTGAAAATTTTCGAAGAATGTTTTTAGCAATGGCTAAAGATATTAGAGTAATTGTCGTGAAGTTGGCTGATCGTCTTCATAATATGAGAACTTTAGACGCACTTAAACCAGAAAAACAAAAACGTATCGCTTTAGAAACTAAGGAGATATTTTCCCCACTAGCAAATCGCCTAGGTATTTGGAGAGTAAAGTGGGAACTAGAGGATTTATCTTTTAAATATCTAGAACCTGACGCTTATGGGGAAATACAAAGTTTGGTGGCAGAAAAACGTATTGATCGCGAAGCTCGTATCGAAAATGTTAAAGATACACTGCAAAAACGGTTACATAGTATAGGAATAAAAATACTAGATTTACAAGGAAGATCTAAACATCTTTATGGAATTTACTATAAGATGCATAGTCAAAATAAAGGGTTACATGAAATATATGATTTAGCAGCTTTAAGAATTATTGTTCAAAATAAAGAGGAATGTTATCGTGCTTTAGCAGTAGTTCATGATACCTTTAAGCCTATGCCTGGAAGATTCAAGGACTATATTGGTTTGCCCAAGCCAAATCGATATCAATCTTTACATACAACAGTCGTAGGATTTAACGGCCATCCTTTGGAAATTCAGATTAGAACAATGGAAATGCATCATATTGCTGAATATGGTATTGCAGCTCATTGGAAATATAAAGAAACTGGCGTATCTCACTATACTCAATTATCCCAGGAAGACGAAAAATTTACTTGGCTAAGACAACTACTAGACTGGCAGAAAGATCTGAAAGATGCCCAAGAATATGTTGATAATCTTAAAGATAATCTTTTTGATGATGATGTTTATGTATTTACTCCTGATGGAGAAGTGATTGCCTTAGCAAGGGGGGCTACTACTATAGATTTTGCTTATCGTATTCATACAGAAGTAGGCAACCATATGAAAGGAGCTAGAATTAATGGTAAGTGGTCAGTTTTTGGACAACCACTTCATAATGGTGACATAGTAGAAATTATTACTCAAAAAAATTGTCATCCTAGTTTAAACTGGCTTAACATAGTAGTTACGCCCACTGCCCGTAACCGTATCCGTCAATGGTACAAGAGATCTTGTAGAGAAGAAAACATGATCAGAGGACGTGATATTTTAGAAAAAGAATTAGGTAAAAACGGTTTTGAAGCTTTATTAAAATCAGAACCAATGAAAACTGTAGCAGAAAGATGCAATTATCATTCAGTAGATGATTTACTGTCCGGATTAGGATATGGGGGAATTACTTTGAATCAAGTAGTTAATCGTGTAAGAGAAATAACTGTAAAAACTCAACAGAAGAATACTGAAACTCACGATGCAGGTTTATCCATAATACCTTCTTCTTTATGTCCTAAAAAACCTAATAAATCTCCAATTTTGGGAGTTGAAGGCCTTCTATATCATATAGCTGGATGTTGTAGGCCATTACCCGGAGAGCCTATTATCGGTGTCGTTACTAGAGGAGATAGAGGTATCTCGATTCATACTCAAAATTGCTCTAATATTGAGAATATACCTGGAGAACGTTTGATTCCGGTACGTTGGAACAAGGTAGACAAAAAAGGATGTGCTATTACATATCCAGTAGATGTTCAGATAGAAGTTATTGATAGAGTAGGCGTTTTAAAAGATATTCTATTAAGAGTAAGCAATCACAACATTAATGTTTGCAACGCCGGTGTAAAAACTATACAAAATAAACCCGCTATTATTAATTTACGGATTGAAATTCGTGATCGTCAGCAATTAGAATACTTAACAAATAGCATCTGTGATATGAGTGATGTCTTAAATATTCAACGCTTAAATAGAGTAGATTTCTAAATAATAATATCTGAACAGTCAATAATACTAATAGTTAATATTTTGCGCTGTAGATATATGGTTATTCAGCTATTCCATTTGTAAATAGAATAATCAATTATTATATAACATTATAATAATTGTTTATAAAATACTAGAAAACCATGATATTAATTTTTAAGATCATTAAATTAATAGATTTTTTAATTATCTTTATTATATAAAATAACTAGATAAATATTTATGAACTTCTGAGAGTTATTAGTTATTTAAAGAAAATGATTTAAAAATATAATTATTGGTTTTCTATGAATTGATACTAAATTCTATATAGTTAACGAACTACAGAACTATTACTTTTTAGTTTTTCTTTTCCATTCTTTAATGATTCTTTGCTGTTGTCGAGCAATTACTAGGGCATCATCAGGAACATCATTGGTAACCACTGAACCTGCAGCAACTGTGACATTATTCCCTAAGGTTACAGGGGCAACAAAAACACTGTTTGCTCCTGTTTTAGTTTGATTACCAATAACAGTTTGATGTTTATCAATACCATCATAATTAGCTGTAATTGTTCCTGCACCTATATTGACTTGTTCTCCTAAAGTAGCATCACCAATATAGGATAAATGAGCAATATTGCTATTTTTTTCTACTTGAGATTTTTTAATTTCAACAAAGTTACCAATACGGCAAGATTGGTCGATCTTACCTTCTTTACGAATATGAGCATAAGGGCCAATTTTACAACAAGATGATACTTCAGAATGACTAACAACAGAATATAATATACTTACCTGTTCACCAATTTTGCTATTTTCGATAAGAGTTCCTGGCCCAATATGGCTTTTTGAGCCAATATGAGTTTTACCTCTCAAATGAGTTTGAGGCTCAATAACTATATCTGGTGCTAAACTTACTGTATCATCAATACTAATACTTTCAGGATTAATCATAGTAACTCCTTCATTCATCCAATATCTCTTTATCCTATCTTGTAGAATATTATTTGCATCAGATAATTGTTGACGATTGTTTATACCATTAATTTCGAAATAATCTTCTACATTAACTGCCATAAAAGGTTCAAGATGTTGCGCTACATCAGTTAAATAATATTCTTTTTGTTGATTATTGGCAGAAAGATAGGGTAATATTTTAGCAAGTTTAGGCCAGTTAAAACAGTAAATTCCTCCATTTACTCTACAATTTTGTTTTTGAGCAGAATTACAATCACGATCTTCAATAATTTGAGTAACAAAATTATTTCCATCGCAAAAAACTCTACCATAACCTTTTGGATTAGGTAAGTGAGCAGTTAGAACCGTTGCTGCATTATCATTATCTTTATGAATATTTAAAAGATTTTGTAATGTTTTAGGACGTAAAAGTGGAACATCACCATTTAAAACTAACAAATCTTCTTTAAAGTCTTTTAAATATGGCAGAAGTTGTTGTACAGCATGTCCTGTTCCTAACTGTTCTTTCTGTTCAACAAACTCTAAGGACGAATTTTTGACTAAAGATTGCTTTACTTTTTCTCCTTCAAATCCAATAACTACAAACTGTCTAGATGGAGTAAGTAAAGAACAATTATTTAATACTCTTTGTACTAAGGATTGCCCACCCAAAGTATGTAAGACTTTGGGTAAGTTAGATCTCATACGTGTACCACGTCCTGCCGCAAGAATTGCTACTGCTGTCATTTTTTATCTACCGAAAATTTCGAGAGGAGTATATCGTATCTTAACTTTTTTGGATAGTAAGATGTATAAATTACGTACTTTTGATAAATAATTAAAAAAGCTCAATATTTCCTCAATAATAAATTATTTACCATATTCTAATATATGTAGCTTAAATAATTTGTCCTGGATTTAGCCACTGTAATATCTCATTTTTAAGATCATATAAATCATTAGACAACTTATTTTGGAACCACTGTTGTATAACATCTATTGGTGTAAATATATTTCCAGACTTAAAGCTTACCTCTTGCCCTAATGGTGTTAAGTGATTTCCAGACAACGTTTGCAAAGCTACTAGATTAGGATATTTTCTATGTAGTATTTTCATTAAAGATATTGTTTCGTCAATATTATCTTGAGTAAGTTTGATTAATAAATTATGACGAACAATATAATTTTTTTGAATAATATCTTGGGTCTTATTAGGGGATGGCGTAAATTCTAAATCAAAAATATCATGAAAATTAAGCTGCTCGAAGAAAGGAATAGCCTGCTTAATAGGATAATTGTTGAAAGATATAAATATATTACCTGCTCTTTCTACAGTAGAAAAACTACCAATTAATAAATGAAGTTTACATCCCATACTGTGGCCAATTCCATATACGGGAAGGTTTATAATTCCTGCATAAATATTATTTTTAATAGATTTTAATATATTTTCAAAACGATTTAGTAAATCATGAGAAATTGCTAAATGATCTAATGTAATAACAAAGGGAGTAGCTATAACAGCGTACCCTTTTTTAGCCAATGCTTCAAGTAACCAACGATAAGTAAAATTAGGGATACTACCTATAAATGCTCCCCCAATAAAATGTATAACAGCAATTGGAGACTTTGGGATTAAAACGAAACTTCCTGATATTTCTTGCCATTCCATAATAATTTTTGTGACGTCTGTCCTAATTGTATGCTAAATATTTTAATTTGTATATTAATAATAAGCATCTGTTGTAATTAATAGTTTATTTGTTCAGGGATAATTTAAGAAATTAATACATAAAGAAATATAATATCGTTTTAAAATTTTTAGTTATTGATAATTCTTTACCTTATTTAACTCTATTATTAATGTGGTATGTCTTATTTGTAACTCCAATATTTTTCATTGTCACATTAATTAGTCAGCCTTTTTATTCTCAATTTGCGGAATCGTACATTTAAGGTAAGTCTTATGTGGAAAAGACAGGCTAATATAATTAATAAATCTATAAAAATTATAATTTAACTAAGTTTATATGACTAAATTTGTATTTGTTACTGGTGGTGTTGTATCTAGTATTGGGAAAGGAATTATTGCAGCTAGTCTAGGATGTTTATTTAAATCCAGAGGTTATTCAGTTTCTATTCTCAAACTTGATCCATATATTAATGTTGATCCAGGAACAATGAGTCCTTACCAACATGGGGAAGTATTTGTTACTGATGATGGAGCTGAAACTGACCTTGATTTAGGGCATTATGAAAGATTTACAGATACCCCTATGTCTCGTCTTAATAGTGTCACTACAGGTTCAATCTATCAAGCAGTATTAAATAAAGAAAGACGAGGAGATTATATGGGAGGGACTGTACAAGTTATTCCTCATATAACTAATGAAATTAAAGATCGTATTCATCGTGTTGCAAAGAATACCAATCCTGATATTGTTATTATCGAAATTGGAGGAACAGTAGGTGATATTGAATCTTTACCTTTTTTAGAGGCAATTCGACAATTTCGCAAAGACGTTGGAAAAAATAACGTTATCTACATGCATGTTACTTTAATTCCTTGGATACCTGCGGCTAGAGAAATGAAGACAAAGCCAACTCAACACTCTGTAAAAGAATTACGTTCTATTGGCATTCAACCTGATATTTTAGTTTGTCGGTGTGATCGTCCTCTTAGAGAAGGAATGAAAGAGAAACTTTCTGAGTTTTGTGATGTACCTGTAGAGTCAGTAGTTACAGCTCAAGATGCATATAGTATTTATGAAGTTCCTCTAATAGTTGAAAAAGAAGGATTGGCGAAACAAGCTTTAGAATTGTTACATTTAGAATCATGCAAACCAGATTTAACCCAATGGGAAACACTAGTTCAAAAGATGCGATCACCTAAACAACATTTTGAAGTTGCTTTAGTAGGTAAATATGTTCAGTTAAGTGATGCTTATTTGTCAGTTGTAGAGTCACTTGTACATGGAGGCATAGCGATGAATAGTGAAATTAAATTGAGGTGGGTTGATGCAGAAGATATTGAAAATAATAGCGCGGAGAAATATCTAAATAATGTTAGTGGTATTATTGTCCCAGGAGGATTTGGGTTTCGAGGAGTAGATGGTAAGGTTAAGTCTATTGAATATGCTAGGAAACAGCGTATTCCTTTTTTAGGATTATGCCTAGGAATGCAATGTGCTGTAATTGAATGGGGTAGAAATGTAGCCTGTTTAGATAACGTTAATAGTGCTGAATTTAATCCAGAAACAGCTAATCCTGTAATAAATATATTGCCGGAACAACAAGATGTCATGGATTTGGGAGGTACTATGCGTCTTGGACTTTATCCTTGTCGTATTGAAAATAATACACTGGCTGCTTCTTTATATCAACAAGAGGTAATCTATGAACGTCATCGACATCGTTACGAATTTAATAATGCTTATCGTAGTTTACTAAATAAAACTGGTTATAAAATAAGTGGAACTTCCCCTGATGGACGCTTAGTGGAAATTATTGAATTATCAGATCACCCATTTTTTATTGCTACTCAGTTCCATCCAGAATTTCTTTCTCGTCCTAATTGTGCTCATCCACTATTCTTAGGATTTATAGATTCTGCGCTTAAATATAGTGAATCAAAAAAGAAAAGTATCTCTTAAATCAATTTAGTTTGTTAAGATTTTTCAAATTTAACAAACTAGCTTTTTAAACTTATTATCTTAATAATAAAATTACATTAATGTAAAGATAAAAATATTTCGCCATGATTAAATGAAAAAACGTTTGCAAAAATCGTTATGATTTTTGCAAACGTTTTTTCTAAAATAGGATATCTTAGAATTTTAAATGCATTCTATTAATTGAAAATAATTTCCCAAATAACCATACTATCTACAAGCAATAAAAGTAACGTACAAAAAAGCAAAATAATGTACATCCATGGTTGAGAAAGCGGTCGTATTTCACTTGTGTCGATACCTGTTCTTTTAGTAATAAATTTTATTAAATGTGCAAAGTTTTCTACTCTTGTAGGTAATAAATAAGCTTTATCTATACTATTACTAGTTAAATAATAGACTGAACCACCTTGACCGGTTGTACGTAACTTGAGATCTTTTACTTCTGTCCAAGATAGTGACCAATTTTTACGGAAGAAGAAGGGGAACCAAATAGGATAAGTAATTTTAATTTGATCTTCGTCAACTATAACTCTTTCGCTTAAAGTGCCAATCAGTATCAATCCCCCAACAATAATTCCAATCCATAAAACTGTATCGGAAATAGAAGCATCAGTTATTTCTGAAAGGAAAGGTAATGGAATTGTTAAAGAAATATATAAACTAATTAATGTTATCTGTATTAGAGGAGAAATACGAAAAATAGAATTTTTTTTTCCATAATGTTTCGCTTAATCTTTGTAAGTATCTAAATTCTTGCTGATGGTCTTAATTATTACTAATATTTATATTAACTTAATATGAACTTTTTTCTTAAAATCTTATTTATTAAATTATTGTATTACATTTATTTAGTAGTATGTCCAACTAATTTTTCTCTATTTTTTAAACTTTTAACTAATACTGATTATTAACAATAAGATTGTTTACTATTTCGAATTAAAGAAATCATCTAGAGCCATGATTATTTTTGGTGGCCAAAAACGTTTTGTTTGAATCCAGTCTAAATTCTTATACCGATCATCTATACCAGCAACGGAAACCCAATGACTTTTAGCTTCTCCTTTTTGTCCTGTGCTCCATAAAATAGCTGTTAAAGCAGCTCTTATATCGGCAGACATAGGGTATTTTTTTAATAGATATCTCATTTCTTTAATAGCTTCTAATTTATGATCATTTTGATAATAAATTAGTGGAATATTTACTCTAGCAAATATTAGATTAGGATATATTTGAACTGCTTTTTTATAATGTCCCAGAGCCTCATCCCATTGTTGTTGATTACTTTCAATATTTCCTTTTTCATATTCTACAATTGCTTGTTGGTATTTATTTTGAGTTTCTGCGGGAAAAATCGATCCTATATAACTTTGGCCAGAATAATAATTATTGAATATATTAGAAACTATTAAATGTGTCGAGGAATAAGGAGTAGAAAATAGTGATTCAGTAGCAATGGTTAACGATACTTCATTTGTACAAGGTAAAGTATCGTTAACCATATTATTCGTTGAAGCCTTAGCAACACTTTGTATTGAAATCAATAGAGTTAATATTAGAATTAGAAATCTATAAATCATTTTTTCCTATTACTTAACGATAATCTTAATAAAGTTGTTTGTTATTTTTGTAGTGAAGTAATAAAGGAATAATTACACTACATTCTTTGATTTACTTTACACTAATAGATCAATAATTGATTATAATTCAACAAGATTTAATTATAGTAGCAATTATTGAATATTTTTCATGACATCACATGATTTTTTCTTTTTCGAATAAAATCAAAGCAAAACTAAAATTTATAAATTAATAATTAAAATTTTATTGAAAAAAACCTTTGAAATAAATTTAGATCCATTTTAGATATATCTTTTATTAATAAACATATCAAAATTCAATTTTGGCTTTGATTATTGTACATAGTTTTTTAAGGGTCAATCCAAGTTGAAAAATTTTTGGAGAATTTATTTAAAGAAAGTAAAGAAATATCTTTTTTCTTCTTAGCTAAGCTACGTATTTTCATAGTGTTATAACCCCAATCTGCTAAAAAAAGTTTAATTCCCCTTAAATCTTCTTCGTTTTGGGCAGTTATCAAAGTTTTTAATAAATCTTCAACAAACCATAGATTTTGAGGTTTTTCTTTATAGTTAATAAGAATTTGACGTAAGACTTTTTGCTTGGCTTGTTTAAGTTCTTTTCCTAGAATCTTATTTCTAGGAAATTGTATTCCTCTACTTTCTAACAATTGCTGTACAAACCTTCCTTCTTTAGTTGTGACGATATATAGTTGCGTTTTTGAATTTAATAGCTTTGGTAATTTTCTTATAACTTCTGGATAAAAATCATGTAGATTTAACCAATAATCTAAGTGAAGGTTAATGAAACAGTCTCTAACTTCATCTAAAATCAACATTAGTTCTTCTTTCTGAAGAGAATCTTTATCAAGAATTTCTGTACAGACTAAATCCCATTTAGATTCAATATCCACAGCATTGTAATTAAGGATTATAGCTCTTAAAAGAACAGGCATTTCCCAACCAGTCTCAATTATGGGACGTAGCTCAGAGAAAACTTTAAATAAATGATCAAAATTATAATTTATATTTTGTGGCCATATTATCTTATAAGCTTGCTTTGCAGTTTGAAAATACTCTCGCATCCCGTTACAAATTACTCCATCAAAATCTAAAGCTAAAATTGTTGGTTTATAAATATTTTTCATAAAGTTATATAAGTTTATTATTAACGTAAATTGAAAAGTGATTTATCCTATTGATATAGTTATACTTTGGCATTGAAATAATAAAGTATTAACCACATAAGAAATACCTTTTGAATGAGAAAACCTATTTTCATAATTTTCATGCTTGATCTAGCTATTTAAGTTATGAAAAAAAATCTTTTTAATAGTAGATATTTGTAAATTTTGCTTATACTATTAATATTTGAAAGTAAATTTTTGATCATACAAATTAATCTTTGTATGATCCATAGTTGAAATTAAGTAATAATTCTTACAACTATTACTAAAAAAAACAATTAGATTCTAAACATTGACTTTTTATAAAAAATATGGTGAGTCTACTCTTTAGAAAAAATATAAACTATTTATGATTAAACTAATTTTATAAACTTTGTTTTTCCTACCTGTAAAATCTTGTTAGTAAGCTGTTCAGGATTTTCAAAAACAATATTAATATCAAGAATTTTTTCCCCTTCTAATCTGACACTTCCTCCTTGAATCTGTCTTCGCCCTTCTCCACTACTTACACATAATTTGCTAGCACTTAGAATATAAAATAATTTGGCAGGAAAAGTTACTTCAGATAAATTATATTCAGCGATATTATCTTTTGATAAGGTGTTTTTATTTTTAATGAGACTTTCTGCTGTCTCTTGTGCTAATAATGCCTTTTTTCTTCCATGATAATGAGAAGTAATTTCTATGGCTAATAACTTTTGACATTCTCTTGGATTTTTTGGCAAATCATTAAGATTCAAATCAGTTAATAACTCAAAATAAGTTTGTACTAAGTTATCAGGAATTTTTTCTGTTTTAGAATACATTGATAATGCATCTTCTTTTAATCCAATATAATTTCCAAGAGATTTTGACATTTTTTGGCTACCATCCGTTCCAGTTAAAATAGGGAGTAATAAACCAAATTGGGGCTTTTGCCCAAAATATCTCTGCAAATCTCTACCTATAGCAATATTAAATTTTTGGTCTGTTCCTCCTAGTTCAATGTCGGCATTTATGATCACTGAATCATATCCTTGCATAAGTGGATAAAGAAATTCATGAAGAAAAATTGGATTTTCTTTTTTATAACGTTCAGAAAATCCTTCCTTTGCTAACATTTGACTCACAGTCATTGTAGATAGTAACTCTTGAACCTTATGAAAATTTAACTTATTTAACCATTCAGAGTTATATCTGATTTCTAATCTTCCTGGAGTATTAAAATCTAAAATTGAATGTAATTGTTCTAAATAACTTTCTACATTTTTTTCAACTTGTTTTGGGCTAAGTTGTTTACGTACTTCTGATTTACCAGTTGGATCTCCTATCTGTGCTGTAAAGTCTCCAATAATGACTACTGCTGTATGACCAGCATCTTGAAAAGCACGTAACTTTCGAAAGGGAATACTATGCCCTAAGTGAATATCATTTCCAGTTGGATCTATCCCCAGTTTAACTCTTAAGGGACGATTCAAATCTTGTAAGAAGTTTACTAGATTTCCTTCAGAACTATTTGAGTTGTCTTGATTAGGAAATATTTCAGCAGTTCCTCTGTATAGCCAATTAGAATGATCCATAGTATTTGTTGAAAACATCAGAAGATAAAAATCAATGTACTTTTATAATAGAATGCTGTGTTCGTAAGTACTAAGTTTAAACTTTGTTAAAATAAAATTTAAACGTTGAATATTATAGTTTTTATATATGCTAACTTAATACTTAGATAGCAAATTAATTATATTTTACATTTGTTAAATAATTTGTTTTTCTTCATTAAATTTTTCAATAAAAAGAATTATGCTTTAATTAAGATAAAATTACTTTACAGATTTTTTCTCTTAGAGCTTGACTTAACACAAAGAACTTTACGAACCCTTCCTAATAAGTTAGAATGCTGCCATTAAAAGTTAGATCCTTCAGCAGGTAAAGTATGAGAACACTTAATCGAGACAAAACAAACGAACTTCTTAATACCATTATGGAATATGAGCTAGCTGGTGTTGTACGATATACCCACTACTCTTTGATGGTTACAGGCCCTCATCGTATCCCAATCGTTCAATTTTTTCAACAACAAGCAACCGAATCTTTGTTGCATGCACAACAAGTTGGAGAAATTCTAACCGGCTTAGAAGGACATCCAAGCCTAAAAATTGCTACTATGGAAGAAAGCCATGAACATACTTTACATACTATCTTGGTAGAAAGTCTTAATCATGAGAAAAAAGCACTAGATCTATATAAAGAGTTATTAGAGATAGTTGAAGATGCTTCAATTTATATTGAAGAATTTACAAGAGGTATGATTGGGCAAGAAGAAGTACACAATATAGAGTTGAAAAAAATGTTAAGAGACTATGTCTAATATTCTAGATGACTCAATAAACTTATTTTGTTTTCTATTTCAAAAGTTCACTTCTAAAGTAGAAAGTAAATAGCTGAAATATTTATATATGTGTTCAGGGTCCATAAAGTAGAATAACTACTTTATGGCCTTTTTAAGCTCCATAAAATTACATTTATAAAGCTTAAAACTATTAATTATCAGACTGTCCTAAATTACATATGTTTGAACAATTAATCAGTATATTTTTAGATATATAAAGTATTATATATCAAACTTATATGTATAATTTAAAGCTAAATTTAATCAATAAAATACTTATATGATAAGGTCTCAGAAACTATAACCTTTTATTACATATTTCGTTAATTTGATAAGCTTATAAAAGACTTATATTTAATTTTTTTTATTTGATTAGATAATTGAATAAAAAATTTACTTAGTAATCTATGATATGTAATTAAATCTAAATAATCTAAGGCTTTTAATATTTGATATAACTGTATATCATCTCATTTCAATTTTATTTCAACTGATTAATAAAGATATCGACCTCTGGTTCACTTAAAAATTTTTGTGTATCTTTAAGCAGCTTTTTTCCCCAAAGATTTTCGTGTAAATATTCTAAATCGCGATACTTGTGGTCCAACTTAAGAGCAGTTTTTCCTAACTGTATACCTTGTTCTTTTTGACCTTGAGAATACAAAGCAACACCTAGTGCCAATTTTGGTTCTGCTTGTTCAGAATTTATTTTCAATGCTCTTCTCCATTGTGCTATTGCCTCTTCTTTATTTCCTTGTTCATATTTAATTAAGCCAATATTATTGATAGCCGGCCAAAAGTCTACTTGTGCAGCCACTGCCTGTTGATAAGCAATCATTGATTTTTGCATTTGTCCTAATTTAAAGTAAGTATTACCCAAATCAAACTGAGCAGAAGAGGTATTCGGTTTAATCTCTAATCCTTCTTCTAATTCAATAGCTGCAAGTTGATATTTCCCTTGCTGAAAATATGCATTACCCAAAGTGAATTTAATTGTTATTTCTTTTGGCTCGAGATCTAAAGATTTTTTTAAAGCGTTAATACCTAAATCTAGGTCTTGTTTCATTACGTATAATGTTCCTAAAATAAACCAAGGTTGATACTTTTGTGGGGCTAGCTGAACAGCTAATTTTGCACGTGACAAAGCATGATCATGCTGTTGAAAACGTACTAGTTGAGAAGCTTCTTCGGCCATTTTTAATCCTTGTAATTCGAGTTGCTCCATATCTAATTGTGGAGTATAAGGCAACAACACTTGTCCATTAGCAGGAATGCTAAACTGTGATATTCCTAGAGTAAGAAAAAATGAGAGTAATATATTTCTGTTGGGCACAATAAAGTTTCTAAATTTATTGATAGTAATTTATGTATCTAGTGTAAGTCAAAAAGATTCTACATTGAGTTAATGTACCTAAATAAAAAAATTATCCGTAAATGTTTTAGTATTAACTTAATCTAAATATTTTATATACTGTAATTAAGTACATAGCCAAAATTGCAATTAAATAAATATATAATAAGTCTTCAATTGTTAGAATTTTTATATTTATTAAACCCATTTTTTTATAAAGTCTATAAAACACAACTTTAAATCAAAAGAGACTGCAGTATTTATATATTTTAAAACCTAATTAAATGAAAATTAATGTTGAAGAAATTAAGTCTTATATTAAGAAACCCTCTTATCCAATATATGTTTTTGATAGAGTTTCTTCTACTAATGCTGTAGCTTGGAATTTAATGAAAAAGAAAGAGTTGGGATTCTTTGTTATTATAGCTTCTGAACAAACTAAAGGAAAAGGACAATGGGGTAGAGATTGGTGCTCTTTGCCCGGAGGACTCTATCTATCTATAGGATGTGAGTTAAAGATTGCTGCAAAAAATGCCTCTCACATTACATTATTTAGTGCTTGGAGCATAGCCAATAAATTAAGAAATTATCAACTTCCTGTGAAATTAAAATGGCCTAATGATTTAGTTATTGAGCATCAAAAATTAGGAGGTATAAAAAGTGAAATCAAAATTCGAGATAATATCATTACTCAGGGAATTATTGGAATAGGTATTAATTGGTCTAACATGGTACCAGAAAACGGAATCAATCTTCAATCATACCAACATCGAATAATATCAATAGAACATCTTGCCGCTATCGTCATTGAAGCAATAATTTCTGGTTATCAATATTACTTAGTTTCAGGAATTGAAGTATTACTGAAAAATTATATGGAAATATTAGATGGTATAGGATATAAAACCATAATTAAAAATTTCGAAGGAATAATTAGTGGGGTTAACTCTGAAGGAAATTTGGAAATTTCTTCACAAGTTTCAAAAACTATGACGACAATCAACTTATATTCTGGAGCTATATCTTTAGGCTATAGTTCTAGATTTTGATATTTTACAAGTAGATAATTTTTCGTAAAAAAATAAGACTATGAAAAAAATATATATTCCTCATGTACTCCAATTTTCTCAAAAAACTCAAACTATTATATTAGATAACTTTATTACCGAGTTAGTAACTTTAACTCCTTTCCGTGGAGTAATGATGATTAGACATGGAGGAACTTTTTTAGAGATTAGTATTGAGGGAGAGACGATAATAAATTTAATCTGTGATCGCTGTCTTCAACAATACAATTATCGCCTTAACCTTAAAACATTTGAAAATATATGGTTAAACAAAAGTTCGAACTCTAATCAAAAGTTTATTCAAGAAAAAGAATTGATTGTAGAAGATTTTTCTGAGACTCTATCATCAGAAGGATATTTCGATCCTAAGGTTTGGATGTATGAACAACTATCATTATCCGTACCTTTGAGAAAATTATGTAGCAATGATTGTCAAATACCAGTAAGTATTGATAAAAAAAGTTCGATTTCAATTAATAATTACTGGAAAGGTTTGGAAAACTTTAAGAAAAAATTACCAAAGTAAATGGTTTTAGCAAATAGACTTTACGAGAACTTACATCTTAGCAATTAATAGTAATGAATACTTACAATACGACTTATATTGCACTTACGATTATGCAATTAACAAAAAATATTTGTCTAAAAGGAAAGTAAATTTTAGTTTTATAGTGGATATATATATATATTCACTATAAGTATCTTTTTAAAAATTTAACTAAAATTAAAAATATCTTTAGAGGTTTATTTGGGCAGAATTTGAGGTTTAATAGAAAGTATGAACGCAATAATATAAACTATATTTTCAGAGGAGTTGATCGAAAACAGTGTTTGTCCTCAGCGGTTACGAATATTTACTTGGCTTTCTAATTGCCTGTAATTTAATTCCCATTCTAGCTTTAACTGCATCAAAAATTTTACGCCCTAGCAATGGTGGTCCTGAAACACTAACTACTTATGAGTCTGGGATGGAACCTATTGGAGGTGCCTGGATACAATTCAATATTCGCTATTATATGTTTGCTTTAGTGTTTGTTGTATTTGATGTAGAGACAGTCTTTCTATATCCTTGGGCTGTAGCTTTCAGTAGCCTAGGTTTATTAGCTTTTATGGAAGCCCTTATCTTTATAGCTATTCTCGTCATTGCGCTAGTTTATGCTTGGCGAAAAGGTGCACTAGAATGGTCTTAAGACCTTAGGGCATCTCTCGAAAATATTGTACATTGACTATAATTGAGTTCTTATGAGTCCGAACCTAACACCAGATTTATCAACCATAGAGCAATCGCAAAAAGAAAAAATTCTTAATCCTATTGCTCCTGGTAAAATAACCCAAGATTTATCAGAAAACATTATTTTAACTACCGTTGATGATTTACATAACTGGGCTCGTTTATCCAGCTTATGGCCATTATTATACGGTACAGCTTGTTGTTTTATTGAGTTTGCTGCTCTGATTGGTTCACGTTTCGATTTTGACCGTTTTGGTTTAGTTCCTCGATGTAGTCCAAGGCAAGCAGATCTACTTTTAGTTGCAGGAACTGTAACTATGAAAATGGCTCCTGCTCTAGTGCGTCTTTATGAAGAGATGCCTTCTCCAAAATATGTTATTGCAATGGGTGCTTGCACAATTACTGGAGGAATGTTTAGCCGTGACTCTACAACTACTGTACGTGGAGTAGATAAATTAATTCCTGTAGATGTATATATTCCTGGTTGCCCTCCTCGCCCCGAAGCAATTTTTGATGCTGTAATTAAATTACGCAAAAAAGTTTCTAATGAAACAATTCAGGAAAGAGCAACTATTATGGAACAAACTCATCGTTATTATAGTGCCCCACACAATATGAAAATAGTTTCTCCAATATTAACTGGTAAATATTTAGCTACTGAAACTCGTCAAAATCCGCCTAAAGAGTTGAATGAAGTATTTGGGGCTGAAAATTTATCTACTTTAGCTATTGAAAAGCAATTGGAGGATATGTAAAGTGACTGAAGAAAAAAAAGCAAAAGGACAAGCTTCTCAAGACGAGCAAGAATCAACAGCTTTACAACCGGGACCAACTTCTAACTGGCTAACGAAAAATGGTTTTGAACATAAAATATTAGGAGTAGATCACTTAGGAATAGAAATGATTGGAATATCACCAAAATTTCTAATTCCTTTGTCTACTGCATTGTATGCTTATGGATTCAACTATTTACAATGTCAAGGAGCCTATGATTTAGGTCCAGGAAAAGAACTAGTTAGTTTTTATCATCTAATTAAGGTTGCAGATAATATTGATAGACCTCAGGAACTGCGCCTTAAAGTATTTCTAACAAGAGATAATCCCCATGTTCCTTCTGTATACTGGATTTGGAAAGCTGCTGATTGGCAAGAAAGAGAAAACTATGATATGTATGGGATAGTTTATGATAATCATCCTGATTTAAAAAGAATCTTAATGCCAGAAGATTGGGTTGGTTGGCCTTTGCGGAAAGATTATATTTCTCCCAACTTTTACGAGTTACAAGACGCATACTAAATTAGATAATGTAATTATGTGCGGTTTGATTCCTCAAAAAATATTTTTTGAGGAATTTTTGTCTTACGGTAATAAGCTTAGACTAAATAATTAGTATTACGAGATTTATGTAAACTAAGAAAAGTTATCAAATGATTTAAAACTAATTATTTTCACTTTCTTGCATGACCTTGAACCACTTTACTAAACTTTCGAGTTGTTTCTGCGGATTTAGATTTCCGAGTCCTCTAACTATAATTTTTTTAGAGTTATAAACAAAGCGTGTTTGTAGATGTTCTGGTAAGTTGTTTTTTAAAATATGCCAAGCAGGCTCTTCCATTGGAGTTTCTAAGACTATAGAGTTTTTTCCTTCCATCTTAATACGAGAAAAGCCTAGAGACTTAGCCAGTTGTTTTAATTCAATTACTTTAAATAATTGTTGTACAGGGTGTGGCACTGTTCCATAATGCTCAGTCCATTCAGCAGCAATAATATCCAATTCTTTTTTAGAAGTAGCAACTGCAATTGTGCGATATGCCGTTATTTTTTGTTCAATATCAGATATATAGTCATTAGGGATGAAAGCAGTTAACTTTAAATCTATTTGAGTATCTTTTACTTCAGGTATTTTTTCCCCTTGAACTTCTCTGATAGCTTCTTGTAACATTTCCATATACAACTCAAAACCTATAGCTTCCATCTGTCCAGATTGTTCTGCTCCAAGCAAATTGCCTGCTCCTCTAATTTCCATATCACGAGTTGCTAAATGATAACCTGAACCAAGTTCACTAAACTCTTGTAATGCATTCAATCTTTTGAGCGCATTGTCAGTCAATTCAGATTTACTTGGATAAAATAACCAAGCATGGGCCTGAACACCTGATCTACCGACTCTCCCTCTTAACTGATATAGTTGAGACAGTCCAAACTTTTGTGCATCTTCAATAATAATTGTATTAACTTTGGGAATATCCAGTCCAGATTCAATGATTGTTGTACAAACTAGAATATCAGCATCTCCATTATTGAAATTTAACATAGTTATTTCTAAATTATTAACATCCATTTGTCCATGTGCAATTAAAATTTTGGCATTTGGAATCATCTCTTTTAGCTGAGTAACTAATTTATCAATATTTTCTATTCTGGGAACAACGTAGAATATCTGACCACCACGATCAAGTTCTGCTCTAATGGCTACTTTTACTAGGTTTGAGTCATAGCTAGATAAGTGAGTTTTAATAGAACGACGAGATGGTGGAGGTGTAGAAATTAGGCTCATTTCTCTTATTCCTGATAAAGACATATGAAGAGTTCTGGGAATAGGAGTTGCAGTCAAGGTGAGAACGTCTACATTAGCTTTAATTGTCCGAATTTTTTCTTTATGATTAACTCCGAAGCGTTGTTCCTCGTCAATTACCAATAATCCTAAGTCTTTAAAATTTATATTTTTTCCTAAAAGTTGTTGTGTTCCTACTACAATATCTAATTCTCCAGTAGTTAGACGTTCAATAATATCTTTTTTTTCTGAAATTGTACGAAATCTATTTAATAGACCAATACTGATAGGATAGGGAGAAAACCTTGTCTGAAGAGTATGGTAATGTTGTTGAGTTAAGATTGTAGTAGGTGCTAAAAAAACTACTTGTTTATGGCCGCTAGTAACAGCTTTAAAAATTGCTCTAATAGCTACTTCTGTTTTGCCAAAACCAACATCTCCACAAATGAGACGGTCCATAGGCCTAACGCTTTCTAAGTCTATTTTAACTTCTCTAATAGCCTGTAATTGATCAGGTGTTGGTTGATAAGGAAAAGAGTCTTCAAGCTCTTGTTGCCAAGGAGAATCAGTAGGATATGAATATCCTTTTTTTTTGGCTCTTTCTGCATATAGATGAAGTAGATTAAATGCTAATTTTTTAACATTTTTACGGATCTTTTGTTTAATTTTACTCCAATCTTTTCCTGTCATTTTATGTAATTTGGGAGTTGTAGAATCTACAGAGGAATACCGTAGTAAATTATCGAGAGAATCAGCGGGTACTCTCAAAACTCCATCAGAGTATTGAACAACTAAATATTCACGATTTGACAAGTTTTCTAGTCTTAAAAATTTACCAATACCATGACTCTTGTGAACTACATAATCACCTTCATGAAGTTTTTGCAGGTTGACTTTTTTAGAAGTTGAGCGACGACGTTTTTTAAAAAATTCTGAAGATCCCGAGATGCTTTGTCCAAAAAATTCTTTGTCAGTAATTACTGCAATTCGAAATATAGGTAAAATAAAACCTTCCAAGCTAACTAGTCCAGAATGTTTCAACGCAACTGCCATACCTTGAGTATGAGATTTTTTAATTGCAGGATAATCTCTGAGATTAGGAATGAATTGAGCAAAATAATCGTGTTCCTGTAATAAAGTAACAGTACGCGAAGGTTGTGCTGAGATTAACCATACTGAATATTTATTTATATTTATTCCACTATAAATTTCTCTCTTCCCCCTCAATATTTCAGCTACTTTAGAAAATTGATGGGGATTAACAGGAATAGGGCGAGATTCTATATTAAAAGAATTTGTGTCATTAACTTCAGATAGTTCTGATAAATACAGCTTGGGTATTTCTTCGATTAACAAAAAAGATTCTTCAAAAGAACGATGAACTTTCGGCAACTTACTTTGTTTCTCATTCCAGCTTCTCTCAACATACTCTAACCATCGGTGATTATGAGCTTTGCATTGATCAATTTCATCAAAGACGCAAAGTGTATCAGAAGATAAATAATCAAATAGGGAGGCAGGTTTTAAAACTGTAGTGTCTAAAAGTTGTTGAACTTTTAGAGAAAAATTATGGTCTTTTAGATTTTTTGGCTCTTTTTCTGAAATGCAATTATCTAAATTACAGGTATTTACTTGAATAATATTTTTTGTGATAGCATCAAAGTTAATAGGAGTTAATAAAACTTGCTCTGCTTCACCTAGTGAACGTTGAGTTGATATATCAAATTCTCGAATTTTTTCTAATTCATCTCCAAGCCATTCTAAACGTATAGGAATTTCTGATGAAACCGGAAAAATATCTAGAATGTCTCCTCGTCTGCTCCATTCTCCTTCTCTTTCAACTAAATTAACCTTTTCATATCCTAGTTCACTGAATGTTTTACTGAGATCAGTGAAGCACATTTTTATTCCTACTTTAAAATTCAAACAATAATCATAAAAAGTTGATGGAGATGGTAAATGTGGTTGTAAGGATCTTTCAGTAGTAACAATAGCAAACTTTTTGTTTTCTGATTTTTTCGCTTTAAAAAGGTTGGAAAGAACTTGCATTTGTGTCCATATTATCTCATTCTCAATATTCAATTCCTCATATGGAGAAGTTTCTGGAACAAAGTAGAAATTGACAGTTTTCCAACCCATAATTTCTAACTGTTTTGTCCATCTCCTCGCTTCTTCTGAAGTAGCACATATGACTACTAAATTCTGATTATTTATTTGTGAAATAACTGATGAAATTAATCCTTTTGACAAACGATTAATTCCTTTTAGTCTCAACTCATTTTTTACTTTAAGTTGCTGCGATAGATCCTTAATAAGAGAAGATTTTTGTAAAGTGTAAATGAGAGAAGAAAAAACCATAATCTACGAATAAACCTTTAATTTTTTAAATGAGTGTAAGTTGTATCAGTTTTAAAAAAGAGTTGACACTAGGTCGATACATAGTATCTTGACATTTAATTACTTTTATTAAAAAATCTTATGATTGTACGGATGAAATTTGAAATGTCTATATATTAATATTACATGACTATTAACTATTAATATATCCTATATGAAATAATAATAACAACTTGTTTTTTGTAAAAGTTTTTGATACTTTGTTTATTATATTTTTTAGAGTTACGTAAATTGTAAAAGCTTCTAAATATACACATTATTGTATGTTATTTGATAATAGACTTTTTAAAGTATATCTTCTACATACAGAAAGATTATATATTGATGATCTAAGCAAAAAGTTTTATCAATTTTTACTGAACTCAGATATATTTGTTTTTCCAATATAATAGAGTATCAATCTAATTTTCATTATTTTTATTTATTATGAAGATTACAAATACTATTAGAATATTGACTATCAAATTAATTGCAAGTATCAAAAATTTTGCATCTCATTAATAGCTGTTATTCATAATTTGCTCTATATTGTTATTTAATATGCTCTCTAATAATATATTACCGCCTACACATTATCATAAGACAGAAGTCCAGGAAATTTTACATTTGGCTATTGTTTCTAAAACTAAATCTGAAGAAATTTCTAGAGAAGAGTTTTTGGAGATTGCACTAGAGCTAGGTATAAGTATTAAATCTTTAGAAATTGTTGAGCAGAATTGGCTGTCAACAAAAAAATATAAAGAAAAAAAACAAGAATTTGATAAATATTTACAAAAACGATTGAAACACAAAATAATAAAATTTTTAATTATCAATTCTTTTTGTGTAATTTTAAATTTTTTAGCTGTGCACACTTTATCATGGTCATTATACGTATTAACTATTTCGGGCCTTATTATAACTTTAGATATTTTTAAAACATTTCAATCAGAAAGTGAGAGTTATCAAAAAGAATTTCAAAAATGGAGTTTGACAAATGAAATAAAAACAAAGATTTCTGGATTCTGGTCTCGTCTTACAAGAAGAATATTATCTTAACTATTATAAAAAACCAATATAAACAACACTATTACCTAATATAAAAAGTATAGTATTGAGTAAGTAGAAAGCATCTATATTGCACTTGGTTCTTTGTCGATTATGAATTAAAAGCTTGATTTTTTGAAAACTAAGTCAAAGGATAGTATATTGAGTGTGAAACAAATTAATTTTTTAAAGATAAAAAATGACTTTCAAGATTAAAAAATCAACATTTTTTCTGGGATTAGGAATTTTTTTGTTGTGGATCGAGGAAAGTCTATATCATAACATCGTAACTTTGAGTGAGTGGATCTTACCGATTATGGTTCTTGTTGGAATCTTTCTTTTGAAAGAGCAGATTAAGAATCAGAAACAAAAAAAGTATTCTATTTCATCTTCACTGACTCTAAGCGATTTGAATCAAGTTATTTCTGATGCAAAGGAAATTATAAATTGTATTGTGGAAGAAGATCCCAGTCAGAACATATCTAATTTAAAAATACAGCTCCAAATTTTGGAAAATAATCCTCACCTATCGTCTTTTTCTATTGGAATAGTTGGAAAAAACAATACAGGAAAAACTAGTTTGAAGAAATTATTAAATCAGGAAAAATATGCAGATATATTAGAGAAAGATATATTTACCAGTATTAATCTTGATGTAGATGTCATAATTTTTTTAGTTAATAAAGATCTAACACATTCTGAATGGGAAAAGATTAAGCTGTTACATCAAAGTTATTATCCTTGTCTAATAGTTTTTAATAAACAGGATCAGTATAATAACGAAGATAGGCAGGTGATTCTAGAGAAAATACAGCAGCAGGTTCAATCCATTATCCATCCGAATAATGTTACTCGTATTAATTCTGTTCCAGAAAAAATAAAAAATCGTCAATATAATTTTGATGGTTCAACCCGAGAATGGATAGAAGAAGATCCACCAAATATTATGTCATTAGTACATAGAATTAAAATTATTGAGGGTCAGAATAAACAACAGTTATTTTTAGCTAAAAATTGGCGTACAGCGACAAAAATTAGGCAACAAGCAAAAATTATTTCTAATCAAATTAGATACAATAAAGCAATACCAATAATTACAAAATATGAGCTTGTTGCCGCTACTATAGTTTCTGTAAATCCTATTTCTTCTTTAGATTTTCTAGCAACTGCAGCCATTAATACCCAAATGATTATTGATTTAAGTAATATTTATAAACAAGAATTTACTTTTTCTCAAGGAAAAGTAGCCGCTATTACCATAGGTAAAATAATAGTACAGTTAGGTATTGCTGAACTATCGATTCATGCAATCTCTAGTTTGTTAAAAAGTAATATGATTACTTATATTTTAGGAAGTCTTAGCCAAGGTATTAGCGTAGCTTATTTAACTCATATTGTTGGACTAAGTTTAACTGAATATTTTCAAGAACAAGGTGATATGGTTGTAAACTGCTCAAAAATTGATGTCACAAAATTTTCGCAGATTATCAATAAGATATTCACTAGGACACAGCAAGGAGAATCACTTCAGATTTTTGTAAAGCAAACATCTTCTAAAATTTTTACAGTTCCAACTATGATATAAAAAATGTCTTAGACAAGAAATATTTCTTTAAAAACTAAATGCTTGTTTAATAATTATTTTGAGTATTGTTTTATAAAAGTACAATTCAATAACGACTATATACTAAGGTGAGAATATAAAGGAAATTTATTACATAAAGTTTCAACTCTATGAAAACAATTGTGTTTAATTAACTCATCTTCTGGATTAAGTAATCGGTCTGCAATAATATTACCTATTTCAATAAACTCTTCTGTTCCTAACCCTCTAGTAGTCATTGCGGGGGAACCTAGTCGGAGTCCACTAGTAATAAAAGGCGATTCTGGATCAAAGGGAATTGTATTCTTATTTGCTGTAATATTAATTGCGCTAGTTAATTTATCGGCTTCTTTACCACTCATCTTAACAGACCGCAGATCAACCAAGACTAGATGATTATCAGTACCATTGGAAACAATTCTAAAACCTCTCTTTATTAATTGATTTGCTAGACTTTTCGCATTATTGATGACTTTTCCAGAATATATCTTAAACTCTGGATGTAACGCTTCTTTAAAGGCAACAGCTTTCGCAGCAATAACATGTTCTAGCGGACCTCCTTGTGTACCAGGAAATACTGCTTTATCAACTTTTTTACCTAGATCTACATTGTTAGTCATTATCAAGCCACCCCTAGGCCCTCTTAAGGTCTTATGAGTTGTTGTTGTAACTATATCACAATAAGATAATGGGTTAGGATGATGTCCGCTAGCTACTAAACCTGCAATATGGGCAATGTCGGCCATTAAATATGCTCCAACTTCATCAGCAATTATACGAAATTTCTCAAACTCAATAGTTCTAGGATAAGCAGAAAAACCACAAATTATTAATTTGGGTTTTTCTTTCTGTGCTAATTTTAGAATATGATCATAGTCTAATTGTTCACTATGCATTTCAACTCCATAGTGACAGGTTTTAAACCACTTTCCAGAAACATTTACAGGAGATCCATGAGTAAGGTGTCCTCCATGAGATAAGTCCATACCCATAATCTTATCACCAGGATTAAGAAGACTTAAAAAAACGGCAAAGTTAGCCTGAGCTCCAGAATGAGGTTGTACATTTACATGACTAGCTCCGAATAATTCTTTAGCCCGATCGATTGCAATTTGTTCTATTTTGTCAATCCATTCACATCCACCATAGTATCTTTTTTGAGGTAATCCCTCTGCGTATTTATTAGTTAATATAGATCCTTGTGCTGCTAAGACAGCAAGAGAAGTAAAGTTTTCACTAGCAATTAATTCTAAGTGTTCACGTTGTCTTTGAAGTTCTCCTAGAATTATTGACATAATAACAGGATCAGTTTCGTTTAAAAAATCTAAAGCAGTATTGTTTAAAGTCATTGTTTTTTTTTTGAAATTTTTCAAGATTACCATATATTTTTTTTGATATTATTTAGTTAAATAACTACAAAAAATAATGTTTAAAAAGTTATAGTTCTGTATACAAAATTTGCTTTTTAATTGTCTGTGGATGACCTTGTTGAATAACTTTACCTTTTTCAAGTAAAAATGCTCCATCACAATAGTCCAATTCTTCTAACCTATGAGTAACCCAGAGTGCTGTTATTTTACGAGCTTTAACTAAGTTTCTAACGCCTTTAACTAATTCTAGCTGTGCTTCATGATCAAGCAATGCAGTAGGCTCGTCTAGTAGTAAGATTGAGCATCGACGTGCAATTTCTCCAGCGATCGCAATTCTTTGCTTTTGACCTCCACTAAGAGCATAAATAGGTTTTTTTTCTAATCCCAATAAATTAACAGCCAATAATGCTTCACTAATACGAAGCCTAGTTTCGGAAAGAGACAAATTTTCTGAAACTAATCCGAAAGCAATATCAGCACCAACTGTAGGCATGATTAATTGGCGATCAGGGTTTTGGAAAACTAATCCTACAGGTGGATTCATCTTTATTGTTCCACTTTTTGGTACCAGTAAATTAGTTAGAAGTTGTAGTAATGTAGATTTACCACTACCATTAGCTCCCAAAAGCATCCAGAACTCTCCTTGAGGTACAGCCAAAGAACAAGATTCTAAGATAGAGCTATTTTTACACCAGCTAAAACTTACATTATCAACATTAATAGCAAATTTTGTCATATTATCTCTGTAATTTATAGTTCATTGCTATACCTAAGCAAATAGAGTTAATTTAATTCAAATTAACTCTATTTGCTTATCTAAATTGCCGTTTTACTTATCTAAAGTATCTAAATTAAAAAGAAAAGGGACACTATTGTTACTTCCTTTTCCCATCACTAAAACTTTTGGCATTTGTGCGCCCCCAGATTTCCAAGCTTCAATAGCCTCTTTCTGAAGAACCAATTCTCCACCTTGTGCTTTTAAGGTCTCCGCTAATAAGCGCTGGGCTTCAGATCTACCCTTTGCACGATTAATATCGGCTTGCGCTTCTTGCTCTGCTTCTTGTGCAACATAAACAGCTCGTTGGGCTTTTTGTTCTGCAATTTGCTTTTCTTCAACTGCTTTAGAAAATTCAGGAGAAAAGTTAAGATCAATAACACTAGTATCTAAAACCATAATTCCATACTTTTCTAATCTAGAAGTAAGAGCATTATCAAAATCTTTTTTAAGTTCAGCTCTTTGAGTAATCGCTTCTTCAACAGTGCGTCTAGCTGCAGCTATTTTAAAAGATTCTTGAGTTTGTGGAGCAACTATTTTAGAGACAATATTCTGTAAAGTTCCTTGAGTTCTACGAATATTAACAACTTGTATTGGATCAAGGCTAAAATTGATTGCAAAACTAGCACTCAAATTCTGTAAATCTTTGGTAGCACTCTGAGCAGGAACTTCAAACTTTTGGACGGTTACATCATATGTGTCTACCGTAGAAACTAAAGGTGGTTTAAAATGGATTCCTTCTAACAGGACTTGTTCTTGAGCTTTACCAAGTATATTGAGTACTCCTGCTTGCCCAGGATAAATAACGATAAAAGAATTAAAACCTACTAATATAATTAAAGCAGTAACAACACCACCTATTATTGATGCAAGACCAGGGCTAGATTGACGATTCACAAATATTTCTCCTTAGACCATAATTTGCCTTAATCTTAACGATTTATCATGAAGTTTACATATAGTAATAACCGAAGTAAACACTAAAAAATTACAAAAAGTAATCATATATATTCAGGATTAATATTTAATTATTAATCAATGGACGATCAATTGATGTAGGAAAAATTTGTCTAAAATTTAATTTACGTTTTACAGGTGTTTCTGGTCCCATATTCCATAGGCTTTCATAAAAGAAGAATGAAACACCAGACAAATTTGAATTTCTAGTATTTTGTACCTGTTCGATAATTCGCTTCATAGGAATTGGACGATTTTTCAAGCCAGATAATATACCTATTCCGAAAGGTATATGAGATTTGGCTTTTTTAACCTCGGGGCGGTTGATTTCTCTATTAAAATCAATCATCTTTTCTCTGTATACCTGTAAAACAAGCTCTTCTATTAATCCCTTTTCTTCCCAGTCTTGCCAGTCCAATAAAAAGCAATTAGAGGAGAAAAGTTGGGGATTAGGAGAAACAGAAATAATAATATTAGGATTGATTTTCTTTATTGTAATAAATATTTTTTCTATATATTGAGTGATCTTTTCCGATCTCCATTTTGTCCATTCTATCCACGAGGGATCGTTTGACATACAGTTATTAATTCCCATTTTTAGATAACTAGGTGTCTGAGGAGGAGCTTTACCACCGTGCTCTTTTTTGTATAACTCAATAGTAAAACTATCATATCCAAAATCAAATGGAATACCAAAATGATCGTCAAGTTGTATTCCATCAATGTTATAGTTAGTTACGATCTCAACTAATAGACCAGTGATAAAGTTTTGAACTTCAGGGTGAAGAGGATTTAGCCAGACCCGCTCATGAGTTTTTCCTTCCAGCCAAACAGTGCTTTTGTCTTGCCTTTTAGTTAACCATTCTTTATTGCGCTGGGCCAATTCAGAATCTGCAGGAGCCATAAATCCAAATTCGAACCAAGGAATTACAGCAAGTCCTTTTTTATGTCCTTGTTCTACGATTTCTCTTAACACATCTCTCCCCTGTAATTTCTTTTCAGGATCTAACCTCTTCCCAGTTAAAGATTCAGCAATATCAGAAGGATATAAAGTATAGCCCCAATTCCAAACAGCAGGATAAAGAGTGTTAAAGTTAAGTCTAGAAAGAGTATTGATACTTTTGGTTAGTATCTTCGAATCAAATAGCACTTCACTATCTATATTAGTTAACCAAACACCTCTTATTTCTGCTGGTTTGTTGTGAGAATATATAGGTACAAGAGAAAGAGAAGAGAAAAGAAACAGACTACATAAACTTCCTAAAAAAATAAGTAAAAAGTTTTTTTTTTCATAACTAGTTATTAAGCAATAAGTTTCATAAAAGAATAGTTTATCTTTTTATTAGATTTAATTAAATAATATTTCTTATCTTTTAGGTGAAATTATCTTAAAATAAAGTATAAAACATATACCATGTTTTAAAGTATTTCATTTAAGCAAAGAAAATCAACTTTTAGTTCACATTGATTCTTAAGATTTTAGGGTATAGTTCAATTTCAAATCAACTAAATACTTATCATCAAGTGTAATATTTAGTTTAAATTAATAATTTCTACAATAAAATCAGCGTATTAGTTTCAGAGTAAATGTAAAAAATATTAAGATATATTTTATATTCCCAAAAAATACAAAATATTATTCTTTAATAAAATAAATAAAGAATAGTTAAGTATTTATCTTAAGATAGAATATTATTGTGAATTTTTATTATTCATTGTATTTATAAGCTAAATTCGACGTTATTATATTATTCATAATAATATTTAAAAAAAAAAGAATAATGCAAGATTTATTAAGAAATTTATCATGTTACCCTCGTTATTTTATTGGTTTTTTATTAAATATATTTCTATCTTTTTTTAGTTGGACTAAACTCTTACCTCAAAATTATTTAACTAAAATTTTAATATTTGGAATTACACTTAGTGCCTTTTCTTTGCTCTATCTCACTTTATTGGGAATGTTAGGGGTTCCTTTGAAATAAATAATACTTAGAGAATGTTAATAGTCTAAAATTTATTACTGTAACTTCATGAGTCAAACTTATAAGATAAAAGGAATTGTTCTAAAAAGTATGCCTCTAGGCGAAGCTGATCGCTTAATAGTAATTCTTTCACCAAGTAAGGGGCTAATTCGTGCTGTAGCACCAGGCTCTAGAAAAAATAAATCATCACTTAGTGGAAGAAGTGAATTATTTATGGTTAATAAATTCTTCATGGTAAAAGGACATTCTCTAGATAAAATAATTCAGGCAGAAACTCTACAGTTTTATCCCGGTTTAAGAAAAGACCTAATTAAACTTATAGCAGCGCAATACTTAAGTGAGTTAATACTAAATTTATCTATTGACATACAACCTCAAGAAGAACTTTATGAACTCTTCAATGAACATTTGCGAAGATTAGAAAAAATGTCTCTTGTAGAAAGTCTATATGGATATCTGGCTCAAGCCATATTCCATTTTTTAGTAGTTACAGGAATTGGCCCACAGGTTTATCAATGTTGTCTTACACAAGAAAAATTAACTCCAAATTTCAGAAATCCATCCTGGCGCGTAGGTTTTAGTTATGAAATGGGAGGACTAATTAACTTGAATTCTCCAGCTTATATAAAAAAAAACTGACGACTTTTTCCTCACCATTCATTAACTATAAATTACAGGCTACAGATTTAGTTCTATTACAAAACTTAAATCAATCCCACTTACCTCATGCTGGAAAACTTTTACCATCAATTATTCTTAATAGGAATTTTATTGTTCCATGGCAAAAGATTGAACATCTTTTACGAAGCTATGCTCAATATCAATTAGGGTATTCTTTTCGCTCAGTAGCTTTAATAGATAGTTTACCTAATTTAGAATTTTAAATTTAATTTTTAACTATTAATTTTATAATCAAGATAAAGTGTAAACCGATATAAATACTTTAATTAATATTGTGACAGAACAAAAAAATTATAAAAATACAGTAAACTTGCCTCAGACTAATTTTAATATGCGAGCTAATGCTGTATCTAGAGAGCCAGAATTACAGCAGTTTTGGACAAAGCATAAAGTCTATGAAGAGTTATCTGAAGAAAATCCAGAAGAGTTATTTATTCTTCATGATGGACCTCCATATGCTAATGGTTCTTTGCATATGGGACATGCGTTGAATAAAATTTTAAAAGATTTTATCAACAAATATAAATTATTGAAGGGAAATAAGATAAGTTATACCCCTGGGTGGGATTGCCATGGACTCCCAATTGAATTAAAAGTTTTACAAAGTATTAGTTCAAAGGAAAGGCAAAATTTAAGTCCTCTCCAGTTAAGATATAAAGCTCGAGAATTTGCTCTCAAAACTCAAGAAAAACAAGCTGAAAGCTTTCAAAGACTTGGAGTGTGGGGAGATTGGCATAAGCCTTACTTAACAATGATTCCTGAATATGAAGCAGCGCAAATTGGTGTATTTTGGAATATGTTTAAGAAAGGATATATTTATCGAGGTCTTAAACCTGTTCATTGGAGCCCAAGTTCACAAACTGCTTTGGCAGAAGCAGAATTAGAATATCCAGAAGGCCATGTTTCCCGTAGTATTTATACTGCCTTTCCTATTATTCATGCTTCGGAAGAGATAGAAAATATTCTACAAAATTTCTTGCCAAGTTTAGGAGCCGTAATTTGGACTACAACTCCTTGGACAATTCCTGCTAATTTGGCAGTAGCCGTCAATCCAGATATTAAATATTCAGTAGTAGAACAAACTACCAATCTTTGTAAATATCGATATTTAGTAGTAGCTGAAGATTTAGTTGATAAACTGTCACAAATGTTTGAAACTTCTTTAAAGGTTCGGGCAACTTTTTTAGGCAGTATGCTAGAAAATACAACTTATAGACATTCCCTGTTTGATCGAGAGTGTAAAATTGTGATTGGTGGTGATTATATTAATACTAGTTCCGGTACTGGGTTAGTTCATACTGCTCCGGGACATGGACAAGAAGACTATTTAGTCGGACAAAGGTACGGATTAGAAATACTATCTCCTGTAGATAACAAAGGAGTTTTTACAGAAGAAGCAGGACCATTTGCAGGATTAAATGTTCTTAAAGATGCTAATGAGGTGATTATTAGTAAACTTAAGGAAGAAAAAGTTCTCATAAAAGAAGAACTTTATGAGCATAAATATCCATATGACTGGAGAACTAAAAAACCAACTATTTTTCGTGCAACAGAACAATGGTTTGCTTCAGTTGAAGGTTTTAGGACATATGCTATAGATGCTATAAAAACTGTGAATTGGATTCCATCTCAAGGTATAAATCGTATTACTTCAATGGTCAATGATCGTTCAGATTGGTGTATCTCTCGACAAAGAAGCTGGGGAGTTCCTATTCCAGTTTTTTATGATCAAGAGACCAATGAAGTTTTATTGACGCAAGAAACAATTGAACATATACAAAAGATAATTGCTGAAAGAGGAACTGATGCTTGGTGGGAGATGTCCGTCAAAGAGTTACTTCCAGAAGGGAAAAGACAAGATCATCATCGTTACCGAAAAGGGACTGACACTATGGATGTCTGGTTCGATTCAGGTTCTTCATGGGCATCTGTAATTAAACAAAACTCTAAATCAAAATATCCTGTTGATATGTATTTAGAAGGTTCAGATCAACATAGAGGATGGTTTCAATCTAGTCTCTTAACTAGTGTTGCTGTAAATGGAGTTGCTCCATATAAAACAGTATTAACTCATGGTTTTGTTTTAGATCAAAAAGGAAGAAAAATGAGTAAATCATTAGGCAATGTAATAAGTCCTGATCTGATAATCAATGGAGGAAATAATAAGAAAAAAGAACCTGCTTATGGAGCTGATGTCTTAAGATTATGGGTATCATCAGTTGATTATTCTTCAGATGTTCTTGTTGGAGAGACAATCATCAAGCAAGTTTCAGACGTTTACAGAAAAATTAGAAATACTGCACGTTTTTTGTTGGGGAATTTACATGATTTTGAACCGAAGAAACATACAGTTTCTTATGCGGAACTACCAGAACTAGATCGTTATATGTTAAATCGTATTGCTGAAGTTTCTAAAGAAGTAACTGATGCGTTTGAAACTTATCATTTTTCTAATTTTTATCAAGCAATTCAAAATTTTTGCATTGTAGACTTATCTAATTTTTATCTTGATATAGCTAAGGATAGATTATATATATCTTCTCCTAACTCATTTCGTCGTCGCAGTTGTCAAACAGTTTTATTCTTAGCTATTGAAAGTTTGTCAAAAATGATTGCTCCTGTACTATGTCATATGGCCGAGGATATTTGGCAATTTTTACCTTACGAATCCTCCAATAATTCTGTTTTTGAAGGTGGATGGGTTAGAGAGATGGAAGAATTAAACCAAATAGAACTGAAAACCTTTTGGATGAATTTACGAATGATTAGAAATGATATTAATAATGTTTTAGAGTTGGCTCGGCAGAAAAAAGTTATTGGCTCTTCTTTAGATGCAAAAATAATACTTCACATCAAAGATTCGAACTTTAAGCAACAATTAATGAAATTTGATTCTCAGTACACTTCATTAAAAGATAATTATGTAGACGAACTTCGTTATTTCTTTTTAGTTTCCCAAGTAGAATTAGTAGAAAATTTAGATCAAATTGAATCTCTTGAATATCAGAGTGAGTCAGAATTATTCCATATTGGTGTAGTTAAAGCAGAAGGAGAGAAATGTGATCGCTGTTGGAACTATTCGACAACGGTTGGTAGTTTTATTGACGATCCTACAATTTGTGATAGATGTCACTCTGCATTATCAGGAAGATTTTAAAGAATTTATTTTAGAGAAGTAACTCTTTTATATTTATGTAAGTCTTAAGGGAAAGTAGTAAGTAAAATTATTATTTTCCCTTTTTAACTTTTTTCGTAATCAGTTTTTTATTTATTATATTGAAATGGAAGATAATGATAAGATTTAACAAATATAAAGTATGTCTTAATTAAATGTTATTATTAATTCTTAAAAATATTTAGCTTGATAATCTAATAATAATTGTCGACTTATTATATTTTAAATATTTATACTAAACTGACAAGAAATGAAAAATAGAAAGCTTGAATTAATTTCTGGAAATATTTTCACGTATTTATTGCTAATAATAATTGCAATCTTAACTCTTTTCCCTTTAATATGGCTTTTCGGGACTGCTTTTAAACCTTCAACAGATGATATATCAACTACTTTAACGTCTTGGTTGCCTAGCCAACCAACTTGGCAAAATTTTATAATTGTTTGGCAAAATTATCCTTTTGGAAAATATTTATATAATAGTTTTTTGATAGCTTTTTTAACTGTATGTTTAAATCTTATTCTATGTTCTCTTGCCGCATATCCCTTAGCTAGAATCAATTTTTTAGGGAAGAATACGATATGGGCTTTCATAATTTCCACCATTATGATCCCATCACAAATTATTATGATACCTCTATTTATCTTAGCAGTAAATTTAAAGCTTCGTAATACTTACTTAGGAGCTATTCTGCCTAATTTAGTGTCAACTTTTGGCATTTTCTTTTTAAGGCAAGCATTTAAAGAAGTTCCTAAAGAGCTAGAAGAGGCAGCTAAAATAGATGGCTGTTCTGAATTTGATATATGGTGGCATATTATGATTCCTGCTGTTCGTCCAGCCTTAGTTACATTAGCATTCTTTATTTTTATTGGATCATGGAGTGACTTTTTATGGCCCCTAATTGTTTTAGATAACCTTGATTATTACACTTTACCATTAGGAATTGCTAAACTAGCTAATTCTTTAGATCTAGATTGGCGTCTTATCTCTGCTGGATCAATTATTTCTATAATTCCAGTCATTCTTTTGTTTATATTAGTGCAACAATATATTATTCCTACTGAGTCAGGAAGTGGAGTTAAAGGCTAAAACTTTGATAAAATATGACCATATAATTTTACACCTTAGGAATTATGCCCAGAACTCAGCGCAATGACAATTTCATCGATAAAAGTTTTACTGTAATGGCAGATATTATATTTAAGATTTTACCTGCCAATAAAAAGGCAAAGGAAGCTTTTGCCTATTATAGAGATGGTATGTCAGCTCAAGCAGATGGAGAGTATGCTGAGGCTCTAGACAACTATAATGAAGCACTAAAGCTAGAGGAAAATGATAATGATCGTAGTTACATTCTTTATAATATTGGTATTATTTATGCTAGTAACGGAGAACATGCAAAAGCTTTAGATTATTATAAGCAAGCTATTAACTTAAACCCTCAAATGCCATCAGCCTTAAATAATATTGCAGTAATTTATCATTACCAAGGTGAAAGATCTAAAACTGAAGGTAATGAAAGTAATGCCGAAAATCTTTTTGATAAAGCTGCTGAATACTGGAAACAAGCAATACGAATTGCTCCGAATAATTATATAGAAGCCCAAAATTGGTTAAAAATTACAGGACGCTCTGAAATAGACGTTTTTTTCTAAAAATGATAGATTTTTCACTATTAACCTAAACAGGAATATTAAAACTAACTTATGTTAAGTCATCAACAAGTCCGTAAAATTGCTCATTTAGCTCGCTTAGATATTGATCTTAAAGAAGAAGAAAAGTTTGCTAGTCAATTAGGAGATGTTATAAAACACTTTCGAATATTAGATGAGTTAGAGACTGAGGAAATAATTCCAACCATACGTGTTATTGAGTTGAAAAATATTACTCGTAATGATACATCACAACTTTGTACAAACAGAGATCTTTTGATGGAAGAAGCTCCAAGTAGGGAAGGAGAATTTTTTAAGGTCCCAAAAATTCTTAATAATAATGAATAATCGTTAAAAAATAATTTTTTGTGTTATGCTAGTATTTGGCTTGGACCTACGCGATTACAACGCCCAAATCTTGTCAGGACTGGAAAGTAGCAGCAATAAGGGATGCTTGTGGTAGGCGTAGACTCCGAGTCTTTTGCTCAAAATTTTTTTTAGATGTAGTTTCAGATATATCTACTAGTGTTAACTTCAGTATAGAATATTAAGACTTTTTTGAATAAATTCTTATTCTATGAATACATAATAGAAAACTAATACGAGATTGATAGGAAGCAATATTTTTTTATACATGTAACTTAGAGATAAAATAATTCTAGGCAATTAATACTAAATAGTGAAAAATGACAAAATTATTAAAACATCTCAATTAGTTTTTTATAAAAATATCAAGAATAAATCAATTTTCTTTTACTGGAATTATTATTATTAATTAATAATTGATACATATAATTTTCTGATAATGTGATGTTTTTATAAAAAATACTAATTTAAAGATTGCAATAAGATTAACACTATAAAAAATAATAGCTAACAATGTTTTTCATAAATTAGCTAGTAGAAAATACTTTATGGATATAAGCTAATCATACTTATTTAACAGATATAATTAATGATTTTATGTTTTACATTATGGATATAATCTACTATTTATATTATTAATAAATATAAATAGTAGAGGCTTCATTAAACCAATTATATTTTATCCCAAAAAATATTTCTGTTGTCAAAAGTATACTTTTTGAGTTATATTTTTACAATGATAGTATTAAACTATATCAAGTATTAAAAATAGATAGATGTGCAGCTGTCTTGAAAGATTTCAAAGTAGATACCCTAAGAATATGAACTTATCAATTAACTTGTTTAACTGACAATTGGATAAAATCCTAAGCCTTTATCTAACTCTTTTATCTAAATTATTAACTTTATTGGAAAGTGTCTTGATATAACTTGAACTAGCATAAGTAAATACCAACTAAGTGCAGGACTATTCTACAAAATTCTCAGAAATATTAAATAAGTTTTTTCATATTGGGGTTGGATAGACAAAACTTTCAATTTATGTAAGTTCCTCTCCATGTTTAATTAAGTTAGTACCGTAACTTCTGGTATTAAAATAAAAATGAGTTCAATTAGTTTCTCCTTTCTAATGCCCTACTGTCATGATATTGAATCTTGACTAGCTCTTCGATAAATTTTTAGACAAGTAAACCAGAAATTTTAACTACCATCATCTCTTATAAAAGTTTGAGGGAATTGAATGCCTAAGCAAATTATTATTACAGAACAACACCATATTGCTGCCGTATTTTGGGAAGATCAAATACAAGAACTAGTAGTTGCTACCGGTAATCAGCAGGTAAGCGATATTTTTTTAGGAGTGGTTGAAAATATCATTCCAGGCATTGATGCTGCATTTGTTAATATTGGAGATGCAGAACGCAATGGTTTTATACATGTAACAGATCTAGGACCTTTACGTCTAAAACGAAGTGCTGGAGGAATTATAGAGTTATTAACACCACAACAAAAAGTTCTAGTTCAGGTTATGAAAGAACCTACTGGCAATAAAGGCCCTAGACTCACTGGGAATGTAAGTCTTCCTGGTCGATATTTAGTTCTTATGCCTAATGGAAAAGGTGTTAATCTGTCTCGACGTATTTGCAATGATGATGAACGCAGCCGTCTTCGTGCTTTAGCTATTTTGATTAAACCTGCTGGCATGGGCTTATTAGTTCGTACTGAAGCAGAGGGAAAGGCTGAAGAAGCAATTATGGAAGACTTAGAGTTTTTGCAGAGACAATGGGAATCTGTTCAAGTTCAAGCTACATCTACTCGTGCTCCATCGTTACTAAATCGTGATGATGATTTTATCCAAAGAGTATTAAGAGACATCTATAGCGCTGATGTTAATAGGATTGTAGTAGATAGTACTTCAGGCGTAAAAAGGGTTAAACATCATTTAATGAATTGGAGTAGTGGAAGACCGCCTGAAGGAGTTCTAATTGATCACCATCAAGAATCTCTACAAATTTTAGATTATTTTCGTGTCAATGCAGCAATTAGAGAAGCATTAAAGCCTAGAGTAGATTTACCTTCAGGTGGTTATATTATTATTGAACCGACAGAAGCGCTTACAGTTGTTGATGTTAATTCAGGATCTTTTACTCGTTCAGCAACTTCAAGAGAAACGGTCTTATGGACTAATAGCGAAGCTGCTACTGAAATTGCTCGTCAGTTACGCTTACGTAACATTGGAGGAGTAATCATTGTAGATTTTATAGATATGGATTCACGTCGTGATCAGTTAAAATTACTTGAGCATTTTAATAATGCACTAAAAGAAGATAAAGCGAGGCCACAAATCGCTCAACTATCTGAGCTAGGGCTAGTTGAATTAACACGTAAACGACAAGGTAAAAATATATATGAGCTATTTGGACAACCTTGTTCTAGTTGTGGGGGTTTAGGACACTTAGCGTCCTTACCAGGAGAGCCACAACTTGTGCCACTTGAACTAGCCTCATCTTCCGCGTCTCAATCATTTTTTAATAAACCTACTGAATCTAATGAGCAATCTTTGGAATCTTCATATGAAGATGATAATAGTAGTGAGTTAGAACTTTTGTTTCATCCTAGCTATCAAGAACAAAATGGTAATACTACGAATAATCGTCGTCGTCGTCGTCGTCAATCTCCTAATTTAGTTGTTAAGGAAGATCCTGTTGCGAAAATAGTTAATAATTTAAGCAACAAAGAAGTAGAAGATGATAATGAACCAATACTAGAATCGCGCAGGGAACCCTTACCTCGTCATTTAGTAAGAGAGGAAAATACTATAGAAAAGGTTTCTGTAGAAATGACTTCTCTTGAACAAGATATTTATGCACTAATGGGTATTTCTCCACTAGTTCGTCTTGATCGTAAATTTAAAGATCCTAAATCTGTATTGGTTACAGTAAAATTGCCCGAAGAAAATAAAATAAAATCAAGTTTAAAATCACAAAAAACTACTTTTAAATCTTTAGACAAAAGCACAAAACTATCGGAAAAAGTTTCAGAGGATCAGATAACCATTGATTTATCACAAGCAAACAACCTTCTGATGATGGAATCACTTAATGATGATGATATTGATACATTGCAAGCCGATGGAAATAAACCTCTAATTCGTCGTCGTCGTCGTCGTTCATCTGCAAAAGATATAGAAAATATTGATTATTAAAAGTTCGTATTTTGAAATTTTTTCTTTCTCTAAATAGTTAAGAGATATTTAAAATAATTAGAATTCAAACTGTTCTCATATAATACTTTTAAGTTATTGTAGCTTTTTCTAAAACTATTTAACCAAATTATTAAATTTAATTAAAATAAGTAAAGATATAACTTTTTCAAATTAGAATTATGTGAAAAAATAATGGCGAAGCTAAGATTAAAAAACTTAAAAAAAGAATATGAAATTAATAAAGGCAAAATCCTCATAGTCGTTAATGGAATAACGGATATAGAGGTGAGAGATGGAGAATTTTTAACATTATTAGGGCCTTCTGGTTGTGGAAAGTCAACTCTTCTAAGATTAATTGCAGGATTAGAAACGCCAACACAAGGAGAAATATTTATTGGAGAAAAAAATGTAACCAATATCTCAGCTGGTGATCGTAATATAGCGATGGTATTTCAGAGTTACGCTCTTTATCCTCATATGACAGCAAGAGAAAATATTGCTACTGCTTTAAAAATTCGTAAACTTTCCGAAAAAGAAATTGAACAGCGCATTCAAAAAGCAGCAAAGCAATTAAAATTACAAGAAGGTAAAGATTGTCTACTAGAAAAACCAGGCAAACTTTCGGGAGGACAAAGGCAAAGAATAGCATTAGCTCGTGCACTAGTTAGAAATCCAGATATTTTTTTACTTGATGAACCTTTAAGTAATTTAGATGCACTTTTGAGAGAACAGGTAAGAGCTGAGCTTAAACAAATATTTATAGAGCAGAATAAACCAGTTGTATATGTTACCCATGATCAGACTGAGGCTATGACTTTGTCTGATAAAGTTGCAGTATTATTTGGTGGTGAAGTACAGCAATTAGCTTCCCCTAGGCAAATTTATCGGCGTCCAGCTAATCAATTTGTAGCAGGCTTTGTTGGAAGTCCCCAAATGAATTTATTAGAGTTATGTTGTCAGGGAAATAATGCAATATTAGGTGACTTTGTGATTCCTTTAAGTTATCTTGATTCTCAATATATATGGGAAATAAATGGGAAAAGTAAATGGCCTAAGTACGTTGTGTTAGGTATTCGTCCCGAAGATATTTATCAATCTAATTCATTAAGTAAATGTCTCACAATTAGTGGAGAAATTAAATTAGTTGAAGAATTAGGAAAAGAAAGTTTAATTAGCGTTCAAATTAAAGGATCAAAATTAATAATTAGAGCACTAATTAAAAATCAAGGACAATTAAATATAGGTAATAATATTTACTTAAATTTCTATGATCATAATATTCATTGGTTTTATTGGGATGGAATAAAACATCAATTTGATGGGAAATTTCTACTTCCTCACCATAGACGTTATAGACTTAATGAATAAGAGGTTTAAGATCTTAAACCTCTTATTCATTAAGTCTATAACGTCTATGGTGAGGAAGTAGAAATTAACTCTAAAGACTTTGTCTTATTTTTAAATCTAGATAAATAATTAAACTGGACTACAGTATATATTTCATTTACTTAGGATTTACCCATATTAAGGTTTGCCCATATTCTACAGGTTCACCATTTTTTACCATAATTTCCATAATTTCTCCTGCCATTTCTACCTCAATTTCATTCATCAGTTTCATTGCTTCAATTATACAAACTGTTTGAGTTTTGCTAACATGATCTCCAACCTCAACAAATGGAGGTTCTTCTGGAGCTGAAGCACTATAAAATATACCAACCATAGGAGAGGTGATTGGTATCCAGTTATCATAATTGGATGAAGTTGTCGGAGTTGTTTGAACAGAATCTGTTGAAGTTATAGAAGTATTTGTATTAATTACTTCTGATGATATTGGTATAGTAGAAGTTACTGTTTTTAATTCTCTACGTACTTTTAATTCAAAAGCCTCTGTTTTTAAGATGACCTCAGAAATATCGGTTTGGGCTATTGCCCCTAACAGTTCACGAAGCTCTTTAAAATTAATTGACACAGACTATCCATCCTATAACTACTCGTAAAAATACGTTTAAATAGGTATTAAAACTGATTATCTAACGAATAGACAACCAGTTTTAATTTTAAGTTTCTCGTCCTAGGTAGGAACCATCACGAGTATCGACTTTAATCTTCTCTCCAATAGAGATAAATAAGGGAACCATTATTTGTGCTCCAGTCTCTACAATTGCAGGTTTCGTACCACCTGTGGCAGTATCTCCTTTCATACCGGGGTCAGTCTCTGTAACTTCCAAAACAACAGAAGTAGGTAGTTGAACTTCTAATACTTTTTCATTCCAGAAAAGAATATCAGCTTCCATTTCTTCTTTAACGTAGTTTACAGTTGTCCCCATTTGTTTGAGACTTAACTGGACTTCTTCAAAAGTTTCCATATCCATAAAAACATATTGTCCTGAGTCTTTATAGGTATGCTGCATGGTACGTTTTTCGAGATTAGCTTGGGGAACACTTTCTCCTGCACGGAAGGTTTTTTCCACCACATTTCCCGTTTGAGCATTTTTTAGTTTGGTTCGAACGAAAGCTGAGCCTTTACCAGGCTTAACATGTAGAAACTCAATGACGCGCCACACTGAACCATCTAACTCAATAGTGACACCGCTCCGAAAATCATTACTAGAAATCATGAAAGGTTTTTAGAGCTTAGAAAGTTAAGGTTAATTTTAAATGAAATGGGAAATAATTAATATATAGTATATATTCAGCAATAAGATACCACATACACTTATTTGTTATGATTTCCCATCACTCTCATAGTTTATACTACCTTTCGTAATTTTAGTAAAAAATATTATTATATATAATGACTGAATAGAATAAATAAATCATATCAAGCTTTAATACAAAAAAAATTAGTAAATATGCTAGAAATTCGTTTTCTTCTCTAAATTTTTGTAAACATCATTTTTAATAAACTAAAGATATAACTATCAGTAAGATTTCTTTATGGGAAAAAGTACTATTAGCCAAGTTTTTTATTGAAATTAATATAACTTGAATAAAAACTACTCTAAGAATTACATATATGTATATTTCAAATATATATATAATTAAATTAGTATTCGCAACATAAGATATGCAAATTTTTTATATCTTTTAAACTTATCCCATTCAGTTAATTAAGATAAACTTTATTAATTAGTAAAACTAGTTAAATGACTACTTTATTTGACATTATTTATTCGTGAAAAAAATTGAGTGGATATTAATTATTGATAAGAAAAAGTTCTCAAATTGTTACATGATGATATTATCATGGGTTTGATAACGTAGAGAGGAATATCAATTGTCCAAGCCAGTCAATATTGCCATACTAGGGGCGACAGGAGCCGTTGGCACTGAGTTGTTAAAACTTTTAGAAAGTCGAAATTTTCCTTTAAATAGCCTTAAGCTTTTAGCTTCTCCTCGTTCTGCAGGAAGTAAATTAACCTTTAAGGGTGAGACATTGGAAGTAAAAGAAGTTAAGGCAAATTCTTTTAGCAATATTGATTTAGTATTGGCCTCCGCTGGAAGCTCTGTGTCTAAAGTCTGGGCAAAAACCATTACAAACGCAGGAGCTGTGATGATAGACAACTCTAGTGCTTTTCGATTAGACCCTGACGTTCCTTTAATAATACCAGAAATTAATCCTAAATCTTTAATCGGTCATAATAAGATTATTGCCAATCCTAACTGTACAACTATTCTTATGGCTATGGTTATCTATCCACTGCATAAAATTAAACCTATTAAAAGAATAGTTGTATCTACTTACCAGTCCGTTAGTGGAGCTGGAACACAGGCAATGGAAGAAATGAAACAACAATTTAAAAATATTTTTAATGATAAGAAGCCTGAAGCAAAAATTCTACCTTATCCACTAGCTTTCAATCTTTTTCTTCATGACTCTAAGATGACTGATACAGGATATTGCGAAGAAGAGATGAAGATGGTCAATGAAACCCGTAAAATTTTTAATGAACCAGATTTAAAAGTGACGGCAACCTGTGTTAGAGTCCCTGTATTACGAGCCCATTCTGAATCTATTAACCTAGAGTTTGATGAGCCATTCCCCATAAACAAAGCAAGAGAAGCTATTCTCCAAACTTCAGGAATTCAGTTATGTGAAAATTGGCAAAAAAATCATTTTCCTATGCCAGTTGATGCCTCCAATCATGATGATGTATTAGTTGGAAGAATTCGTCAAGATATTTCCCACCCTTGTGGTTTAGAATTATGGATTTGTGGTGATCAAATTCTTAAAGGGGCGGCATTAAATGCAGTTCAGATAGCTGAACTATTAATTAATAAAAATTATTGACTTGACAATATTAATGTTAAATGATTAAGTAAAATATTCACTCAATATATTTTTAAAAAGAATCATAACTTACAACAAAACGAATGAGTGATCTAAGTTTTGGCAAAGTAATTACCGCTATGGTAACTCCATTTGATAAAGAAGGAAATGTTAACTATCCTGTTGTGGAACAATTAGCTACTTACCTAGTTGACAATGGCAGTGATAGTCTAGTCGTCTGTGGTACTACTGGAGAGTCCCCGACCTTAAGCTGGCCAGAGAAGTCTAAATTATTTCAAGTAGTTAAAAAGACTGTGGGGAATAGAGCAAAGGTTATTGCTGGAACAGGTGCAAATTCCACGGTCCATGCTATTGAGATGACTCAAGAAATTTCTAAAATGGGATTGGATGGATCCTTACAAGTGGTTCCTTACTACAATAAACCTCCACAAGAAGGATTGTATCAACATTTTAAAAAGATTGCTCAGTCTGTCAATGATCTTCCCATCATCTTATACAATGTACCTGGGCGTACTGGTCAAAACTTATTATCAGAAACTATTGCTAAACTAGCAGAAATTGAAAATATTATTGGTATTAAAGAAGCTTCTAGTAATTTAGAGCAGGTCTATGCAATACGTTCAATGACCGATCCTTCTTTTCTCATTTATGCAGGAGATGATTGTTCAACTCTGCCTTTTCTTACAGTTGGGGGTATAGGTGTTATTAGTGTTGCTAGTCATTTAGTTGGATTGGAAATTCAGAAAATGATACAAGCATTTAATAAAAACGAAGAAACTCGAGCAAGTGAAATAAATTTAAAACTTTTTCCATTATTTAAAGTTTTATTTTGTACAACTAATCCGATTCCAATTAAAGCGGCATTAAATTTGCAGGGATGGTTGGTGGGAGGGGTTAGACTTCCTCTAGTAGGTATATCAAAAGCATTAAATGAAGAAATTAGACTAGTTCTAGAAGAGTTAATGTTAGTTAAAAGTAAATAATTAATAACAATATTAGTTTAGGATAAGCAAATGATTAATTCCTAATAAACATTTTTGAAAATACAAATTAGATATTATTAAATAATAGTTTTTATTTAAATTTTGAGTTTTTATAGTATTGATTTTATCAACATATATTTTAGATAATCAAGGAGAAAAATGAACCAAATCAATAAAGAGTCTACATTAAAAATTATTCCTTTAGGAGGTCTTCATGAAATTGGTAAGAATACCTGTGTCTTAGAATACGAAGACGAAATTATTTTAATCGATGCAGGTATTGCTTTTCCAACTGATGAGATGCATGGGGTAAATATTGTTCTTCCTGACATGACCTATCTCAGAGACAATCGTCACAAAATTAAAGGTATGATAGCCACCCATGGCCATGAAGATCATATAGGTGGAATTGCTTATCATTTAAAGCAATTTGATATCCCTATTATTTATGGCCCAAAACTCGCTATCGCATTATTAAGGGATAAGTTAGACGAAGCAGGAGTAAGTGGTCGCACTACTTTAAAGACAGTTGAACCAAGAGAAATGACAAGGATTAGTTCATCTTTTTTAGTAGAATTTATTCGTAATACTCATTCAATAGCTGATAGTTTTACTCTAGCTATTCATACTCCTTTAGGCGTTATTATCCATACTGGAGATTTTAAGGTTGATTACACTCCTATTGATGGTGAATATTTTGATTTTCAGAAACTTGCTGAGCATGGAGAGAAAGGAGTACTTTGTTTATTAAGCGACTCTACTAACGCTGAACTCCCTGGTAGTACTGCTTCAGAAAGATCTGTTTATCCAAACTTAGATCGCATAATATCTCAAGCTGAAGGACGCTTGATGATAACTACTTTTGCTTCCTCAGTTCATCGAGTTAATATAATTTTACAACTTGCTCAAAAGCATAAACGTAAAGTAGTTGTTGTAGGACGCTCTATGTTGAATGTTATTGCTCATGCAAGAACACTAGGTTATATAACATGTCCAGAAGATTTATTTGTTTCACTTAAAGGAGCACGTAATATACCGGACAAACAAGTTCTTATTTTAACAACTGGTTCACAAGGTGAACCACTAGCTGCTTTAACGCGTATTTCTCGAGGAGATCATCGTCATATAAAGGTACGTCAAGGAGATACTATAGTTTTCTCAGCTAATCCGATACCAGGAAATACTATTGCTGTTGTTAATACCATTGATCGTTTAATGATGCAGGGAGCGAACGTCATCTATGGTCGCCACCATGGTATACATGTTTCTGGTCATGGTTCTCAAGAAGATCATAAACTAATGTTAGCTTTAACTCGCCCTAAGTTTTTTGTCCCAGTCCACGGGGAACACCGAATGTTAGTAAAACATGCGCAAACTGCTTATGAAATGGGGATTAGCTCTGAAAATATTATTATAGTCAAAAATGGGGATGTAATAGAGTTATCTAGTAATAATATTAGTCTTGCTGGGAAAGTTCCTTCTGGTATTGAATTGGTTGATCAAGCAGGTGTAGTACATGAAAATGTACTACAAGATCGTCAACAACTTGCTAAAGACGGAGTAATAACGGTAGCAGCATCTATTAACCAAGATAGAGAATTAACGGAACTTCCGCAGGTCGATCTTCGTGGTGTAGTAACTAAAGTAGAAAAGCCTGTATTGCGACAAGTTATCATACGAGCAATTGAAAATATTGTAAAAAATCGTTGGGAGGAGTTTGTTTCAGATGAAGATAAAAATACAATTAATTGGTCTTGGTTAAAAGAAGAAGTTGAAAATACCTTACAGAGACTTATAAAAAGAGAATTACGAAGCGAACCACTAGTAATATTTATTTTACAAATTCCAGATGTATCTTCTTCTTCAAAGTCTAAGACTAATCAAAAAGTTTATCGTCGACGCCGATCAACAGCTTCTGTAGCATCTTAGCTTGAGACATTGGCTTTTAGTTATAGCCAGCAAGTGCTATAGCTAACGTCTTAACAATTTAAGCACAATATTACTTAAATAAAAAGCTTACAAGTCTTATGAGAAATATAGTTATAAATTAACTATATTTCTCATAAGACTTGTAAAAAGTAGTGGGGGCGGAGAGACTTGAACTCTCACGACCTTGCGGTCAACGGATTTTCATTCTTTACATAGCTTTCACTATCGTCTAATTAGACTTTAAGAATCGGACTCTCTCTTTACCCTTTATCATTTCTGCGTAGGGTAGTTCCCGTCGAGTCTCTGCACCTTCTTAACCTTCTATAAGGCCAAGCTTGGCTCAGGATTACCTTGTCTAATCTATGTAAAAGATTTAGGATTCCCTGAATTTGAGAACTTACACTTGTTAAATCTCTCTAACAAGGCTCAATTATTTAAGTCCGTAGCGTCTACCATTCCGCCACGCCCCCATACGTCGACAAAAAACTTGGTACTGTTTAATGCTTACGCATGAACTTTAACTATAACATAGAATTTATCATTTTGGTATAAAAATCATATTTAATAAAATACTATTTAATAGATTAACTTATTTATTGAATATGATTTTATTAAATATAAATAATATATTTACGCTATTTATGGCTAAAATCTTCTTCGATTTATTAAATATTTTTATTTCTTAAGGAATGTATTTTCTTTCTTTTACATCACGTTTTATAGTAGGAACAATCTTCTTAATCATTAGAATATTAATAAACACAATCATTAAGTTTTAATATATCGCAGTAAGTTAAGATAATCCCTTGATAAGGGACTCTGGAATAATGAAGTAAATAAGTAATTGAGGGTATAAGAAAGTGATAGTTTATTATCTCTAGTGTTCTGTTTTACCTTTAATTTACAAAACTACCGCTTATCGTCAATCAATTATATTAAGTTGCTCAATTTAATACCAGAACCTATTACAGCTCATCGAATAATTTTCAGCAAACCAATAAAGGTATTCATATTATAAAGTAATTGTCTTTAGTCTAAATTTTAGTCAGTAATTTTTAAACCTGCCTATACTATTTGAGTACGCGTAACGATGTTACTTAATTGGTAAATATTTAAGCTTATTTGATTATTGGTATATCTTCAAATTTAATAAAAATTTATATAGAACTTGACTTACAGAATCTTACGCCCAACTATTATTTCTCTAACTTCTAACATAGCGGAATAGGTTGGAATTATATATAAAGTTTCTGCTTCTGTTGTTAAACTTAGAGCCATTTTTATAGCTTGGTTTAAATTTTCTTTAACAATTAGATTAATTGTATTTTCTTGGCTTGTTAAACTTTGCTGACTATACTTCAAGCGTAAAGCCATGTCATAAGTTCGGTCACCACTTACTATAAGATTGCCTCCTAACCTTACTAAAAGTTCTGTGTCTACATCCCAAATCCAAGAAATATCTATACCATCAGGAATTCTATCATTTAGGATCAATAAAGTTGTTGAAGAATGCTTTTCCTTTTTTGAATTATTTACTATTTTTATAGTTTCATTCATACCTACAGGATTTTTTGATAGCAGAATACAAACCTTTTTGTTATCAACAATTAGTTCTTCTGCTCTTCCAAAAGCTGGCTTAAACGTTTTAATAGTATTGCAAATTTCAGGAAATTGAACACCAAGTTTTCTAGCAGCTAATCCTGCAGCTAATGTATTATATTTGTTATAAATACCAACTAGTATTTGTGGCCAATCTTTACTGATAAGTGCTAGTTGGCTTTTCTTAAAATTACATCTAGGACAATGAAAGTCTCCTAAATGAGAAAGATAAAATCCTTGATAACTTAAGATATGACCACAACTTGGACAATATATTGAATCTGCTGCATGGGGAATTTCTTCTAAATATTGCTCAGGTTCTGACAAACCAAAATAAAAAGTTTGTTGAAATAATTGTTGACCTAAATGAGATAAAGTTGGATCATCAGCGTTTAAAATAATTGTTGTTTCAGGTGAAAGAGAACTAATCGCTTTCTGCCAAGCTAAGCTTATCGAATCAACTTCTCCATAACGATCTAATTGGTCTCGAAATATATTTAAACCAATAATTATCTTAGGCTTACATTCTTTTAGTAGTAAAGAAATAATATTTTCGTCTACTTCTAAAATTGCAAAATCTGTGACTAAGTTTCCTGTTATTGTAGTATTTTCTAGTAATGCTGTAACTAAACCGTTTAGTAAGTTAGCTCCAGTCCTATTATGGGTAACCCTCCATCCCTGATTCTCTAAAATAGTTCTCAACAAAAGAGACGTTGTCGTTTTACCGTTTGTCCCAATAACTACAATAATTCCTTCAGTAACTTGTTTACACAATTCTGATAAAGTTTTAGGATAAAAACGAAGAGAGATTGCTCCAGGTAGAACACTTGCAGCTCCTAATTTAAAAAATTTAACAATAAAAGTTACGACTTTAGCTATTCCTATTGCTAAAGCTAATTGAATATTATTTAACATATACACTATTTAAGTAATGTTATTATAGTAATCCGAAAATTGTCTAAAACAATAATGAAATAAGTAAAAGAAAATTAATAAACGGAAAGTTTTAGCAGGAGATTAATTTTAGATAATTATTTTATTGTTAATAATATAGTTAAGAGTGTGTAAACTAATATACTAGATATACACATTTAAGATAATGATATAAATAATTTATGTTTTCACATCTAGAAAGTACAAATTATTAAGGTATTGGTGGTGCAAGAGAATAAACAATTGTTATTAAATAACGATGCCCTAAAAAATAAATTGAAAGAAATTCCACTGGAACCCGGCATTTATTTAATGCTAGATAAACAGGAAGATATCCTTTATATTGGTAAATCTAAACGTTTAAGGGTCAGGGTTCGTTCTTATTTTCAGGAAGGAAAGTATCATACTCCTCGCATTAATTTAATGTTGCAACAAGTTAACAACATTGAATTTATTGTTACTGATACAGAAGTAGAAGCATTAGCTTTAGAAGCTAACTTAGTTAAGCAATATCAACCACATTTTAATGTACTTCTAAAAGATGATAAAAAATATCCCTATGTTTGTATTACTTGGTCTGAAGAATATCCAAGAGTATTCATTACTCGTAAAAGGCGATTAGGAAATAAACGAGATCGCTATTACGGGCCATATGTAGATACTCATAAATTGCGAAAAACACTAAGTCTCATTAAGCGTGTCTTTCCTTTACGTCAAAAGACACGTCCATTATTTAAAGATAGACCTTGTTTAAACTACGATATTGGTCTTTGTCCTGGTGTTTGTCAGAAATTGATTACTTCGAATAGATATCATAAGATTGTTGCGAAAGTAGCAATGATATTTCAAGGTTGTACTGAAGAGTTGGTGCAAAGATTAGATACTCAAATGAAGCTATATGCTACACAGTTAAAATTTGAGCAGGCAGCACAAACAAGGGATCGAATTGAAGCCCTTAAAGAACTTAGTATAGATCAAAAAGTAGTTCTACCAAATGACACAATCTCACAAGATGTAATCGCTTTAGCCTCTGATGATAGTTATACTTGTGTGCAACTATTTCAAATTCGTGGAGGACGCTTAATAGGTCGCCTAGGATTTTTTGTTGATAACATTCCTGGCACATCAGGTAGCATATTACAAAGGGTTTTGGAAGAACACTATTGGCAAGTAGAACCAATAGAAATACCAAATGAAATTTTAGTACAATACGAACTTCCTAAGATAGATATTTTTACTAACTGGTTAAAAAGTAAGAAAGGTAAAAAAGTCACTATTACTGTTCCAAAAAAGCAACAAAAAATCGAAATTATCAATCTAGTTCAACGTAATGCAACATATGAACTAGAAAAAACACAAAGAGATATGCAGCAGAACTTATTCTCTTTGCAAAATTTAACTCAAATATTAAATTTGGAAGAAATTCCCTACAGAATAGAAGGTTATGATATTTCTCATATACAAGGATCTAACGCTGTTGCATCACAAGTTGTTTTTATTAATGGAATTCCAGCACAACAATCTTATCGTCATTACAGAATTCAAAATACTGCTATCAAGTTAGGTCATTCTGATGATTTTGCATGTCTTGCAGAAGTTATTAGTAGGAGATTTCATTCCTATCGTAATTTAGCAATAGAAGATTTATTGAAATTAGAAGATTACCCAAACTTAATTCTAATTGATGGTGGTAAAGGGCAACTTTCTACAGTAGTGAAAGTTTTAAAAGACATGAAACTTTTTCCTTTATTAAAAGTTATTAGCTTAGCAAAAAAACACGAAGAAATATTTCTGCCAGGAAATACTGACTCTTTAATAACTGATTCAGAACAGCCAGGTTTAAAGTTATTAAGAAAAATCAGAGATGAAGCACACCGTTTTGCTATTAACTATCATCGTCAACGACGTATTAAGCAAAGTCTTTCTTCTCAATTAGATAATATATCTGGTTTAGGACTTCGAAGGCAAAAAGAACTTCTTTTGTTTTTTCACTCCGTTGATTATATTAGAGAAGCTTCTATTGAGGATTTAAAAAAAGTTCCAGGGATAGGCTATTCTTTAGCGAAAGAGATTTATAAATATTTTCATCCTTATTAAAACTGAAGAGACTATGAAAATATACTTTCTTGAATTTATACAGGAAATCTTTTTAATTGAATTACTGCTTTCTCTGCATTTTGAATTAAAGAAATAGAGAGACCTGGTGTATGAGGTATTTGAGATAATAAATCAATTGTGCGTCTTAGCAAACGTACTAAATCCCCTTCATCCAAGCTGGTATTTTTACATAAATCTTGCCAATCTTCTCCTAAAGCCCATCCCTCTACTAACCCTATTAGTTTTAACTCTAAGTAAATAGGAATTGTTATTTGATAACGTTTTTGTACTTTATTTAATAAATCATAAATTTTATTAATATTAATCGTATTATCTTCAGAGCTGCTAAGTATACTTAGTACCTCTGGGGATGGTAAATAATTTGTCCAAGTGTCAGGACGTAACGTTTCTGTAATCATTGCACTAACTAATCCTGCTAAATGATGAGAATGTAAATTATCCAATATTCCTGACATGAATACTATTCCTAACCACAACTCATTTTCTCCCCGAAGGGTAGCAGTAGCTTGCCCCAATACTGTAGGAGTATAGTTTTCCAAAGCGCCAAGATCGCGTAAAACTTCTATTAAATTAAGAAATTCTTGCCAGTAATATGAACGATTAGATTGTAATTTTTGAAATTTAATTTGTTTAGAATATAATTTTTCTTTCAATTCTAGTCTTTCATAATAAGATTTAAATAATTGTGCAGTGTTTTTTCTATTAATAGAAAAAACACTTTTTAAAGATTTTTCAATATCATTAATTTTGTTTTGTTGATTACTTATCTCTTGTGGAATGATACTATGAAGCTTGTATTTCTTCATTGCTTGATGCACTTCAAGACAGGTACAATCACCTTTAGGTCCCCTTCCAAAAGAGAGTTGTTCTATATCAGGAAGTTTTAATTTATCTATTAAAAAAGTAGGTAAAGAAAGGTTACAAATACTAGCAATATCTTCTTGTTTAACTAAATACCAGTAATTATCATTCCCTAAGCAAAGTAAGTTAATATTTTGATCTAAAGAAACCAAAGTAACAACAGTAGCTAAACAAGAAGTTGGAAGTTTTAGTTTCTGATTCTTAAGATATAGTAAATCTCCTGGACTTAGTTTTTTTATCTGGGTAGAGATTTCTTTTTTCCGTTTCTTCTTGTTTTGATAATGTAAGATCTTTAAAAGTCTTTTTTCTTCTTTTAAACAAGTATTTATGGTCTCATACTTTAAGATATCTTTTTCTTTAACATCTCTTAACTGAATATCTAGTTTTTTTAATTCTGTATTTAAATAGATAATTTCCTGTTGTTCTGGTCTTAATTTTAATTTAGCTAAATATTCAGCAAAACTTTTTTCTAAAAGATCTTTTGTTTCTTGAATTGTATGCTTTTGCAATAAGTTCAATACCATACCATAAGAAGGTGTAAAACAACTTTCAAGAGATTCAGATTGTGAGGTAGCAAGATAAGCAGCTTCTGCTGGTCCTTCAAAAATTGTCTGAACAACTACTACATGTCCTACTTTGTCCATTCCTCGACGACCTGCCCGACCAGCAATCTGCAAAAATTCAGAGGAAGTCAACATGCTATGGCCAGTATCTATACGTCTTGATAAAGTAGAGATCACTGTCGTTCTCGCAGGCATATTAATTCCTGCTGATAAAGTGGCTGTAGCAAATACTACTTTAACTAGTCCTGCCTCAAAAAGTTGTTCTATTAATTCTTTCCATGCTGGTAAAATACCAGCATGATGAGCTGCAATGCCTCTTGTTAAGGGTTCAAGCTGATCTGCTCTAACTAAATTACATAAGTCAGCAAGTACTTGAAATAAGTAAATTTTAGAGTCATTATTATTAGCTAGATAAGAAAATAACAAAGAGTGGGCTGAAAAAGTTTTTAAAAAATCTTTTAATCCTTTATATAGTGTTAAATTTTCTAAGGCTATAATTTTTAAAAGACTTTTTTGTAGATTTGGACTATCTGCCAAAAAAAAGATAAGTAAGTTATATTGCAATGTATGGGCTTCTTCAGGAGAGACAAGCATAAGACTATGCAATGCTTGCACAGCTTTATCACATTCACGACGACTAAAAATAATATAGATGGATGGTAATAGCTTTCTTAGGTAAAGCTGTTTAACAACTGTTAAGGGATCAGGACAATCTCCCCTTTTAGCACGTTTTTGTTTATCTTTTGAGACTTGATATTTTAAAAGTGGATTTAAAGTAGACTTCTCAGAATTTAAAAGAGGAAACAAGCCATTCCGTTGGCTAAAATAAAATCGTAGAGGTACTGGTCGAAAATCTGAGTTAATTAGTTTACATAAGCTAATTAAACTTTTTTCAGAATTTGTATTAGAAAAAGATGTTCGTACTTGATTAATCCATTCAGTCAATTCTTGAGGATTACCAATAGTTGCAGAAAGAGCAACTAATTGGATATTTGGTGGACAATAAATAATAGATTCTTCCCAAACTGTTCCACGACCACGATTACTAATATAATGACACTCATCTAAAACTACTGTAGCAACATTTTCCAACGATGTTCCTACCTCTCCTATAGGAGTTTCATAAAGCATATTACGGAATATTTCAGTAGTCATTATGACAATAGAAGCACTTGGATTTAGTACAGTATCTCCTGTAATTAACCCCACCATACTTTCATTGATTTTTCCATTTTTGGTAGCAAATTTTTCTCGAAAATCTCGGAATTTTTGATTAGAAAGAGCTTTGAGAGGTGTGGTGTAGAAAACTCTTTGCTTAAGATTTAATGCACGATAAATAGCATATTCGCCAATGAGTGTCTTACCTGAACCAGTAGGAGCACATATGACGACAGATTTTCCTTTATTTAAAGCAGTAATAGAATCTTGTTGAAATTTATCTAACCGAAACGGAAATAGGTTTTTAATATTTAGTTGAAGAGAATCTGAAAATTGTTTCACTCAAAATCACACATTAATCCATTAAAGATCAAAATTCAATTACATTGTAAGATAAAAACTCGTAAATGACTTGTAGAATTTTTGATATAAACATTAGTAACTTTTTTAAAGAAAAATTACTAATGTTTATATAAAGTTAATTGATGGTGTTTACAAACCAAAATTTAGAAGATATTAAATATATTACTTCATGTTGGATATTTTAACTACTAATATTTTTTAAATAGGATATTAATAATAAGGGAGAAAACATTTGTATTATTATAGCTAGCTATGTTGATCAAGTTATTGCATAGATTTAAAATTTAAAAAAAATATTATAGATAAATTGATATTCCAAATTTTTATAGATTGTTCCAAAAATCAGAGATAATTAACAATGATAAATTTTAATGATAAAGAAATAGTAGTGGAATTTCAGTATAAACCAGCAGAAATTGAAAAGAAATGGCAACAAGAATGGATTACGCAAGGATTAGATAAAACTTTAGAAAATAGTAGAAGACAAAAATTCTATGCTTTATCAATGTTTCCTTATCCTTCTGGTAATTTACATATGGGCCATGTACGAAATTACGTGATTACTGACGTAATTGCTCGTTTTAAAAGATTGCAAGGATATTCTGTTTTACATCCTATGGGATGGGATGCTTTTGGACTTCCAGCTGAGAATGCGGCTATTGATAATGGTATTTCTCCTGAAGAATGGACAAAGAAAAATATTGCAAAAATGAGGCAACAGCTTCAAACATTAGGACTATCTATAGATTGGGAAAGAGAAATAACAACTTGTTCACCTGATTATTACAAATGGACACAATGGTTATTTTTAAAACTTTATAGAGCTGGATTAGCTTATCAAAAAGAAGCAACTGTTAATTGGGATCCTATTGATCAAACTGTTTTGGCAAATGAACAAGTAGATGCAGAAGGGTATTCCTGGCGTTCAGGTGCTAAGGTAGAAAAAAAGCTTTTATGTCAATGGTTCTTGAAAATTACCGATTACGCTGATCATTTGTTGAATGATCTCGACACTTTAAAAGGGTGGCCTGAAAGTGTGAAGCTAATGCAAGAAAATTGGATAGGTAAGTCTTTAGGAGCATATATAAAATTCCCTATAAAAGATACTGAAGAAAGTATATCTGTTTTCACTACTCGTCCTGATACTATCCACGGCGTAACATACCTAGTCTTAGCGCCAGAAAATCCTTTGGTACCAAAAATATCTAAGTCAGAATATAAAGAAAAAATAAAAGAATTTATTGAAGAAATAATTAATGAAAGTGAAATTGAGCGTACTGCAGACAATAAACCACTAAAAGGAATTTTTATAGGAGCAAAAGTAATTAATCCTTTTAATGGTGAAGAAATACCTGTATTTATAGCAAGTTATGTACTTGTTGATTATGGAACAGGAGCAGTGATGGGAGTTCCAGCTCATGATAATCGTGATTTTAAATTTGCTAAAGAAAATCAACTACCTATTAAAGTTGTTGTTATTCCCAAAGATTTTGATTTGAAGGAGACTGCTCAGTCACCTTTGGAAGAAGCTTATGTAGATACAGGTATTATAGTTAATTCTAAACAATTTAACGGAATGCTTTCAGAAGATGCAAAAGCTGCTGTTACTGAGTATGCAAAGAAAAATTCTATTGGAGAAGCTAAAATACAATATCGATTAAGAGATTGGTTAATTTCTCGCCAACGTTATTGGGGTTGTCCCATTCCTATTATTCATTGCTCTAACTGTGGTAGCGTAGCTATTCCTGATTCTAATTTACCAGTAGAATTACCAAAAGACGTAGAATTTACTGGACGTGGAAGTTCTCCTTTAGCTAGTTTGGAAGAATGGGTTAATGTTACCTGTCCTAACTGTGGCAGCCCTGCAAAACGCGAAACAGATACAATGGATACATTTATTGATTCATCTTGGTATTATTTAAGATATACCGATTCTACAAACTCTCAAGAAATATTTAATTCTAATAAAGTTAATTATTGGATGCCAGTAGATCAATATGTGGGAGGAGTTGAGCATGCAATCTTGCATCTTCTATATTCTCGCTTCTTTACAAAATTTTTGAAAGATCAAAAACTAATAGATGTAAGTGAACCTTTTCAAAATCTTCTAACACAAGGAATGGTTCAAGGAATAACATATAAAAATTTAAAAACAGGTAAATATATTCCTCTCAATCAAGTAAATCCTGAAAATCCAATAGATCCTAGTACAGGAGATGTTCTAGAAGTTTTTTATGAGAAAATGTCTAAATCTAAATATAATGGGGTAGACCCACAAGAGGTATTAGGAAAATATGGAGCAGATACCGCTAGAATGTTCATATTATTTAAAGCACCTCCAGAAAAGGATTTAGAGTGGAGTAGTTCAGATGTTGAGGGACAGTTTCGCTTCTTAAATAGAGTATGGCGTCTAGTCAGATCGCATATAAAAAATAGGGTTAATATAGTCAAAAATGAAATATTAACTAAAGACGAGAAAGATTTAAAACGCTTTATCCATACAATCATTAAAGATATATCTCAAGATTTAGAAGAAAATTATCAATTCAATACGGCAGTCGCAGAATTAATGAAGTTAAGTAACATACTTAATGATTTTAAAGATGTTAACTCTTCAATATATCAAGAAGGTGTAGTCACCCTCTTGATATTGCTGTCACCTTTTGCCCCTCATATTTCTGAAGAGTTGTGGCATAATCTAGGGTATAAAGAATCGATTCATCTACAGAAATGGCCAACAGTTAATAATGAAGCTTTAATTTTAGATGAAGTTACTATAGTAATTCAAGCTATGGGGAAAACGAAAGGAACTATTCAAGCTCCAGCAAGTGTTACTAATGATGAGCTAGAAAAGTTAGTACGTAATTCAGAAACTGGTAAACGTTTGCTAGACAAAAGAGAAATTAAAAAGATTATTATAGTTCCTCAAAAATTAATTAATTTTGTATTTGTCAAATGAACTTACGAATAATTTTATGAGTTCGTCTAGCAAAATAATAATATATATTATTTACTTTTATTATTAATAGCCGTCCTAAAGTATAAATGTTAGTTTACGTTTTCTATTTACTAATACTTATACTTTTTTATGTATATCATTCAGTTAGAAATTCCGTAAAAAGGAAGATTAAGTTATCTTTGCAAAACTAGACTATTTTTTATGGTACTTTATCTGATCTTTAATATGTTGAGTTTATGATATTTTCTACATATCATCTAAAGCAGCAATACCAGGCAACATTTTATCTTTTAATAATGCTAAACTAGCACCTCCTCCTGTAGATATATGACTTACTTTGTTAGCAACCCCTATTTTATTTATTGCAGCTACAGAATCACCACCTCCAATAATAGTAGTAGTACCTTTTTCAGTCAGTTCAACTAAAGTATGAGCAATTTTTTGAGTCCCAATAGCAAATTGATCAAATTCACATACTCCCATAGGGCCATTCCAAATCACCGTTTTGCAATTCTTCAAAGTTTCCCTAAAAGCTTTAATAGACTGATGACCGATATCTAGTCCTATCCAATTATCTTTAATATTATTAATACTTGTAGTCTCAAAAATAGCATCTGGAGAAAAACTATCTGCTATAACTATATCATTAGGTATTATTAACTCTACACCTTTTGCTTTAGCCTTTATTTCTAAAGATCTTGCTAAGTCCAATTTTTCATCTTCAACTAAAGATTTACCTACGTTGAGTCCTCTAGCTTTATAAAATGTAAATATCATTCCTCCACCAAGAAGTAATTTGTCACATTTATCAAGTAAAGCTTCAATAATATCTATCTTATTAGAAACTTTAGAACCTCCTATAATAGCTGCTAGAGGACGTTGAGGATTATTAACATAATCATTAAGATACTTAAGTTCTTTCTCAATTAAATATCCTGCAACATTAAACTTTACATGATGTGTTATTCCTTCAATGGAAGCATGAGATCTATGAACAGAGGCAAAAGCATCGTTAACATATATATCTGCATAGCTAGCTAATTTCTGTGCAAATTCAAAATTATTAGCTTCTTCTTCTTTATGAAAACGAAGATTTTCTAATAAAGCAATTTCACCATCTTTTAAATTATCGATAATTTTCTTAACAGAACCGTCAATGCATTCATCGCACATTATTACTTTTTTTTTCAAAAGTTTAGACAAATGAATTGCGATAGGGGCTAAACTCATGGAATCAATTATTTTTCCTTGAGGACGTCCCATATGACTACAAAGAATAACTTTTGCTTTCTGAGAAATAAGTTTTTCAATAGTGGGTAAAGCTGCACGGATTCGAGTGTCATCCACAATTAATTGATCTTTCATAGGAACGTTAAAATCAGTCCGTACAAGTACTCGTTTTCCTGTAATCTCCTGTTCTGACAAGTATGCCAAGGTTTTCTTAGACATTAGAAAGTTTTTTAATAAAAATTAAATAATACTTTAAAAACTGATAAAATTTATTTTTTTACAAATTACTTTTTGTAAAAGTAGCTGGATAACTAACATTAGTAATGCAAATTTCGTATGTTTAGTATACTACTAAACAATATAAAAATTAGAGATTTTAGCAAAAATACTGAAGAGATCATTATTTTATGACTATTTAGCTTATAAATAATTGATTCTATTTTTTTAAGTCAAAATAATATTGTATTTTTCAAAATTATATATTATCTTTTTTATCCATGAAGAATATACTTATTACCAGTAGTTTTAATATGATGAAACTAATTCACAAAGTCGTAATATCAAAAATAATCTTAATGAACATTTTGAAACTTTAAACTATTAATAATAAGTTTTCTCCAAATATATTTAATGCTAGGATAACACTAATATCGCGTTACGCTGTTTAAAAAACCTATAAAAAGTAATTCTTCTTTAGTTTATATACTAAATAAAAAATTTTTACTAACACAAGTATTTACTAAAGACGTTTCTAAGCAATATTTTCATGTTATTCAAATAGCACAAATTATTTTTCTTTTGCTTGCATTGTCATCATTAAGTCTAGCATTCTACAAGAATATCCCCACTCGTTATCATACCAAGCAATTATTTTGAAAAAATTTGGGTTTAATTCAATTCCTGCTTTTGCATCAAAGATACTAGAATATGTAGAACCATTGAAATCCATAGAGACTACATCTTCATCTGTGTAACCTAAAATATTTTTTAAATTTCCTTCAGAGGCTATTTTCATAGCTTTACAAATATCTTGATAACTAGTTGATTTAGTTGTTCTAAATGTTAAATCAACAACTGAAACATCTGGGGTAGGAACTCGTAAAGCCATTCCAGTTAATTTGCCTTTAAGTTCGGGAATAACTAAAGTTACTGCTTTAGCAGCTCCAGTTGAAGCAGGAATAATATTTTGTACTGCTCCTCTGCCTCCTCTTAAATCTTTTTTACTAGCTCCATCTACAGTCGGCTGTGCTGCCGTCATAGCATGTACTGTTGTCATTAAACCTTCCTCTAAACCAAAACTGTCATTAATAACCTTGGCAATAGGGGCTAAACAATTAGTAGTGCAGCTGGCATTAGAAATAATATGATTTTTTAGAGGGTTGTAACTAGAGTGATTAACTCCTAGAACGATAGTATGGACTTTTTCAGGATCTTTTGTAGGAGCAGAAATAACAACTTTTTTAGCACCTGCTTTTAAGTGTTTACTAGCAGTATCATAAGTAGTAAATAAACCAGTAGATTCAACAACATAATCTACTCCAATTTTTCCCCAAGATAGTTCCTCAGGGTTACAAACTGCAAAACAAGGTATAAAGTTTCCATTAATCAGTATTCCTTTATCAACAGCTTCTACAGTTCCATCAAAACGTCCATGGGTAGAATCATATTTAAATAAGTAAGCAATATTTTTGGGAGGCACAAGATCATTTATACCCAAGAATTCAAAATCAGGATTATTAATGCCTGCCCGTAAAACTAACCGTCCAATACGACCAAAACCGTTAATACCGACTTTTATCCTTTCCATAAGAAAAACTCCTTAAAGTAAATGACTCTAAATTTAAAGTAAAAAGACAAATAAAATTTACTTGTTCTGTATGATTTTTTTAATAATCGATATTTTTAAAATTCATTCTAGCTTAACTAATTCAAAAATTATAAAATAAATGGTCAACATGAATTTAACATGCCCAAAATAATATATTTAATAGGTTGTTATTAGTTTTATTCTATTTATTTTTTTTGAATTTTTCTATTAAAATAATTTAATATTATTTTGGAAAATAAAAGAAAAACATTATAAGTTCGAAGAAAATAACATATAACTACTAAATAGTTTTTAAATCAGAAAATATTAGCTAATATATACTTTAATAATCTATCAATAAGGCTTAATCTATCTTAGAAGTTTATATTTCTTATATATCTTAATTTTTTATAAATATTTTTTACTTTGTATAAAACAAAAACACATTAAAGACTTTACTTAATAAATGAGAACTATTAATGGATTTAACTTGAGTGTTATATTATCAGAAATAATTAGAAATTTTAAGACAGAAAGCTTTTTTTAGTTTTGTAATTCAAATTGTTTATATGTAAATACTAAATTTCCACACTCTATATTTCAAATCTCTAAAAAACGCTAACATTAAACTTGCTTGACTATAATTAATAACTTATCTTTTCATAATAAATAAGTTATTAAAATATTTCGTAGTATTTACAAACTAAAAATCTCCATGAGGATTCATCAAAGATAACACTATATTTATAAATTAATAGAATATAATAAATGTTAATATAATAGTTGAAGTAAAAGTATAGAAAATCATTGCAGAGTAGAAGATAACTTATTTATCAATCTATACAGTTTTACTTTATAGATTAATAAATAAATTATTCATTTTATTTAAATCATAGCTTAATATAAACGCTTAAGTTATTATCAATAAATTAAGACTAAATCATCTCACTGAAATATCTGTTATTAATTTTTCTATTTCCAAAAAACTAAAAATCCAACTTAAGATAAAATGACTATAGATAATATTAGGCTACGTAACGAATTTGTTAATACGCAAGTGATTACTCGAGAGGAGGGCAAAAGATTAGGAGTTGTTAAAGAAGTTTTAGTTGATATCGATCAACGAGAAGTAGTTGCTCTTGGTTTACGAGATAATATGTTTTCTATTTCAGGAGTGTCAGACCATATTTATATTACAAGTATTTGTCAAATAGGTGATGTCATTTTAGTTGATAACCAACATGCAGTTGAGATTATTGATACTAATTTATACTCTCCTTTGATTAATTGTGAAGTTATTACTGAATCCGGAGAATCTCTAGGACGTGTTCGAGATTTTCAATTTGACTTGGCAACAGGTAAAGTCTTATCTATAATTATTGCTTCATTAGGTTACCCTCAAATTCCTGATCAAATATTAAGTACATATGAAATCTCAATGGATGAAGTAGTCAGCAATGGTCCTAATCGCTTGATCGTCTTTGAAGGAGCAGAAGAGCGACTTACACAATTAACTATGGGGTTTTTACAACGCTTAGGTGTTAGTCAACCTCCTTGGGATAAAGATGATGAAGATTATCTTTATTCTTCTTCAACAACAAGACCTGAGAATCAGCTAGGTACTGGGACTCCTGTTAGAGATAATGTACAAACAAGAGGATCTTCAGTAAATGAGCAGTGGAATGAAAATACTTTAGAAGAACCAGTAACCTTTATGTCTCCAATGGGAGAAAAAAATCCTATTCGTTATCAAGAATATGAAAATAGTTACGAAGAGACAAATTGGGAAGAAATACAACAAGAAGAAATTGTATCCCAATCAATTAGCTATAAAGAAAAGCAAAATAAATTCAACGAAGAACAAAGTGATGTTTGGGAAGACAAAAGTGAATTGGAATCATATACGCCTAATCCTGTTAATATTTCGGAAAAACAAGTCGAATATCATGAGGAAGAGGCTTAAATTGAATTAATTATAAAAGTTTTAATTTAGTAATTATAGATGATAGAAAATAGAAATTTAAGAAATCTTTATCTTAATTGAAGTTACTCTTGAAAATATTAGAATATAATATTCTTAAATATATATTTAATTTAAGCGATAAAACTAATGTACTGTATCAATAGTATACATTATTGTAATTTAACATTGTAACTAAGACATAAACCACAAATTCATAATTCAAAATTCATATTAAAGTTAGTTCTATGGGCGAAAAGTATTTATAGAAAATACTTTTCAGATTTAATTACCATACTCATTTTTCTTATATATTTATAACTTTAATTATTTCTGTAAAGTCAAGATACTATTATTAACAGCTTTAGAAACAAAATTTGATACTATATAGTCGAAATAGTTTTATAAAATATTAAATAAGTAATGAAAACAAAACGTATAAAAGATTTATTTCATAATGGAGTACCTGATGAAAATGCCACTATTCAAGGATGGTTACGTACAAAACGAGAGCTGAAAGAATTTACTTTTATTGAAGTTAATGACGGATCTAGTTTAAAAAATTTACAAGTTATTCTTGATAAAACTATTTCTAATTATGAAGAAACTATCGTACGTTTAAATACAGGATCTTCCGTAGAAGTTTCAGGAACATTAGCTACTTCACCAGGTAAAAATCAAAATATTGAGCTAAAAGCTACCACAATAAAAATTTATGGCGATTCAAACCCCGAAACTTATCCTCTTCAAAAGAAACGTCATTCATTTGAATTTTTACGTACTATAGGACATTTAAGAAATCGTACTAATACATTAGGCGCAGTAATGAGAATTAGAAATTCTTGTGCTATGGCCATACATAAATTTTTTCAAGAAAAAGGATTTATGTTAATTCACACACCAATCATTACAGTTAATGATTGTGAGGGAGCAGGAGATTTATTTAAAGTTACAAATTTTGATCTATCTAATATTCCACGGAATGAGAAAGGTAACACTGAATATACGCAAGATTTTTTTGGCAAGCCGGCATATTTAACAGTTAGTGGTCAACTAGAAGCCGAGGTTATGGCTATGGCTTTTCAAAATGTTTATACTTTTGGTCCTACATTTAGAGCAGAAAATTCTAATACTTCTCGTCACTTAGCTGAATTTTGGATGGTGGAACCAGAAATGGCTTTTTGTGACCTTGAAGGAAATCAAGATGTAGCAGAAGAATTTTTAAAATATGTCTTTAAAAGTGTATTACAAAGTTGTCCTGAAGATATGGAATTTTTTAATAAGTATATTGATTCAACAGTCCTAGAGACAGCAGAAAAGATCACTAATAAAAAGTTTGAGCGTATAACTTATACAAATGCTATTAATTTACTAGAAAATTCTAACAAGCTGTTTGAATATGCAGTAGAGTGGGGAATTGATTTACAAGCTGAACATGAGCGTTATTTAGCAGAAGAAGTATTTAAAAGTCCTGTAATTGTTACTAACTATCCTACTGTTACTAAAGCATTTTATATGCGTTTAAATGATGATCAAAAGACAGTAGCTGCGATGGATATTCTATTTCCTAAAATTGGTGAAATTATTGGTGGTTCTCAACGAGAAGAGAGACTAGACATATTAGAAGAAAGACTTCAAGCACAAAATATTATTACTGAAGATTTATCATGGTATCTAGATCTACGAAGATATGGAACTGTTCCTCATTCAGGATTTGGGCTAGGTTTTGAGCGGATGGTACAATTTATGACAGGAGTCAAGAATATTAGAGAGGTAATACCTTTTCCTAGAACTCCTTTAAATGCAGAATTTTGATAAATTGAATAATTCTAAACATATATTATTATCAAGCTTATGAATTTAGAATTATTTTCAACACCATATTAGAAGCAGTTAAGTATTACTTACTGTTTATACTTATATTACTAAGATATTTCTTGAAATATTACAGTTCAAGAAATATCCCTATAAAATATTTTTTTCTTTGAATATTGTATTTAATATTTTATACTAATTTTCAGTTGCTTTATAGTTTAAGAATTAACTTAAATTATTTACTCAGATTACGTAATTAAAGTCAATATTCATTACTTATAAAAATCTTGCAATATCTTGAGAAGGCTTTGGATTTTTATCGATAGTTCTTGATCATCTACATCAAAAGTAAGTTTTAGTAGTGTTAAAACTATTATTATACTTACTAAAGTAAGGAATGTAGACTTAATAACAGTAAAAATCCAACGAAATATTATTGATATGATTATTATAGAAGTGATAAATATAATTAGATTAAGCAACATATTATGTATTTTGCTTAGTATGAAAAAGTATATGTGATATTTCGATCGGATTATTTTAGAATAATTAATTTATGTCTATTTCTTTACGAGCATTAGGGCTGTTCCTCTTGCCCATTGATCAGCCTCTAATATATCATCTAATGTTGGTTGAGAAGAATTATTAGATACAAAAAGTTCACAAGTTTTTTCGATAATATAAGGAATTGCTAAAAAAGTAATTTCTTTATTTAAAAATGATTTGACAGCTTGTTCATTGGCTGCATTAAGAACAGCTGGCATAGCACCGCCAGCCTTTCCCGCTGCATAAGCTAACTTAATACAAGGGTATTTATCATAATCTGGTTTTTGGAACGTCAAATTACTCATCTTTGCTAAATCTAATTGTTTCCAATCTGTATGAATTCTCTTAGGCCAAGATAAAGCATATAGTAATGGAAGGCGCATATCTGGCCATCCGAGTTGAGCTAAGACTGAAGTGTCTATTAATTCAATTAGAGAATGGATAATACTTTGTGGATGGATAACGATATCTATATTACTATAATCTACTTCAAATAAAAAATGTGCCTCAATTACTTCTAAGCCTTTATTCATTAAGGTAGCTGAATCTATAGTAATTTTTTTACCCATTGACCAATTAGGATGTTTTAAAGCATCTTCAACTGTTACAAATTTAAGTTTTTCAGTTGGTAAATCTCTAAAAGCTCCTCCTGAAGCAGTTAAAATAACGCGTTTTAAATCTTTATTATCTATACCTTGTAAGCACTGAAAAATTGCTGAATGTTCTGAATCTGCAGGTAATAACTTAACCCCATATTTTTCTATCAAGGGTAATACAACAGGCCCTCCAGCAATAAGTGTTTCTTTGTTCGCTAAAGCAATATCTTTTCCTGCTTTTATTGCTTCAATTGTTGGTAATAATCCTGCACATCCTACTATACCTGTAACAATACTTTCTGTATCTCCATAACATGCCACTTCTATAACACCTTGATCTCCAGCTACGATTATAGGAGAGTTATCTAAAGTAGAAATCATATTTTTCAAATTTTCTACTTTTTCTTTATTGGCCACTGCAACAATCTCAGGATGGAATTGTTTTATTTGAGCGAATAGTAGTTCTATATTAGAGTGAGTAGTTAATCCCATTACTTTAAACTGTTCTGGATACTGATAAACGATATCAAGTGTTTGTGTTCCTATAGAACCAGTAGAACCGAGAATTGAAATTTTTTTCACGATGCTGTTTATTATATTAAAAGTCAATATTACTATAAAATTACTGGCGACATATGCAAAGTTTTATGTTTTTTTTCTATTTGGAACACTTATTCATATTCCTATTAACAATCTTATTCCTAATTTTTTTTCTTAAAACTATTACGTCAAAATACTTTAAAATAAAAATTAATGTCTTAAAAAGTTAATTTAATGTGTACTTTAAGAGTATAAATAATAAAGATTATTTATGTGTAATCAATTCTAAAATTTAGATTGGTATTTAGCATAATCGTAAGTTTTAAACATAAACTAGAAAACCTTTTAATTATTTAAACTGCATTATTTTTCGTAACAAAAAAGTAATTTTCTAAATGAATCATTAATTTTATTGATGTGTTAGCTTTCCCTTCTTTCTTTGTTTTTGCTATAGATGTTGTCACAATATTAATATTATTGATCCATTGGAAATAACAGTAACACTCCCACTTCAAACCTACTTTACTGTACATATACATTGGTTTTTTGACTTTTATATATTTTAAAACTGTATGTATGTAAGTAATTGAATTATCAATTGCATTTACACTAATTTTTATCAGATTAATTCTGCTTTTAGCTGTAAATTTTACTCTTGACATGTTATTTTTCTTTATAGTATTCAGGTCAATTGTAGTAGGAGAATATAAAGCTTTTTCTAATTTTCCTTCTATCCAAAATAAATTAGATTTATGCTTAGCCTCTTGTTTATTAGATGCTATAGAAGCTTTTTGTACTGTTTTATTTTCGAAAACTGTCCGAAAAACAAATTGTCCTGATGGTGTTAATTTTTCAATATAATTTACATCTTTTTGCAAAATTGTAGAAGCTATTTGTAACGTTTGGGTAGCTAAAACAATTTGTTCTTTAAAGTAATATAATAATTCGTTTTTCATTAACTTCTCATTTTTTAAGTTTTGATACTTGCCAAATGTTAAGTAATATAAATCACATGGCTTCAACATTCTTTGTTTTAACCTGTGTTTAGCTTCCATTGCAATTTTATCTAATTTCGATATCTTAAAACTGTCTTTAAGAATTTGAGAAAATTCTCTATCAGATAATAAAGAAATTTTATTTTGATCATTTAAAATACTTGTTACTTTTTCCAAATACTCTATTTGAAAATATTGAGTACGCTTTTCTTTGATTTTTAAGTGTTCTTTATTAATATATTGAGCAATTTTTTCTAATTCTTCAAATAAGTAAGGATTTTTTCTTTGTTTGATAAACATTGCCTTTAAAATCTTATGATTAAGATAATCAGCAATACGACGAATAGGAGATGTAAAATGAGTATATGCAGGAACGCATAAGGCAAAATGACTAATCACAATAGGAGAATAACTTGCAGAATTTAACCAGTTTTTAAGTTTTTGGCGAATTAATGTAGGTAATCCTAAGGCAACCAGAGTTTCAACTAAAAGTTTATTTTTAGGTGCAATTGCAGAACATGTATGATTACGATAAAGAATAGGTAATTTATGTTGTTCTGCTAAGTTAGCAACAGCTGTATTAGCTAAAACCATAAATTCTTGAATAATTCGTTGTGAAAGATATATAGAAGTTTCTACTAGCCTCCCTTCCTCATCTAATGAAATACCTTTAATAATACTTTGTCCAAATGCTCCAATATCTTTTCTTTTTTTTGCTAATTTCTGTGCCCACAACTCACAGTAACGTAATATTTGGCATAAAGGTTGAGAAATATCTTCAACAGTTTTATCTGCTGCTGCATAAGAAAACTTCTTCATGCTTATTAAAGATGTAGATAAAAGCTGAGTATTTTTAATATTGGCTACTTTGTCTAAGGTGATTTTAATAGTAATAGTTAAGCGTGGGCGACCTTCTAATAAAGATAGTTTATTATCAGACAATTCATTTGGGAATAAAGGATTTGTAGATAAAGCCAGATAGTTAGTCTCGATTTGCTTTAATGCTTTCTTTTCAAGCTCTGACCTTTCTGGAATTAATGCTGTTACATCAGAAATATGTACTGAAATAATAGCGCCCGATTGATAAGGTTCTATCCATATAGCATCATCGAGATCCTTGGAGGTTTTACTATCAATAGTAAAACCTAAAACAGCTTCCCTTTCTTTTATTATTGAAGATTCTACTAGAAGTTTTTGAAGTTCACAGTAATTAACTGAAGAAAGAGTCATATCTTATTGTTAAAGTAAAAAATTATAATTAAAATATTTATTATTTTGGGGCAGTACCTTATTTAAGTTAGGTACTATATTTAAGACAGTACTCAGAATAATATAAATTAACTAAGAATCTTTGATTTACTATGTTCTATATATAAAAACATAAGATATATTGGTTGATTTCTTATCTAATCTTCTAGAAATTAGATATTAATACTAATAATATTTAAAAAACTATTAATAATTACAAAACATAATTATTAATATGAATATATTAATAATTATGTTTTGTAATTATTAATATATTCATATTAGTTAATCAAAAAATATTTTGTAAGTTAGATTAATCTAATTATGCTAGCACTATGTAGTAAGATATACTACCATCCAAAAAATTGTTTTTAATAATAACGAGAAAATTTTTAATCTTGCTGTATCAAAAGTTAGTATGGTGATTTTTTCTTTGTAAGTACTTTATCATTTGTTTTTTAAGATAAATGCTAGGATATCTCAGTAATTTATCTTTCCACTATTCTCTAATTCTCTTATTTAAAGGTATCATGTTAAAGTCTCTTGTATTCAACAATAAATTGCTTAGTATTATCTTCATCTCTTTTATTTTAGAAATAGCGACATCAATAACTTTTCCTAGCCAAGTGCTGTCTCAATCTACCTTATCTCAACAAGCTGTAGAAAAACAAGAAGATAATGCAAATGATATATCAGATTTTAATAATTTTCGTCCCTTGACACAAGACAATAGTCTACTAAGTTTGCAGGGAGGAGAGAAACTAATGAATGAAGCAAGTAGTGCTATCAACCAAGAAAATTATGACTTAGCAGTAGCGAAATTACGCCAAGCTCGTAAGGTTTTTAATCAGTTATCTAATTTTCATTTACAACTAGCTAATAGTTTTTCTGGTATAGACACACAAGTATATGATGCTCAAAGAAATAGTGCATTAAAAACAGGGCAAATGAGAGATTCAGCAACTTATCAATTAGCTTTAGTACATAGAGCACAAGATCAAGCTGAATTGGCTGTTCCTTTACTTATTCAAATAATCCGCTCCCAAAATCCTACTACAGATTTAGGAAAAAAATCTTATCGACAATTATACGAATTAGGTTTTGTAAATGTCCCTTTTGATAATCAAGAACAGGCTACTCTCAATTTTAATTGATACTCTTTTAATACTTAAAATTTTATACAGTGCATAAAATCTGATCTAAAAAAACTTAAGAATATAAACATTGTATTGATATCTATTTTTGAATTTAGCGAAGTTTGATACAGTAGATAACAATAATCTTAGTATCCTCAATGTCCTCGGAACAAATTTAAATGGTTGCACTAGTACAAGTTGAAGATATGATTAAAACTAAACTTCCTGAAGCCCAGATAATTGTCAAAGACCTTACTGGAGGAGGTGATCATTTTGAGGTAATTGTCATTTCTACAGAATTTGAGGGAAAAACAATGATTAAACAACATCAATTAGTTTATAGTACTCTTCAAGATGCTATGGTTTCTGAATCTATTCATGCTTTAGGATTAAAAACTTACACACCTAAAACATGGAAAATAGCTCAACAAAAAATTAAAGCTACATAATAATGTAGTTCTAATTTAAAATTAAATCAATAAATAAATATTAAGGAGTAATTATGACACCAGAAATTAAAAACAGAATTGAAGAGTTAGTTAATAGCAATACAATATTCGTATTCATTAAAGGCAGTAAATTAATGCCTCAATGTGGATTTTCTAATAACGTAGTACAAATTTTTAACACATTAGGAAAAACTTTTGAGACTTTTGATGTTCTAAGTGATCCTGAGATTCGCGAAGGCATTAAAGAATATTCTGATTGGCCAACTATCCCTCAAGTTTATATTAATGGTGAGTTTGCTGGTGGTTCTGATTTAATGATTGAAATGTATCAAAATGGAGAATTGCAACAACAAATAGAAATTGCTCTTGCTTCTTAAAAAGTATATATTCTCATTACATTGTAAACCTATAATAAAAAGTCTAAACTTAATTTAGACTTTTTATTATAGGTTTGTTCATTAATATATGAAACTCTATATTTATAACAGGTAATTATCAGCAAAGAGTATGTTGAAATGTTATTTTTTGTTGGTAAAAAATATACTTTAAAGTTTTCTTTATATATTGTCGTAGTTAATATTACAGATTTCTCAATACAAAATTTGATATTCTAGTATTAGGAATATTGATTTAGAGGAATAAAAACTAAGATGAGCCTTTTTCATACTGCCATTGTTGAAGAAAATCCTCATCTACGTTCTTTACTAAGTTGGCATTTACAAAAATCTGGTTACGCAACACAACAATATTCAAACTTACAACAAGCTCGTAGTATTTTTACTCGTAAGCAACCAGCTCTAGTTATTTTAGATACAGATATCTCTAGTGGAGATTCAATTGAATTGTGTCAATGGCTTTATCAACAGAGACAATCCATGATTCTTATATTGTCTGATCAACATGAAGAAAAAAAAGTCGTTAGAGGATTGAATGCAGGTGCCGATGATTATTTGGTAAAACCTTTTGGAGTGAAAGAATTTATGGCTAGAGTAGCTGCATTGACTAGACGTATACGTGTTGCTTCTGCACCTTTGTCTTTAAATTATGGCGACTTAAGAATTGATCTTGTCCAAAGGCGTGTACAACTACGAGGAAACTTTATAGACCTTAGTCCACAAGAATTTAGCTTACTTTACGTCCTAGCACAAGTTGAAGGAAATCCTCTCAGTCGTTCAGAACTACTCCAAAAAGCTTGGCCAGAAGCTATAGACAATCCACGCACTATCGACACTCATGTATTATCTTTGCGAAAGAAAATAGATATTGATTCTTGTCAACCTAGCTTAATTCAAACTGTACGTAATGTAGGATATCGTTTTAATTCAGAAGCAGTTCAGAAAATATCATCAAAACATCTTGAAAATCTTGGAAAGAATATTGCTACTTTAAAACTGAATGGGGTGTAAACTCAAACCTATATATTAATAATTAACTTAATACTCATAGATAGAATATAGATAGCTATTTAAAATTAGTTATTTCAATAAGATAATAAAGGTCTGAAATACTCCTACGATAAAACCTAAAACACCTCCTAAGTTAACTATTGCTTGTAATTCATTTTGAACAATTCCTTGTACTGCTATTTCTAAGTTTTTGGAAGATGTAGCCTTAATCCTATCAATAATTATTTGATCAATAGACATGATAGGAATAGTCTGAAGAACAATTGTCTCTAAATTCTTTTCGAGGTACTTCTCTAAAACCAGTGCCAACTCTTGACTTACAGTTTCAAGAGAAGTATTTAACATAGTTGAGTTTTGAATACGATTAATTATTAATATTGATAATTGCTCCCAATTAACTGTTGTACCAAAATCTTGTATGAATCTAGTACCACTTTTTTGAATATACTTTTGAATAGTTTCACGGTTAGTTTTTCTTAACTCTTTAATAGTTGAGACAGGAAGATTGCGTAGAGAAAAGTTTTTTAACCATTCTTTTAATTGATTTCGTATTTCCAAAGAAAGTAGTAGTTCTTCAAGACGTGCATTGGCTACTTCTTTCTCTTCTAAACAAAAATTTTTCAATTTTAGCAAAGTATCACTAACCCCAAAAAAATTAGCTATGAACCAATAAGAACCGCTAGTCTTTTCTTTGATACCTTCATCGATAGTCTGAATATTCTTTTCGGAGAGAAATTCAATTAATGTTTCTCGAAGAGTATTAGGAGAAGCTACTTTTTCTAGTAACCAATCAGCGAACTGATTAGCTTGATTATCAGAAAATTGAAAATCTAATATTATTTTGTCAAAAATTTGATTGATTTGATCTTCTAAGAGATCTTGACGTCGTGCTAAGAGTTCTAGTAAACGAGGTAATGATTCGTTAAATAAATTTCTTAAAATTTCTGATAGTATCTTGGCTGTTTTCTGCTGTTTATCTTCTTTTATTTGTTGGATAGCAAGATTTAGTAACCATAAAATTGCTATTTTAGCTCTCTCAGCCTTTAGTAAACGTCCCACCAGTTTTTGTAATTCTTCTGGAGTTAATAAAGATCCCATTATGGTATCTGAAACCTTTTTAGCTAATCTCTTTTGATTGCGAGGTATTAATCCAGGGGTAAATGGCAAGCGAAATTTACCGATATAGATTGCTTTGTAAGGCCTAAACAACATCTTAATTGCAATGTCATTAGTGAAATAACCAATAATTGTTCCTGCTAATGGTGGAACAATAACACTAGAGATAGTAAATAGATCAAGAGAAGAAGTATCAAATAAAATCATAAAAGAAATCCAACATATTAACCTTCATTCTAAAATTTAGAAGATATATAAAAAGCTTCTATAAGTACTTTTTAGTCCCTACTAAAACTCCCATCATACCTCCAGCAATAGAATAGTAAACCGAAGTATCAAATCCAGCTTCAAGAGCTAATTTAACTTGCCTTTTCCCTGATGGAAATTTTTCTAAGCTAGGCATAATATAACTATATTCTTTTTCTAGTTTGAAATGTTTTGCTACAGGAACAACAAAGCTATCAAGATACAATTTTTGAAATATTTGTTGCCAAGCATTAGATGGACGCTGAAAATCTAAAATAGCAACTTTAGAACAAGGTTTAAGAATACGGTGTAGTTCTCGTAAACAACGAGGAATGTCAATAATATTTCTTAGACCGTACCCCATGGTAACACAATCAAAAGTATTATCTTCAAATGGTAAATTTAAAGCATCTCCTAGCATCCATTCTACAGATAAGGATGGATAATATTTATGATTACGTTGAGAAGCGATTGTTAATAGTTCTTTAGAAAAATCAACTCCTATTACTTTTCCTGTTTTACCAATTTTTCGAGCCAATAACTTAGTCAAATCACCACTGCCGCAACAAACATCTAAACCTAAATTACCTAAACTTGGTTCACTCCATTTTACTGCCATTTGTTTCCATATCTTATGTTGACCCATACTTAACAAAGTATTAAGTTCATCGTAAACAGGGGCAATATTATTAAAAATATTTTGAACATCAGTAGCAGAATATGAGATGTTATCCATTGCTTAATCAATTAAAATTATTAACTAAAAAACTCGTAAACAATTAATTACTTTTTTTAAATTCTTATAAATTATTCTCTGCATATAGTAAATATCTATATCTGACTATGTTGTTGATATTTGATTTCATAAATTTTTTAGTGCTTACAAAAAGTGTAATGTTTTAGGAATATAAAGAGGGTATATATCTTAAGCTTATACTAGCTGGCCTTCTTCCTTAAATAAACTATGCGTTTGCTATGAAATGAATGTAGATAGGAACATAATTTATGTTCTCTAAAAATTACATTATTATTAATAATTTCACCTGATTATTATATTATATTTTTCGTATATATGGATAATATGGTGTGTTATGTACAGTTTGATGAAAATAATTGTTTTAAATCTTTTCATTGTAAAATGAAATTAGTAATCATTTACAACCAATAAATGATGGTACGATACCCAATCTTATATTTGTATATCAGAAAAATTATTTAAGAAAAAATATAACTATGCATCTTCTCCATACGATGTTACGAGTTAAGGATCTAGAAGAATCTTTAAGCTTTTACTGCGACATTCTAGAAATGAAATTAATTAAAAGAAAAGATTATCCGGAAGGAGAATTCACCCTTGCTTTTGTAGGGTATTCTCAAGAGTCTAACTCAACATTAATTGAATTAACACATAATTGGAAACCTACAAATTATAATTTAGGTAATGCATATGGACATATCGCAATTGGTGTTAATAATATCTATTCTACCTGTAACGCAATTAAGCAAAAAGGGTGGAATGTTACTAGAGAACCTGGACCCATGAAATATGGAAATACAGTCATTGCATTTATCGTAGATCCCAATGGTTATGCAATTGAGTTAATTCAGATAGAAAATTGAGTTTAAAAAGGGAAACTAGAATTATCAGATTTTTTTAAATTTTATAACTAAAGTTGTAGAGTCAATGTAATAGATTTCAAAATGACTCTACGAACCTAATCATATTAATTCTCTTCTGATTCAATACCAAATATTTGATTAAAAATCTTTTTAACCTTATAACCTGAGTCTATTGTTTCTAAGGGATCTTTTCGAAGTCTATGGCGAAGACAGAGTACGATTATTGAGCTGATATCTTCTATTGTGACATTTTTACGCTTTTCAAGTGCTGCCAATGCTTTTGAAGCACGATTAACAACTATATCTCCTCTTAATCCATCAACATCTAATTCGGAACAGACTTGAGAAATTTTTACTTGTAAGTCGCGATCGATTTCAACAAGTGGTAATAAATTTTGAGCTTTTACTAAAGTTTTTTGTAATTCTTCTTGTCTAACTTGATGAGCTTCACAAAATTTTTGAGGCTCACTATCAAATTGAGTCCTTTGTTCTACTATTTCTACTCGTAAAAAAGAGTCTTTAACTGTGCGAATTTCAGCATGCATCCCAAATCTGTCAAGTAACTGTGGTCTTAATTCGCCTTCTTCTGGATTTCCTGAACCTACTAATACAAAACGAGCTGGATGTCTAATAGAGATACCCTCTCTTTCTACTGTATTCCATCCACTAGCAGCTGAATCAAGTAATACATCAACCAAGTGATCATCAAGTAAATTAACTTCGTCTACATAAAGAATGCCACGATTAGCTTTAGCTAGTAATCCTGGCTCAAAAGCTTTTACTCCTTCTGATAAAGCCTTTTCAATATCTATAGTGCCACATACACGATCTTCTGTAGCACCGAGTGGTAAATCTACCATAGTAACTTTCTGAGAGATAGTTACTAGTGAACCATCTTTTTGGAGAGTTTGACGAGCATTATCACCCATAAGGTCAGGGTCAGTAGGATGAGAGTTAAACGGATCATTTTCTACGACTTCTATTTCAGGAAGTAAGTCTGCAAGGGCTCTGATAGTAGTAGATTTTCCAGTGCCACGATCACCCATGATCATAACACCCCCAATTTTTGGATCAATAATATTAAGCATCAAGGCTAGTTTCATTTCATCTTGCCCAATAATGGCTGTAAAGGGAAAAGCGGCGCGATGATTCTTTAAAGGTGATGGTAGAGGTAGGGTCATCTGGATTTGATTATAGTGATTGTAATTAAAAATAAATGATATTAACGACTATGTAGTTAATATCATTTATTTTGCCACAGGGTACTAGGTTAATGTATAGATTTTTGTTAAAAAGTGCTAAAGAAATATTTCATATCTAGTCTTAAAAAGAATCAATCGAATTAAGGGTACTGGAGGTGATAAGTACTTAAGCGAGGAACAGAGATAAGGCTAGAAGGTCTATCTAGCAAGAGATTCGGAAGAATTATATATATATATCTTAAAAAAAATAGAAAAGGGGGTTGACAATTCAAGACATATTGGTTATATTTGTAAATGCGCGGTTTGAAAGCGGAAACGCCGGACGCGCTCCGAACCAAGAAATTTTTATAGTTTAAAAGCTGAAAAAAAACAGCCCTTGTTATTAAAACAAATTATACCTTTCATAATATCTAGTTGTCTAGACATATGTAGGTAAAACTGATAACTACTTTTTCCAAATAAGGAAAAAGCAAAGAGTCAATTCAAACACTATGGAGAGTTTGATCCTGGCTCAGGATGAACGCTGGCGGTATGCCTAACACATGCAAGTCGAACGATGTCTTCGGACATAGTGGCGGACGGGTGAGTAACGCGTGAGAATCTGCCTCTAGGTTGGGGATAACGGTTGGAAACGACCGCTAATACCCAATGTGCCGCAAGGTGAAAAATTTATTGCCTGGAGAGGAGCTCGCGTCTGATTAGCTTGTTGGTGAGGTAAAGGCTCACCAAGGCATCGATCAGTAGCTGGTCTGAGAGGATGAGCAGCCACACTGGGACTGAGACACGGCCCAGACTCCTACGGGAGGCAGCAGTGGGGAATTTTCCGCAATGGGCGAAAGCCTGACGGAGCAATACCGCGTGAGGGAGGAATGCCTTTGGGTTGTAAACCTCTTTTCTCAGGGAAGAAGATCTGACGGTACCTGAGGAATAAGTATCGGCTAACTCCGTGCCAGCAGCCGCGGTAATACGGAGGATGCAAGCGTTATCCGGAATCATTGGGCGTAAAGCGTCCGCAGGTGGTTTCCAAAGTCTGCTGTTAAAGACTGGAGCTCAACTCCGGAACGGCGGTGGAAACTTGGAAACTAGAGTTCGGTAGGGGTAGCAGGAATTCCCAGTGTAGCGGTGAAATGCGTAGATATTGGGAAGAACATCGGTGGCGAAGGCGTGCTACTGGACCGCAACTGACACTCAGGGACGAAAGCTAGGGTAGCGAAAGGGATTAGATACCCCTGTAGTCCTAGCCGTAAACGATGGAAACTAGGTGTGGCTTGTATCGACCCGAGCCGTGCCGTAGCTAACGCGTTAAGTTTCCCGCCTGGGGAGTACGCACGCAAGTGTGAAACTCAAAGGAATTGACGGGGGCCCGCACAAGCGGTGGAGTATGTGGTTTAATTCGATGCAACGCGAAGAACCTTACCAGGGCTTGACATGTCGCGAATCTCGGTGAAAGCTGAGAGTGCCTTCGGGAGCGCGAACACAGGTGGTGCATGGCTGTCGTCAGCTCGTGTCGTGAGATGTTGGGTTAAGTCCCGCAACGAGCGCAACCCTCATTCTTAGTTGCCAGCATTAAGGTGGGCACTTTAGGAAGACTGCCGGTGACAAACCGGAGGAAGGTGAGGATGACGTCAAGTCAGCATGCCCCTTACGCCCTGGGCTACACACGTACTACAATGGTTGGGACAAAGGGCAGCGACTCCGCGAGGAATAGCGAATCTCATCAAACCCAGCCTCAGTTCAGATTGCAGGCTGCAACTCGCCTGCATGAAGGAGGAATCGCTAGTAATCGCAGGTCAGCATACTGCGGTGAATTCGTTCCCGGGCCTTGTACACACCGCCCGTCACACCATGGAAGCTGGTCACGCCCGAAGTAGTTACCCTAACCTTTCGAGGAGGGGGATTCCTAAGGCAGGGCTAGTGACTGGGGTGAAGTCGTAACAAGGTAGCCGTACCGGAAGGTGTGGCTGGATCACCTCCTTTTAGGGAGACCAATGAAAGATATGGAGTAAAATATAGCTCTACCTTTCATCAATCCTAAGGTCGTCAAGGGAAATGTAAACAGCTTTTAAACTATAAATGGGTTCCGGGAGAGGGCTATTAGCTCAGGTGGTTAGAGCGCACCCCTGATAAGGGTGAGGTCCCTGGTTCAAGTCCAGGATGGCCCATCTAACCCATATTCTTGAGACATAAATACTTCAGCACTAGGTCTATAAAAGACAGGATGCTGGATGGTTATTGTCCAGTAAGTACCTTGAAAACTGCAGATAAAACAAGTCAACATTAAAGCCTTAATTTTTTAATTAAAGACCAGAAAGGTCAAGTTATAAAGGGCTAACGGTGGATACCTAGGCACACAGAGGCGAAGAAGGACGTGGTTACCGACGATACACTCCGGGGAGTTGGAAGCAAGCATTGATCCGGAGATTTCCGAATGGGGCAACCCTAGATACGGTCACCTGAATATATAGGGTGATGCGAGCAAACCGGGCGAACTGAAACATCTTAGTAACCCGAGGAAGAGAAAGCAAAAGCGATTCCCCTAGTAGCGGCGAGCGAAAAGGGACCAGCCTAAACCATTGACTACGGTTAATGGGGTTGTGGGACAGTAACGTGGACTGTAATGGTTAGATGAAGCAGCTGAATACTGCACCATAGAAGGTGAAAGTCCTGTAATCGAAAACCTGACCAGCCTAACTGTATCCCGAGTAGCACGGAGCTCGTGGAATTCCGTGTGAATCAGCGAGGACCACCTCGTAAGGCTAAATACTCCTGTGTGACCGATAGCGAAACAGTACCGCGAGGGAAAGGTGAAAAGAACCCCGGGAGGGGAGTGAAATAGAACATGAAACCGTTAGCCTACAAGCAATGGGAGGACGATTGAACGTCTGACCGTGTGCCTGTTGAAGAATGAGCCGGCGACTTACAGGCTGTGGCAGGTTAAGTGGAATTACCACGAAGCCAAAGTGAAAGCGAGTCTGAATAGGACGATAGTCACAGTTTGTAGACCCGAACCCGGGTGATCTAACCATGGCCAGGATAAAGCTGGGGTAATACCTTGTGGAGGTCCGAACCGACTAATGTTGAAAAATTAGCGGATGAGTTGTGGTTAGGGGTGAAATGCCAATCGAACCCGGAGCTAGCTGGTTCTCCCCGAAATGTGTTTAGGCACAGCGGTTGTGTACCTTATAGAGGGGTAAAGCACTACTTCGCTGCGGGCTGCGAAAGCGGTACCAAAGTGACGTAAACTCAGAATACTCTATAAGCATCAGCCAGTCAGACGGTGGGGGATAAGCTTCATCGTCGAAAGGGAAACAGCCCAGACCACCAGCTAAGGTCCCAAAATGAATGCTAAGTGATAAAGGAGGTGGGGGTGCTTTGACAACCAGGAGGTTTGCTTAGAAGCAGCAATCCTTGAAAGAGTGCGTAATAGCTCACTGGTCAAGCGCTCCTGCGCCGAAAATGAACGGGGCTAAGCATTCTACCGAAGCTGTGGACTACTACGGTAGTGGTAGGGGAGCGTTCTATATAGGGTGAAGCACTAGCGGCAAGCAGGTGTGGACAGTATAGAAGTGAGAATGTCGGCTTGAGTAGCGAAAACATATGTGAGAATCATATGCCCCGAAATCCTAAGGTTTCCTCCGGAAGGCTCGTCCGCGGAGGGTTAGTCAGGGCCTAAGGCGAGGCTGAAAAGCGTAGTCGATGGACAACGGGTTAACATTCCCGTACTGATTAAAGATTGTGGCGGGGGACGGAGAAGGTTTAGTATTAGCCGGATGATGGTTACCGGTGTAAAGCCACGAGGTTATGAGGAACGGAGAAAACGTTCTGAGCTAAGTGCTGAGTCCAAGGAGCTACGGCTCTGGAGTAATACGAATCATACTTCCTAGAAAAGCCCGGACCACGTTAATTTTTAATCACCTGTACCCGAAACCGACACAGGTAGGAAGGTAGAGAATACTAAGGGGCGCGAGATAACTCTCTCTAAGGAACTCGGCAAAATGACCCCGTAACTTCGGGAGAAGGGGTGCCTGCTTAACGGCAGGTCGCAGTGAATAGGCCCAAGCGACTGTTTACCAAAAACACAGGTCTCCGCTAAGTCGCAAGACGCAGTATGGGGGCTGACGCCTGCCCAGTGCCGGAAGGTTAAGGAAGTTGGTTAGTTTCGACGAAGCTAGCGACCGAAGCCCCGGTGAACGGCGGCCGTAACTATAACGGTCCTAAGGTAGCGAAATTCCTTGTCGGGTAAGTTCCGACCCGCACGAAAGGCGTAACGATTTGGGCACTGTCTCGGAGAGAGGCTCGGCGAAATAGGATTGTCTGTGAAGATACGGACTACCTGCACTTGGACAGAAAGACCCTATGAAGCTTTACTATAGCTTGGAATTGTGTTCGGGCTTCCCTTGCGCAGTATAGGTGGGAAGCGTAGAGATTTTCCTTGTGGGGAAAATGGAGCTAACAGTGAGATACCACTCTAGGGAGGCTAGAATTCTAACTTCGACCCGTTATCCGGGGGAAGGACAGTTTCAGGTGGGTAGTTTGACTGGGGCGGTCGCCTCCTAAAAAGTAACGGAGGCGCGCAAAGGTTCCCTCAGGCTGGTTGGAAATCAGCCGAAGAGTGCAAAAGCATAAGGGAGCTTGACTGCGAGACCTACAAGTCAAGCAGGGTGGAAACACGGCTTTAGTGATCCGACGGCACCGCGTGGAAGGGCCGTCGCTCAACGGATAAAAGTTACTCTAGGGATAACAGGCTGATCTCCCCCAAGAGTTCACATCGACGGGGAGGTTTGGCACCTCGATGTCGGCTCATCGCAACCTGGGGCTGTAGTAGGTCCCAAGGGTTGGGCTGTTCGCCCATTAAAGCGGTACGTGAGCTGGGTTCAGAACGTCGTGAGACAGTTCGGTCCATATCCGGTGTAGGCGCAAGAGCATTGAGAGGAGCCTTCCTTAGTACGAGAGGACCGGGAAGGACGCACCGCTGGTGTACCTGTTATCGTGCCAACGGTAAACGCAGGGTAGCCAAGTGCGGAGTGGATAACCGCTGAAAGCATCTAAGTGGGAAGCCCACCTCAAGATGAGTGCTCTCACAGGGTTAACCTGGTAAGGTCACGGGAAGACTACCCGTTAATAGGCACTAGGTGGAAGTCCAGCAATGGATGGAGCCAAGGTGTACTAACAGACCGAGGGCTTGACCTTTTCAATGTTGATTTGTTAACTGCAGTCTTGAGGGTATATGTTAAATACTTTCTGGTGTCTTTAGCGCCATGGACCCACTCCGATCCCATCCCGAACTCGGTAGTTAAACATGGCAGCGGCGACGATACTTTTGGGGTAGCCCACTGGAACAATAGTTCGATGCCAGAATCAATATTTCAACTAAAAGCCCCCCTTTTTATTATTAAAAAGGGGGGCTTTTAGCGTGTATAGTATGTGTATGAAAAAGTAAAATAATTTTATTAGACCACTCTTAAATCACAAAATACCTACGGTAACCAGGGATATTGACTAAAGTTCGGAAATAAAATTTCCATAACTTAATTCATTAATTCTATTCCACTGAGAAATTTCTTCCCTAAATTTATTCCATGATCTGTATACTTCTCTAAACATTTTATTTTTACTTGCATTCTCTTCATATAATTCAAACGATTCTTTTCTAGCCGCTTGCATAATTTCTTTAGAATAAGGAACTAAAATAGTTCCTTCTCTTAATAGAGACTGTAGTGCAATCCGATTTTGGGCATCGTATCTACTTAACATATTAGAATTTGCCTCTATTGTTGCAGCTTTCAAAATATATTGATATTCCTTTGGCAATTTTCTCCAAGCATCTTTATTAATTTGCAAATCTAAAGTTGCCCCTAACTCCCACCAACCAGGATAGTAGTAATAAGAAGCTGCTTTGTTTAAACCCAGTTTTTGATCATCATAAGGACCAATCCATTCTGCAGCATCTATAGCTCCAGTATCTAACGCAAGGAAAATTTCACCTCCAGGTAAAACTTGCACATTAACACCCAAACGAGACATAACCTGACCTCCTAGTCCAGGAATTCTCATTTTTAGACCTTTTAAATCATTTACAGATTTTACCTCTTGCTTGTACCATCCACCCATTTGTGCCCCTGTATTCCCAGCAGGGAAATTAATGATGTTAAAGTCTGAATAGACTCTATTCATAGCCTCCAAGCCACCTCCATGATAAAGCCAAGCATTTTGTTGCTGTGCATTAAAACCAAAAGGCATAGATGTTCCAAAACCTAAAGTAGAGTTCTTCCCTATGTAGTAATAACTTGAAGAATGACCACATTCTACCGTACCTTGTTGAACAGCATCTAAAACTTCCAATCCTGGCACAATTTCTCCACTAGCATATGGTGTGATGACAAATTTTCCCCCACTCATGCCATTAACACGGTCACAGATAGTTTGTGCTCCACCAAAAATTGTATCTAATGATCTGGGCCAACTAGTCTGCATTTTCCAATGCACAAAAGGCAATGAAATATCATAATTGCTTCTTTGAATAGAATTACTCGTACAAGATCCTAAAGCAGTTGCAACAGTTGTACCTAATGCAGTATTACTAATAAAATGGCGACGTTTCATGACTTTGATAAGATCACTAATTTATATAAAGATAACAGATATTTTATATTTACAACGTTTAGTACAAATAAATAATATATCTATACTTGTATCTGAACAAAATTACAATATTGAAATAGCAATAAACTATAAATATAGTTGTATAAACGTATTAAATGGAAAAGCATTCTGAAACCATCAGTATTTATCAAGATATATTTAAAATGTTCACACAATCATATAATTTTATTTAACGCTTTTAATTTTTGACCAAAGCTCGATATAATCCTTTTGATCCTGTTTTGATAGAGGTTTTATAAAGTCACATTTATCAAAGGTTTTAGTTTGAAGATATAATAAAGGATTGCTAACAATTTCAGGGGAAAGTTGTTCAGTATCAAGATTATTGATCATAGGAGAAGAAGCATTTGTAAATAATGAAATTAGATCTGCCATTTCAGGTTGCCAACAAAAATCGATCCATTTTTGAGCCGTATCTGATAATTCTGATATATTATTTTTTTTAGGCACAACCCAAACATCTGACCATAAAGAAGTTCCAGATGCTGGAACTATAGCTTTAATATTGCGATTTCTAGCAAGTATTGGAATAATATCGTTTGACCAACCAACACTTGCCCAAGCTTCTCCCATCAACAAAGGCTGTAAGTAGTATTGAGAGTTATAATACTTGATTTGTTTATCTAAAGCCCTCAATTCTGATTTAAGTTGAGGAATACCCCTTATATTTTTAGTGTTATAAGATTTACCCAATTTTTTAAGGGTAAAACCAATTACTTCTCGAGGCTGATCAATTAAAGAAATGCGATTTTGTAACTTTGGATTCCATAGATCGTCCCAATCTTTAATATCCCAGTTTAATTTATCAATTCGATAAGCTATTAAAGTTGTTCCCCATCGATAAGGTGCTCCCCAAATAAACCCATCTCTATTCAAATTTCCACTTTGATCTCTTATTACTAAATTTTGCCAATAGGATGGTAATTTATGCCAATTGTGCCAATTATCTATAGCTATAGGTTGAATTAAATCTTTTTGAATAGCTTGAGTTAACCAAGAATCCCCTAATGTTAGCAAATCGCTTATATAAGGTTTTTGTGAACCTAAAATAGAAACTTTAGGCCAGCTATTATTAATATGTTTTTTTTGTTTACTTTGCCAATATTCTAATAAACTAAATAATTCTATTAACTGTCCTCTAGACTGAAAATCAAAAGAAGTATTAGAAGCGAAATATTGGTTAAATAGCTTTAATGACTGAGGAGGAACTGAACCTTTTAATAGAGAAATCGTTAAATCAGCATCTGATTTATTACACCCTGATACCAGTTGTCCTATAGCTAAAAGTTCAATTATCTTGAGGAAAGAACGACGAGTGGGCATAAAAGTTTTTTATTCAGAAAAAAAACTACATTCTTAATTTGATCAAAAGTCTAAAATTATTGAGCGTGAATAATTCTAGGTTTTATCTATCAAATAATGTGTAGTAGTAGAGGTTACTATAGATAAAATATTATCAAAAATTTCGACTTAAAAGTTGTATTAATCTTATTAAATTTTTCTAACCACAATTATAGTGAATAATTAAAGCTTTACTAAATAGGGTTTAATTTTCATTTAATATTCTCTCACATGACTAAAAGCCTTAGACATGATTTACTTATAAAGTATTAAACAATTAAATCGAACGCCTAATAAAAAAAGAATTAAAAGGCTTTCTCTTACATATTTTTTCTTTATTTGGAAAAATTAGAATTCAGCAAAGATTCATCTTTATTCATCAATATTTCTTTTTCTTTGAAAGAAGTAGCTAAAGCGACATTCTCTTCTCCTACTTCTTTTAAAATATCTAAAACTTGTACAACTTCATTATAACTTGATTGTTTAGATGCCCGAAGAACTACTAATCCTTTAGGATTAAATTCCCGATAAGTTTTAATAGAATCAAATAGTTGATTATGTGTAATTAACCTTTCGTCGACATACAGTTGATTGGAATTATTCAAGCTAACTATCATTGTTTTTTGTATTTGAGGTTTAGCTGAACTAGCTTGAGGTAAATCTAGATTGATGGACTGCTGTCGAGAAAGTCCAACTATACCTAAAATAAAAAAAGTTAAAATACAAAAAATCACATCTATCATTGGTAACATATCGATCCGAACTTCTTGTTCCTGAGAAGAAAATAGTTTGGATTTTAATGAATGAGAGCTAATTAGACTATTATATTTTTTAGTTCGGGAGTTTTTGTTGTTTGACATAGATTTCTATTGAAAAATAAGTACACAAATTAATTATTCGTTGCAAGTCTCATGTAAGTTTTTAGAATTACTAGAATTAATTTTGAGCCAATGTTGCTGATAAATTAATTCCAATTCACTACCTATTTTTCTGAAAACTCGAACTTGATTAAACCAAAGCGATTGAAAAATTCGATAAAAAGTTAGGCTAGTAATGGCAATAATTAATCCAGTAGCAGTCGAAATTAATGCTTCACCAATTCCAAGAGTTACACCTCTTGCAGAAGAAGTCCCCAGGTCACTAATTTGTATGTTCCCTAAAGAACTAATTAATCCTAAAACAGTTCCTAAAAGTCCTAGTAAAGGAGATAAAGCTATAATTCCTTCTAAAACTTTATCGCCCTGTCTCATTAATGTTAGTTCATCATCTGCTGACGATTCCATAGCTAAATGAAAAACTTCAGGATCTGGATTGTCCAACTTTAAAGAAATATAAAGAAAATTACCAATAGGATACTTGCTATAGTTTTGAGCAATTTTTGAAACAGCATCCCAATCATAAGAAGCAGTTTTAAGAATAATCTTAATAATTTGCTTTTCTTTAGACAAGAATCTGATCCAAAAAAATGAACGTTCAATAATTGTACTTAAGGCCAATATTGATAAAAAAAGTAAAGGCCACATGGCAATTCCACCCTTTGCCATAATATCTGGGATGTTCATAGTCTTTATTTAACCTCTATATTTACATTAATGATCAAAAAAAGATTTGTCATTTACAATAGTAGCTTTTTGGTAAATTACTTTACTCATACTTATCAGGTAATTATATATTTTTAAAGTAAGTATTAATGAATAAAATACTATCACGCATATTAATTTTTTAATCAGAATATTTACTATTAAAATTTTTAAAACTTTTTATGTATTTTATATACTATATAGTTTTTTGTAATATCATAGTAGTTATGCTACTAAGATATATTGAGATTAATTCTAAAAAGTTGGTAGAAATCTCTAAAATTTTGATAATTGAGTTCTACAAACCTTATCTTATACAACTTTATTAAAATAAATGGATATTTAGTCAAAATATTTTAAAAATTTAAGTCTTCTATAATTTTTCTTTGATTAATTTAAGAATAAAAGCTTTGAATAAAATAATGAAAACCCTAATTAATTAGCCAACAAATACTCTATTAGCAGTTACAATAATTGACTAAAATCATGAAATTGAGCAAATAAACTATTAGCTCTAAGAAGAGGAACCTCTATGGCAAAAGTTCTTGTTTCAGATCTTATTGATCAAACCGGTATCGATATTCTCTCCCAAGTAGCCCAAGTAGATATAAAAATAGGATTAACATTAGATGAATTAATTAAAATTATTCCTGAATATAGTGCTTTAATGGTACGCTCAAGTACCTATGTAACAAAAGAAGTTATTACTGCAGGCAATCAACTAAAGATAATTGGGAGAGCAGGTGTTGGAGTAGATAACATTGATATTGCTTCTGCCACTCGGCAGGGTGTTTTAGTAGTAAATTCTCCAGAAGGTAACACTATCGCAGCAGCAGAGCATACTTTAGCAATGATGTTGTCCCTGTCACGACATATTCCTCAAGCAAATCAGTCTATAAAGGATAATAAATGGAACCGTAAATCTTTTGTTGGTGCAGAAGTATATAAAAAAACTTTAGGAATTATTGGACTTGGGAAAATTGGTTCACATGTGGCAAATATTGCTAAATCCATGGGTATGAAATTACTAGCTTATGATCCTTTTATTTCTAATGAAAGAGCCGAACAATTAGGATGTGTTTTAGTTGAACTTGATATGCTTTTTGCAGAATCTGATTATATTACTTTACACATTCCAAAAACCCCTGAGACAGCACATATTATTAATAAAAAAGCTTTATCTAAGATGAAATCTACAGTTCGTATTGTCAATTGTTCAAGAGGAGGAATAATTGATGAAGATGCTTTAGCTGAAGCGATTATTACAAGAAAAGTTGCTGGAGCAGCCTTAGACGTATTTGAGAAAGAACCACTAGATAATTCTAAGCTTACAAGTTTAGATAATATTATTTTAACTCCCCACTTAGGTGCATCTACAGCTGAAGCTCAAATTAATGTTGCAGTTGACGTTGCTGAACAAATTCGTGATGTTTTGCTTGGTTTACCAGCTAGATCTGCAATTAATATTCCAGGATTCGCTCCTGATCTAATAGAAAAAATGCGTCCCTATCTACAGTTAGCTGAGACACTAGGCAACTTAGCTGGACAGTTGGGAGGAGGACGCATTGAAAGGTTAACGGTCCGTTTACAGGGAGAGTTAGCGACTATGCAAAGTCAACCTATAGTGGTTGCATCAATCAAAGGGCTTCTTTCTCACGCTCTAAGGGAGCGTGTAAATTATGTTAATGCTGCTATTGAAGCTAAAGAAAGAGGAATTCGTGTTATAGAAACTCGTGATGCTTCAATATGTGATTATGCTGCTTCTTTACATCTTTCTGTTCAGGGCTCTTTAGGAGAACATTCAGTGACAGGAACATTGTTAAGTGATGGAGAAATTCGTATTACTGATATGGATTTCTTCCCTATTAATGTACTTCCTAGTAATTATATGTTATTCACTGTTCATCGTGATATGCCAGGAATAATTGGAAAAATTGGCTCATTATTAGGCGATTTTAACGTTAACATAGCTAGTATGCAGGTAGGACGTAGAATTGTACGAGGAGATGCAGTTATGGCTATTAGCCTAGACGATCCTTTGCCTGACGGTTTATTATTAGAGATCATGAAAGTTAAGGGTATTCGAGACGCTTACACAGTTAAACTTTGAGTACTGTTTTAATTTTATAAATTTAGTAAAAATATTTGCTGGATTTTTTATCAATGATCATAGCTATTTTAATTTTATGTCAACTAGTTGGTGGGAAATTACAATTTTATGTCATCCTAATTTAGAAGATTTAATATGTTGGCGTCTAGATCAGTTTGGATGCCTAGGTACCTCAAGAGAGGTTAGAGGAAAATTTTATACTATTCAAACCTATATTCCTAAATTAAAATATCAATCTTTAGAAATTTCTACTTTATTCTTTTGGTTTCATCAAGACGCATTAAATTTATGTCTGCCTAAACCACTTGCTTCCTGGAAATTAATTAATGATGAAGATTGGAACAATAGATGGAAAAAATATTGGCAACCTACAGAGATAGGTCAACATTTTCTTGTTTATCCTGCTTGGCTAACTATCTCCAAAAATACAAAAAAAATAGTTTTACGGCTTGATCCAGGAACAGTTTTTGGGACAGGGACCCATCCTACTACACAATTATCTTTAAATTTTTTAGAAATGTGCTTGGTTAATCAGTTAAAAAATATCTCTATTTTAGATATTGGGACAGGTTCAGGCATTCTTGCGATCGCTGCTGCTTTATTAGGGGCAAACAAAGTACATGCTATTGATGTTGATTATTTAGCAGTTGATGTAGCATTGAATAATCAATGTCTTAATAAAATTAACCCAAATGTTTTGACAATTTATCAACAGAGTATTGATCAACTATCAAAATCAATGCCTAATAAATTTGACGGAATTATTTGCAATATTTTAGCTGAGACAATGATTCATAAATTTCCAAAACTTTCTAAGTTAGCAAAACCTAATACATGGATGATTCTGAGTGGAATTTTATTAGATCAATCAGAAAACGTTATCAATATTTTAGAAAAATATGGATGGACGGTAACCAATTATTCCCAAAAAGAACAGTGGTGCGCCTATAGAATCTGTAAAGTAAAAAAAATATAAAGTATTATGAACAGTAGTATGCTTAAATTTTTTTAATTGTGTTTTTGACATTCCTCTACTAAGCCATCAAAACCTTCCCAAATTTGCTTATCTGAAGCCTCAACCATACCGAACATAAATTTAGTTTTTTCTAATATCTCTAAAGTTAAGATTTCCTTTAATGGTTCAAATTTGTAGTTTAATGTAGCAGCAACAGTACCATCAGAAATCATCGGTTGATTTTTTACTTTTAATTCTATCTTTCCATTATTTTCTCCATAATAATCTGCCCATCCTTGCTCAGAACCATTGGACTTGGGAGGTTTCATACACTCTTTGAACTGTTTTAAATTTATTTTCTTGTATTCCCTGATAGATTGAGCATAAACAGAAGAAATGCCTGATAAATACAAAATAACATTGAAAGTAAGGAAAAATTTAAAGAGATTAATCATTGATAGATTTACTGTGATTTTGAACAACTTAACATTTTATGCTTGTAATCATAACGGCTCTTTTTAAAATTTGCTCACAAAAAATTAAAACTTAAATAATCTTAAATCTTTTATAACTTTATACAAATTTATAGTTGCTTGAATAATATTTTTTTGAATAATTTTAAATATTGTAGTTATCTCAGCCACATCGTTTGATGATACTATTTCTTTGCCAATAAAAATATAAGCAAATTTTAGATTTTTAATATTTGATCAGCTATTTTATTAATCTAAATAATTATTCTATTACAACAATTATTACAAATAGTCTTAAATCTCGTTTACACCTCTCTGCTTTTCTATTTTCAACAATCTTGAAAGAATACTTGAATACGTTTATGGTATCGCAATTACATTTAAAGTACTAACTCTGATATAGAACAGAGATAATAGTCAAAAACTATAAGAGAAACTTACTGTAATTGATATTGCTTACTCAGTATTTCTCTTATAGATTTACCCTTAACACTTTCTGAATAAATGTACTAGTATTAATACCTTTGTTATATCTATTTTAGATATATTTACTAATTAGCAACCTTACTCTTACAATAACATTAATTGCTTTGAGAGTATGATATTCTTCACTTGATCTATGAAAAACAATGGAAAACTTTGGTTAATTGGAGGAACAGGAGATAGTGCCAAAATAGCAAAAGTAATTGCTGAAAACTTTTTTCCTTATTTAGTTACAGTCACTACTTTACAAGCTATTCATCTTTACAAAGATGATCCAAATGTTAGTATAAGTATAGGTAAACTAAGTATAAAAGATATTCAGAACTTTTGTCGTAAAGAAAAAGTAAAAGGAATTATCGATGCATCACATCCATTTGCTGAAAACATTTCACGATATGCGATTAATATTGCTCAATCTTATGCAATACCGTACATGCGTTATGAGAGACCTTCCTTGCCTTTAGATTCACAAGTAATTTATTTGGATAGCTTTAAAACTCTAATTACAAAAGAATATTTAGCGAAGAAAAGAGTTCTACTTACAGTAGGTTGTAAAGTTTTACCCATGTTTAATCCATGCCATCAACAATCTTTGTTGTTTGCACGAATCCTTCCTAGGTTAAGTTCTCTAAAAATAGCCTTGGCTGCAGGATTTAGAGAGGAAAATATTATTGGTGTACGTCCTCCTATAAATTTAGAACTAGAAAAAGCTATATGTAAACAATGGAAAATCGATATGGTAGTCACAAAAGCTTCAGGAAAACAAGGTGGAGAGGATATTAAAAAAAGGCTTTCTAAAGCACTTGGAATTTCTCTAATTATCATTCAACGTCCTAATATAAATTATCCTAAATCTACACAACAGATATCTGATATTATCGGTTTTTGTTACGAGTGCTTAAAACAATAAGATACTTCTTAAAAGCTCAATGTATAGATAGAGATTATAATAGAATAACTTTCATTAGTCTCAGAAATATAAATTCCATTATCTTATAAATTATTCAAAAAATAAGATATTGAGGAATAGAAAAAAGTTAATTTTATTTGAATTATAGGTAGATGTAGTGGCTTTAATAATTGCAGGTGATCGTAGTGGAACTGGTAAAACCACAATAACTCTTGCTTTACTATCATTTTTGCGCCAAAAAAAAGCAAAAGTTCAATCTTTCAAAGTTGGCCCAGACTATATAGATCCTATGTTTCATACTTATATTACTGGGAGATATTGTCGTAACTTAGATCCTTTGATAACTTCTGAAGATTATGTTAAATATTGTTTTGATAAGAATTGCCAAGAAGCTGATTATGGTTTAGTAGAAGGAGTTATGGGCTTATTTGATGGAATTCCTTTAAATCAAGTTAATTATAGTAATATAAAACTAGAGAATAAATCTACGCTGCACTATTCCAGTACTGCTCATATTGCATTATTACTAGATATACCAATAGTCCTTGTTATTGATTGTAGACATCTTTCAGCATCAATAGCCGCAATTGTCTATGGCTACCGTTTTTTGAATTCTAATATAAACATCTTAGGAGTAATCCTCAACCGTGTAAAAAGTGAACGTCATTTAGCATTATTGAAAGCATCCTTAGAATCTATTGATGTTTTAATATTAGGAAGTATTTATTATCAAGATGATTTAGTAATCCCAGATCGTCATTTAGGGTTAATTCCTGTTAATGAATTAACTAATCTTGAAATAATTTTTGATAAACTAGCCTATCTAGCTCAAAATTGTCTTAATTGGGATTTTTTAGTTAAGAAATCAAAAATAACAACTTCGCGTTTCAAAGTTAATATGCTATGTCGCGAGCTTCCTATTACTTCGCCTTCCCATCTTAAAATAGCAGTTGCGAATGATAAAGCATTTAATTTTTATTATGCTGACAATTTGGATTTATTAAAGAGTTTAGGAGCTGAATTAGTTTACTGGAGTCCTGTGAAAGATGAAATTTTACCAAAAGATGTTGCAGGAATTTATATAGGAGGGGGGTTCCCAGAAATGTTTGCTCAACTACTATCCAATAATAGAAAATCTATAAAATCTTTAAGGTTAGCTGCCTCTAATGGTATGCCAATATATGCAGAGTGTGGAGGATTAATGTATCTCTGTGAAAACATTATTACTTTAGAGGGAGATTCTTGGCCAATGGCAAGAATATTACCAACTGTCGCAACAATGGGACATGGTTTAGCTTTAGGATACAGACAAGCAGTTGCTTCCCGTTCAGGATTTATATTGAAATATGGTGAAACTTTTTGGGGACATGAGTTTCATCGCTCTAGATTAACAATCAGGCCTTCTTATCCTGCTCTTAAACTTTCTAATTGGTATGGGGAAGCCCAGAATTATGACGAAGGATGGTGCAATTATAATATTTACGCCTCCTATTTGCATTTACATTTTGGTAATTATATAAAAATTCCAAAAAGATTCTTGCTTCATTGTACTAACTTTTCAAAATTTTCCGCGATACAGTATTGATAAAACAATCTATAAATGATACTTTCAACGTAGCAAGAACTGTATTTTAGTATATAAAGTGGATATAACTTTGTACATACTTTAACATGGTGTATTATAAAAAAGAAAGCTCAATATCAATACTAGTCAATTGATATATTTTGAGGTCCTGCATTTTTTTTATCGAGATCATCGTAATGCTGATAAGAGCTTAATCCTTGTTTTTGTAGCCAACTTTTTAAAGGATCATCTGTTATCTTTAACCTAAGTATACCAGAAGCAAAACCACCAGTAAAAGCAAAAGGTTGTTGAATAAATTCTTTTAAAATAGGTTGTAATTTTTTGATAAACATAATAATTTTTCTACTTTAAGTTTAGAATTTTGTAAAAAGAAGATAAATAAATTATAACTCTTATCTATTGAATTGCATCATACTATTCATTCTTTCCTAAAATTAATTAATTATTCTTTATATATTTTAACTATCATTTATGTTGAAAATTAAAGTATACAAAGTTTCAACATAACTAAGTATATTGTCTCACTCGGTAAACCTCAAAAAGATATATTTTAACTTAAGTATTTAGACAGCTATTTAATACTAAGATCCTAATGATGCTATTAACTATAAAGAATAATATTTTTTCGTAATTTTAAGAATATAATGAGTATATTAGAAACTATTAGTGATAAGGTCCAATCAACTATTCATAAACGTATCACTTTTTCCGACTATATGAACCTAGTTCTATATGATCCACACCAGGGATACTATGGTTCCGGAAAGGTAAATATTGGACCTAAAGGAGATTTCTTCACATCATCTTCATTAGGCCAGGATTTCGGAGAGTTATTGGCAGAACAGTTTAAAGAGATGGCTGATATCTTAGGCTATCCTAACAATTTTACTTTGATTGAAGTGGGTGCAGGCCACGCTATTTTAGCTTCTGATATACTCACATATTTGGAAAAAAAATATCCTAAATTCTACCAGAATCTTGACTATATTATTATTGAAGAATCTGAAGCATTAATTAAAGAACAAAAAAATTATTTAAAACACATTAATAAAATAACATGGAGTTCTTGGGAAGATATTTCTAATAACTCAGTAATTGGATGTATTTTTAGTAATGAATTAATAGATGCATTTCCAGTACATCAAGTTATAGTTCAAAATAATGAACTAAAAGAAGTTTATATTAGTGTCAAAGACAATAACATCCAAGAAGTCATCCAAGAATTATCAACTCCTAAACTGTTAGATTATTTCCAGTTAATTAATATAGATTTAACTACTCAATATTATCCAGAAAACTACAGAACAGAAGTTAATTTAAAAGCTTTAGATTGGTTAAAGACTGTATCAAATAAGATTAAAAAAGGATATTTAATCACAATTGATTATGGTTACATCGCTTCCAAATACTATCATCCTCAACGATATCAAGGTACTTTAAGTTGCTATTACCAACATCGATATCATTGTAACCCTTATGTTAATCTTGGATATCAAGACATAACTGCTCATGTAGATTTTTCAGCTATGGAAGTACAGGGTAATTTATTAGGATTAGAAATACTTGGGTTAACTCAACAAGAATTATTTTTGATTAGTTTAGGATTAGGTGAACGTTTAGCTGATTTATCTTCTAATAAATATTCCTTGTCAGATGTCTTAGCTAGAAGGGACAGCCTTCATCAATTAATAGATCCTAGAGGATTAGGTCGCTTTAAAGTGTTAATTCAAGGAAAAGGACTAAGTAAAATAGACAAAAACATTATTTTGTCTGGCTTGAAGCAAAATTTCATTTAATAGAAATTAATCTCATATACTTAATAAAGAATAGCAATGTAATTTCTTGAATATCAATTTTAATTTTACCTAAAGAATCTTCTCTAATCCATAGACCAAAGACTTTAACCGAGTTACTTGTCTGATAGCAAGTAATATGCCTGGCATATAGCATGTTCTGTTACTAGTATCATGACGGAGCGTATAAACTTGTCCTTCCGAACCAAAAATTACTTCCTGATGAGCAATTAGTCCAGGTAAGCGAATGCTATGCACTCTAATATTATTGGATGCTAAGCAACCCCTAGAAAATTTTATAGTTTCTGTTTCTTCCATACAAGAAACATTATAAATTTTCCCAGATTCAGCCAGTATTTCAGCTGTTTGGATTGCAGTACCACTAGGAGCATCTATTTTATGATTATGATGAGATTCAATGATTTCAACATCATCAAAGTACTTCGAAGCTTCTATTGCAGCTTTCTGGAGTAATACTATTCCTATGGAAAAATTAGGAATAATTAAACATCCAGTACTTGCTTTATCTGCAAATTCTTCTAAATCTTTTAACTGTTCTTTTGTTAACCCCCCTGTAGTTCCTACAACAGGACGTACCCCATAAGCAATCGCACTTCTTATATTATTGTACATATTGTTTGGATGAGTAAAATCAACCATAACTCCTTGTACTTTTTCTTGAGTAGCTGTTATTAATATACTCTCTAAATCATTAATAACAGGAATTTCTAAATGTTTAATTCCAGCTAATTCTCCAATATCTTTGCCGAGATAATTTGGATTTATATCTACAGCACCGATTAATATCATATCCTGTGATTCGGCAACATGTTTAATTACTTCACGCCCCATTTTCCCCCCGGCACCATTAACAATAACAGGAATAGGTGATTCAATTGTCATGTATTTTATCCTTAATTAAGTTATTAAAATTTATTTTTTTAGAAAAGGTCAATTATTCTTGATAAAGAAGATTTAGGCCTAGTATATAAAAAATAATGTGGAGAATATCTTCTCTACAAAGGCTGTGCAAATCAATTTTTTATATTGTGTTTTGTATTAATTTATATATATTTTTCTTGTTTTTAATAGGAATGGCCACATGAGTCATTACTCTGTTATTACCAAGTAAACCATTATAGAGTTTATTCTTTAACCAATAAGATAACTTAAAATTGGTTAAAGAATAAAGTAATCAGAAATTTACTAAATCACTTGTAAATTTCGATCAATTTATAGTCATAAATATTTTAGAACTATTTAGATTCTGAGAATTCAGCATCTATTACATCATCACCGGTATTAGGAACATCTCCTGAGCTTGCATCAGAAGTATTATCAGAATCTGGATTCGGAATATTTGGATCTGACTCTGACTGCTGATAAACACTTGTGCCAATACTGTAAAGAAGCTGTTGCAACTCTTCAGTTAATGATTTTATATTATCATCATTATCTTCAGCAATTGCTTCTTTTAATTGTTTAATTAAGTCTTCAGCTTTAGCTTTATTATCAGCTGATACTTTATCCTCTAGTTCTTTGAGTTGCTTTTCTCCTTGATAAACTAGCGAGTCAGCTTGATTTTTACGATCAATTTTTTCTCTACGTTCTTTATCTTCATTCGCATTTTCTTCAGCTTCCTTGACCATTCTGTCAACTTCTTTATCTGGTAATGTGGAAGCTCCAGTAATACTTATAGATTGCTCTTTACCAGTTCCTTTATCTTTAGCTGTTACGTTAAGGATACCATTTGCATCGATATCAAAAGTTACTTCGATTTGAGGAACACCACGGGGTGCTGGGGGAATACCATCAAGACGGAATAAACCTAGATCCTTATTATCCTTAGCCATTTCACGTTCTCCTTGAAGCACATGAATTTCTACATTACTTTGACTATCAACTGCAGTAGAAAAAACTTCGGATTTTTTTGTTGGAATAGTAGCGTTACGAGGAATAATTTTTGTCATTACACCACCTAAAGTCTCTACTCCGAGTGATAGTGGAGTAACATCGAGAAGTAAAATATCTTTAACCTCCCCTGCTAGGACTCCTCCTTGAATAGCAGCTCCCATAGCTACAACTTCATCAGGATTAACTCCTTTGTTAGGATCTTTCCCTAAGATTTTTTTAACTAGTTCTTGCACCGCAGGAATACGTGTGGAGCCTCCAACTAAGACTACTTCATGAATATCATCTTTAGTTAACTTTGCATCTTTCATCGATTTCTCTACAGGAACACGAGAACGATCAATTAGATCAGAACAAAGCTCTTCAAACTGTGCTCTTGTAAGAGTAATATCGAGATGTTTAGGACCTTCCTGTGTAGCCGTAATAAAAGGAAGATTAATTTCACTTTGAGTAACTCCGGATAATTCTATCTTAGCTTTTTCTGCTGCTTCTGTTAAGCGCTGTAAGGCTTGCTTATCTTTACGAAGATCGATACCTTCATTTTTTTGAAATGTACCAGCTAGATAATCAACTATTTTCTTATCAAAATCATCTCCTCCCAGATGAGTGTCACCAGAAGTGGATAGCACTTCAAATACACCATCTCCTACTTCTAGAATGGACACGTCAAAAGTTCCACCACCTAAATCAAAAACTAAAATAGTTTCATTATTTTTTTTATCTAGACCATAAGCTAGAGATGCAGCTGTAGGTTCATTGATAATACGTTTAACTTCAATGCCAGCAATTTTCCCTGCATCTTTTGTTGCTTGACGCTGAGAATCATTAAAATAGGCAGGAACAGTTATTACTGCTTCAGTTACCTTCTCTCCAAGATATTTACTTGCATCTTCAACTAACTTGCGTAGAACTTGAGCTGATATTTCCTCAGCAGAGAATTGCTTGTCTTGAGCAGAACATTCTAGTTTAACGTTACCATTCCCATCTTTTGCGATATTGTATGATACATCACTAGAGCCTGAGCTTATTTCATCGTGTTTGCGACCTATAAAACGTTTAACTGAGTAAAATGTATTTTCCGGATTCATTACTGCTTGACGCTTAGCAATTTGACCTACTAAACGATCACCACCTTTTGTGTAAGCGACTACAGAAGGAGTAGTGCGGAATCCTTCTGCATTAGCTATAACAGTTGGTTTCCCGCCTTCCATTACTGCGACACAAGAATTAGTAGTTCCTAAATCAATTCCGACAATTTTTCCCATATTCTGACTCCTTAATTTCTATAAAATTTATTCAAAGCTGATATTTAGCTTAAACTATTAAAAATAGGTTTTCTTGAATATCAATTACTTATATATATGGTGACGGGATTTAGGGGATCTAGGATAGTGTAGTTTTCCGAACCTAATTTGGTGGGTGTGAAACATAAAAAAATATTAATCACTATAAAAAATAATTAATACTTCTTTGGTATTGACATAAACATTTTAACCTATTTCACATACTGTAGAAATAGAAAAGTAATCGTTGTTTAAATATTGTTTACTTTTTTTAAAGAATTAATTAATAATTTATCTCCTGGATTTAATCCAAAAAGTATCTGAGTTTTATTACCAAAAACTTTACCTAAGATAATTGGTTGGAATTCAGGATGATCAAATTTATTTATAAGTACAACACCTGCTTTTCCTTCTTTAGTTATAATTGTGTTGTTCGGAATAGTTAAAGTATTAGGTATTCTTTTTTCTGAAAAAGATACTTTTAAATTCATTTCAGGAAGTAGATTATTTTGTCCAGTAATCAATTTGATAGTAACCTTGAATACTTTTGTCTTGTCTGCTAAAACTTTTTCTGAAGAAATTTTAGCAACTTGTCCTTGAAATAATTGTTCAGGGTAAACATTAGTAGTAATGGTTACTAGTTGTCCTTGTTCTATTCTATTAATATCAATTTCTGGAATTTCTGCAGTTACTTTTAATCCTTTTGCTAAGGAAATAATTGAGTTCAGAGAAGCTGAGATAGGATTAATATATTCACCTGGGCTAGCGTATTGTCTCATTACAAGACCATCAATAGGGGCACGAATAGCAGTATCTTCAAATTTAATCACAACTTGTTCTAGTTGAGCCTTAGATCCATTAATTAAGGATTCCAAGCGGGCAAATTCGTTTTTAGCAATTTTTTTATATTCTTCAACTACAATATGTGCTTCAGTAACTTCTGCTTTAGCTTGTAAAGCTTCTTGTCTTAGTTGATCAATCTCTAAATTTTGCGAACTAGTAATTTGTTTTAAAGATGTTCCGTTTTTGAGAAAAATTGCTTTAGCTTTATGATAATTATTCAGAAGTTTATCAAAATCATCTTGAGAAATAACTCCTTCTTGTAATAGTTCTTCACCTCGTTTCATTCTAGAAGTAGATAATTGCAAATTCGATTGAGACGAAACCAGTTCTGCTTTAACTTTTTCAATTTTTTTAGGAATTTTCTTACTCACTTGTTCTAACTTAGTTTGAACTTCTCCTAATCTAGCTTCTGCTCTAATCTGTTGAGTTTGTGCTTTTTGAATTTCACTAGGAATACGTATTTTAGCTGCTTCCATTTCAGCTAAAGATTCACCGTACTTAGCTTCAGCTACTTTTCCTTGAGCTCTAATTTCTGCACGTTCCATTAATGCCAATATTTGTCCTTGTTTGACTTTTTCTCCTTGTTTAGTAAGTAATTGAACTAACCTACCTGGATATTTAGGACTAATTTCAACATTTTCAATAGGTTCTAATATACCGTCGACTTCTATATCAGTAATCAAGCTTTCCTGCTTAGCAACTGCAACTATGTTGTTAAGATTATTTTTCAAGATAGAAGTTTTAGCTACTTTGTAGGTTAATCCTCCAATAAAAATTATTCCTCCTGTTACCATGATTAAAATCAGTGGAAGAGGACGGTTTAACTTACTAGGCACAAGAGTCTCCATAAAAAATTTTCTATATGAATAGTGTCAATTAAAAATCATTTTAATTGACACTTATAAATAAAGTATTGTATTTATACCTAATTAATATTATTTAAGAGTATTTATTCTAAGTTTTTTATATTTAAAAAACTAGAGAGTTATTTTTTTACAAACTCTCTAGATAATAAAAAAGAAAATGATATTTACAAATCTTGTTTTTATCAAAAAAACTACTCTACGATAGGAGGTAGTTCACCAGGGTTTCCTGAACCACCAATACTTCCTGATATGGAGTTTTGAAATTGAGCAAGAGCTCTTTGTGAAGCAGCAAACGTATTTCCATTTTCAGGTTTTAGTGTAAAAACTACATTCTCAGTAGCAGCTTTTTGGGGTTTGTTAGAAATGAAGATTACCCGTTCTCCATTAACTTTACCGACATTCATTCTACTATTGAATTCTTGAGCAACTTCAACAGGTGTAGTGGCACCAAAAGAATAAGCGAGATTCGTTAAACGTGCACTAACAGTTTGGCATCTACTTTCAGGTGTATAAAGTCCATCTTTATGACTAGAAGGACGATTCTCTGTCCATTGAATCATAGGCATTCCAGTCAGCTCCCCAAAAGCAACATACTGAGTAGAAAGATCATTTTCTACATAAACAGGATATTGAGCAGGATTAAATGTAATCTCTACTACTTTTTCTTCAGTAATATAGGATCCATCAGCTTGAGGAATACATTCAAAAGCTACTTTTTGAACTTTGCGTTCAAAAGCACGAGGGCCAGGATTACTACTCCATTCAACTGTAGAAGGAGATCCTTCACCAACCATTCTAGTTTCTGGGTACTTAAAATGTTGAGCTTGTACTTCGGGAACTGAACTAAACATACCAACAGTAACTAATGTACCGAAAGCGATAAACTTTGTTGAAATATTAACCATTTTGATCTCCAAAAAGTGTAAGGAGCAGTGCTTAGAAATAAACTGCTATATTTTGTGTAATTTGCCCTAAACTGAATTAGTTCAAGGGACTTTAACTACCTCACACCACACTTAATGGCTTTCAAATTGTTCTCTGTGCCTATTTAACTTATTTACTACTATACCTATAGTCACTTGTTAAATCTGTTCAAAGTTAACAATTATATTATTATTTTATAATTATAAGAGTTACTAATAAATTATTTTTACAAAAAAGTAAATTTATCTTAAACACATATAAGTAATCTGTTAATTATTTTTTAGATCTTACAAATATTTATTAGATTATAAATATTTTAGGTTCATAACAAATAATCTAGTACAAAATGATTTAATTACATCAGTATTCAAAAGCATGAAATATTGAACTACGGGAGTTTATCAACATTGTTATCATTTCACACTAGTTTGAAAGATATAAAATCCTATCAAAATGGCTTATTTTATTACTATCAGTCTTTGACTAAAAGGGAGCTAGATTTCTTCCTTAAAGAATAGGACTTTTAAACTTTTAATGCATAAATATTTATTATTTCAGCTGAGAACTTTCAAAAAATCACAATGTACATAACTAACTTAATACAGACTACAATAAAATTAGATTAGGTTGCGATACAACAAATTATTATTTATAAGTTAATTTATATTGTTATTGATATGCATACCATATAACTAAATATTAGTTAAAAGTTTTTAAATTATTATCTAAATAATATCGTTGCTATACAGTTAAGGAAAAAAACAATGAGTAAAATATATGCTTTGCTTTTTAATGTTCGTACTGAGAATGAGGCTATTCATACAGTACAAATAGGTGATCGTAATAAAATACTAATGTTTGAGTCTGAAGATGATGCCATGCGCTATTCTTTACTTCTAGAGGCCCAAGATTTTCCGGTACCAACAATTGAATCTTTTGATTCAGATGAAATAAAAGAATTTTGTAAACAAGCTGATTATGATTGGGAAATCATCTCAAATGAAGAGCTCGCTATTCCACCTGAAAAAAATGTAGAAAAGTTTTCGTGGAAGAATGAAAAAGATTTTCAAGAGACTACTAAGAAAAATACAGATGAAGTACAAATGTCTACTGAACAACTGGATACAATTCGTCGTCAATTAGAAGGACTACTATAAATCGGTATGAACAATATAAGAGAAAGAGGATATCTTTTAACTGAACAGATTAATCCTAAAAGTAAAAATTTAGACCAACTGACTTCTATTGAGCTAGTAGATCTTTTTAATGAAGAAGACATCAATACAATTGAGGCTATTAATAAAGCACGGCTAGAATTAGCCAAATCTATTGAAGTTATTAGCCAAGCACTAAAAGATGGAGGAAAATTATTCTATATTGGAGCAGGAACAAGCGGAAGATTAGGAGTCTTAGATGCAGTAGAATGTCCCCCAACTTTTTGTACTAGTCCAGAATTAGTACAGGGTATCATAGCAGGTGGAAATTCTTCTCTAACAAGAAGTTCAGAAGATTTAGAAGATAGCTTTCAAGATGGAGAAAAAGAAATTCTTCAAAAGGAAATAACAGATAAAGATGTAGTTATAGGAATTAGTGCTGGGGGAACAACTCCTTTTGTTCATGGAGCTTTAAATGCTGCAAGAAAAAAATTATCAACTACAATTGCTATTAGTTGTGTTCCAATAGAACAAGTTCCAATCAGTGTTGACATCAATATTCGATTATTAACAGGCCCTGAGATATTGGCAGGTTCTACTCGCTTAAAAGCAGGAACAGCAACCAAGATGGCTTTAAATATTATATCAACTGGAGTCATGGTAAAGTTAGGAAAAGTCTACGAAAATCGAATGATTGATGTAGCAATAACAAATTTAAAACTTTATGATCGTGCATTGCGTATCTTACAAGAATTAACTAATTTAAGCCGTCAGGATGCAATTTTATTATTAGAGGATAGTAATAAACAAGTAAAATTAGCACTATTACGTTATTGGACAGGAATTACATCAAAAGATGGTCAAAGTCTTTTAGATCTTTATCAAGGTAATCTAAAATCTGCACTTAGTTATTTTAATAAGTTAAAAATAAATGAGTAGGAAGATTGAGTATATTGCTTCCTTTATTTTCATTGAAATAATTATAGAAGAATAAAAAAATATGTTCACTTTATCTGAAAGAGAGTTAGTCTTTTTTGTTCTTACGGTAACAATAGGACTTTTCATTTTAATAAACAATCGGATTAATTCTTCTAGAGAAACTAGAGAAGTAAGGTTTTTCTCTTGGCTGCGATCAATTGACCTAATACTTCCTTGTATAGTTATCCTTAGTTTCTTATTATTTGGAGTTCAGTTCAGTTTTGTTAACACTTTCCTACTTCCATTATCTTCCCTCTTAATTTATATATATTTAAGTAGACTAATTAAGAGAAAAAAAGAAAAAAAATTGGAGAATGATGATTCACTGAAAGTAGACACTCATAGCAATGAGACTATAGATATTTCTTCAATTCCTGATCAAGATATTCAAACTATTAAAAGTATATTTAGTATTGATACTTTTTTTTCAACAGAGGCCGTTCCATATGAAGGTGGTGTAATTTTCAAAGGAAATTTGAGAGGTGATTCTGATACAACACACAAACTTCTTTCTAACAAATTACAAACACAATTTAGTGGAAAATACTGTTTATTCTTAGTAGAGGGAACTGAAGAAAAACCAGTAGTTATAGTACTTCCTAATATTAATGATTCTAAATCGATGACTATTTTGCAAAAAAACCTAGCTATAGTGCTTTTTTTAGCAACTATTGTCACTAGCTTAGAGAAAACCAGTAATTTACTTGGCTTTGATATTTTTAATAATTGGAATCGATATCAAGAAATAATTCCAATTACTTTAGCTCTATGGATGATTTTAGTTTTTCATGAAGTTGGCCATTATCTAGTGGCTAATTTTTATGGTATTAAACTAAGTTGGCCATTTTTTTTACCCATTTGGGAATTTAGTTCTTTTGGTGCAATTACTCGCTTTGAATCTCTAATCCCAAATAGAAAAACTCTGTTTGACATATCTTTAGCTGGACCAGTCTTTGGTGGAATTCTTTCTATTTTATTTCTAATATCAGGATTGACTCTATCGCATTCTGGTAGCTTACTTCAGATAACTACTCAATCATTTCAGAAATCAATTTTGATTGGTATTTTAGCGAAAGTTATCTTAGGCGAACAGTTACAAAATTCAATCATTTCTATTAATCCTTTAGTGATTGTTGGATGGTTAGGATTAGTAATTACTGCATTAAATTTAATGCCTGCAGGTCAATTAGATGGCGGAAGAATTATTCAGGCCATTTATGGAAGGGATACCGCAAAAAAATCTACTGTTATTACTTTAATAATATTGGGAATTATAACTATATTTAATCCTAATAATCTCATACCTTTATATTGGATTATGGTTATCTTATTTTTACAAAGAGATATCGGGAAACCGAGCCTTAATGAATTAACCGAGCCTAATGATATTCGTGCGATATGTGCTTTAGCATCAATGCTGATAGTGTTATTAGTATTAATACCTCTAAATCCTCTGTTAGCAGTGAAAATAGGTATAGGAGGATAAAATTAAATTTCATAGTATGTTTAAAAAATAGTAAAGTCAAATATTGAAGTATAAGTGCTTTACTTTTATTAAATTTACAGTAGTTCAATTTTTTAAAGATGTCGCTTTTAGAAAAATTTTAATATTTAGATAAAATAATAGTTTTGTTGTGAAGGCTATCGAGTATATTGTGAGCCATAAAAAATTATAGATAACTTTCTTATTTTTTTACCACGTATAATATTTTTAATTAAGGTACTGAATTAACCTTCTAGATCTCCTTCCATAACAACAGAAATTGCCGATTTTGCATCATTTTGAAATTCTTTTACACTGACATACTTTAAAACATTAATGGCAAACAACATACCTATACTTTGCATTAAAAATACAAGACTGT